>CAYRWZ010000010.1:36316-43905 GCA_964428065.1 uncultured Comamonadaceae bacterium | reverse complement strand
GATGATCCGCTGGCTCGACTTCAACGACACCTGGCTCGCCGCCGAGTGGGGCCACCCTTCCGACAACCTGGGGGGTATTCTGGCTACCGCTGACTGGCTGTCGCGCACTCGCGTCGCCGAGGGCAAGGCGCCGCTCACCATGGCCGATGTGCTGACCGCCATGGTCAAGGCTCACGAGATCCAGGGCGTGCTGGCGCTGGAGAACTCCTTCAACCGGGTTGGCCTCGATCACGTTGTGCTGGTGAAGGTCGCCAGTACCGCAGTCGTGACCCATATGCTGGGGGGCAATCGCGATCAGGTGATCGATGCCGTTCTGTTGGAAGTTCCGTTCGAAGGGTGGAGCAACCGGGCGATCAAGATCGCGGCGGAAATGATTGCCGTCGATCCCGCGCAGGTCCATCGCGTGTTTCCGGGCGGCCCGGCGGAGATCATCGCGGCCTGGCACGCACGCAGCGATGCCCAGATGGTGGTGGAGATGCGCGCGCACGATCTGGCCGCGATGAAAGTGCGGGAGAAAGTGGCCCTCGGCGTCCGCCTGCGGCTGGAGCCGCTGGCCCAGCACCGCGATGCCGTGCGGCGCACCATCGCCTATATGGCCCATCCGCTGCGGGCGGCGGCGGCGGCGCGGATGCTGTACGCCACCATCGATGCCATTTGGTACGAAGCGGGCGACCGTTCGACCGACCATAACTTCTACACCAAGCGCGGCCTGCTGGCCGGCGTCTATACCGCAACCCTGCTCTACTGGCTCGATGATCGCAGCGAAGGGGCAGAGGCAAGCTGGGCCTTCCTCGACCGGCGCATCGCCGATGTCATGCAGGTGCCGAAGCTGCTGCAATCGGTGCCCACCCCGGCCCGTTGCGCCCGCGCCGTCATCCGCCCCTTGAAGCCGCTGGCCGGATTGTTCGGCCGTCGGGCGTGAGGCGGTATAAGCGATTTCCGGTGATCTGAATGAAACCCCGGCGGGAATAATTCCGCGCTTACCGGTGCTTTTCGTCGCGCAACGGATCAAATTTTGAGGGTATTTTAAGAACACTGCGCAAGGCTGGTGCAGGGCTATCGGGCTGCCGCCGGACGTTCGGGCCGGCGGTGCGCTGTGAATGGCCCGGTGTTCAACCGATAGTCGGCCCAGTGTGATTCGGCCCAGTGTGGGGTTTCGCCACGGATATGACAGTTTCCCCCGTCTCCTCTGCCGAATCTATGGCGGTTCTGTACGACCTGCTTGATGTTGCGTTCGACGGTTTGATGGCGTTTCGCAGCGTGCGCAATGCCCGGGGGGAGATTGTCGATTTCGTCTGGGTCTATACCAACGATGCAGCCTTGGAGATTGTCGGCAAGTTTCGGGAAGAAGTGATCGGTAACCGCTTGCTGTCTGTCTTTCCCGGCAATCGGGACAGCGGATTGCTGGATGCCTATATCCGCGTCTGCGAAACCGGGCAGCCCTTCGACAGCGAATTGCATTACCGCCACGACGGGCTGGACCGCTGGTTCCATGTCCGTGCCATGCGGATCACCGACGGGTTCTGCGTTTCCTTTTCCGATATTTCGGCCGGAAAGCGGCGCGAACTGGAACTGGATTCGGTGCGCGACCGGTTCGAGTTGATGGCCCATGCCGCGCGGGACGGGTTCTGGGATTACGATATCCGCACCAAGACAGTCTGGCTGTCGCCCCGCTGGAAGGAACAGCTGGGCTATCTGGATCATGAACTGCCCAATCATCCCACGGCCTGGGATGGCATCATCTTTCCCGAGGACAAGGCGATCGCCCAGCGCGCGGCCCAGGATATTCTGGAAGGGCGCGCCAACCGGCACGAGGTGACGCTGCGCTTCCGGCACCGGACCGGTTATACGGTCTGGATTCTGTCCCGCGCCACCCTGCTGCACGACCGCGATGGCCAGCCGGCCCGGCTGGTCGGCGTCCACACCGATATCACCGAACTGAAGCGGCTGGAACAGGCCTGGGCCAAGGCCGAACAGCAACTGCGCGGCGCCATCGACGCCATGACCGACGGGTTCCTGCTGTTCGATGCCGAAGACCGCATCGTGCTGATAAACGAACAGTTCCGCCGCCTGTATCCCCGCATCGCGCCCCATCTGGAACCGGGGATGCATTTCGAGGATATCCTGCGTCTGGGGGTGGAACTGGGGCAATGGGCCGAGGATCCCGGCACCGTGCCGCCCGAGTCCGAGGTGCCCATCACGGTCGGGACCGCCGATCACTGGCTGGCCGACAAGCGGCGCCGCCATCGCCAGCTGGGCCATACGCATACGATCCGCCTGGCCGACCGGCGCATCATCCGCATTCTGGAACACCCGACCCCGGATGGCGGGGTGGTCAGCATCCATTCCGATATCTCGCTGCTGCATCAGCAATCGGAACGGCTGAAGGAACAGACCCAGTTCTTCGAAAAAGTCGTCGATCTGCTACCGATCAATATTTTCATCCGCGACAGCGCGGGGCGCTATCTGCTGGTCAATCGCCAGGGGGCAGAGGCAATCGGCCTGACGAAGCCGGAGATCATCGGCCGGTCATCGCTGGATATTCTGCAGCCGTCCGTCGCCAAGGTTATTCTGGACGATGACCGCGAGGTGATGGAACAGGATCGCGGCTATACCTTTCGCGAGCGCGATCTGCTGCGCAAGGACGGCACCAGCAGCACCCATCTGACCTTCAAGCAGCCGATGGAACTGGATGGGCGCAAGATTGTGCTGTCCGCGTCGGTCGATATCGCCGAACGCAAGCAGTATGAGCTGGAATTGCAGCGCAGTCGGGCTGATCTGGATGCCCAGCGTCAGCGGGCAGAAGCAGCCAGCCGCGCCAAATCTGAATTCCTGGCGATGATGAGCCACGAATTGCGCACGCCACTGACCGGTATTCTGGGCATGGTCGATCTGTTGCAGACCACCAGCCTGTCGATCACGCAGCGCGATTATCTGCGTACCCTGCGCGGCTCTGCCGATGCGCTGCTGAAGCTGCTGAACGACATTCTGGACATGACCAAGCTGGAGGCCGACCGGCTGACCCTGGAACAGATCGATTTTTCCGTCGATGTTCTGGTGCGCGAAGTGGTGGCGCTGTTCGATGCCCCGGCCTTGCGCGACGGCACCAGTCTGCGGGTCGAATTCGCGCCGGACCTGCCGTTGCGCGTGCGCGGCGATCCGACCCGGCTGCGTCAGGTCTTGCTGAATATCGTCGGCAATGCGGTGAAGTTCACCCGCCAGGGCCGGGTCGATATCCGCGTCTCGCGCGAGGAGACGGAGCAGGGCCTGGACCCCGTGCTGCGTTTCGAGGTGGCCGATACCGGCATCGGCATCACCGAAGATCAGCTGCGGCGCATCTTTGAACCCTTTGCCCAGGCCGATGCCTCGATCACCCGGCAATTTGGCGGCACCGGGCTGGGGCTGGCGATTTCCTGCCGGCTGGTCGAGGCCATGGGCGGGGCCATCCAGGTCGAAAGCACCCCAGGGGAGGGATCGCGCTTCTGGTTCACCATCCGGGTCACCCCGCCGGTCCGGCAGCTGCCCCATCGCGGCGGCGCATCCCAGGATGCGGATGTCAAGCAGGCCGCCGAAACGGAAGAACAGTGGGGGGCCAGCGGTGTGCGCATCCTGGTGGCGGAGGATAACGAGGTCACCCGCACCCTGCTGCGCACCATGCTGGAACGCGACGGCCACCGGGTGCAGACGGTGCCGAATGGCCGGGCGGCGGTTGAACTGCTGACGACCAGCCGGTTCGATCTGGTGATCCTGGACCGGCGGATGCCCCTGGTCGAAGGGCCGATTGCCGCCCGCATGATCCGCGCCCTGCCCGCGCCCCTGTGCGATGTGCCGATCATCGGGCTGACGGCCGATGTCGATGGCGACCAGCAGGCGGAATTCCTGGCGGCCGGGGTGGACCGGGTGGTCGGCAAGCCGATCGATTGGCTGCGGCTGACCGATGCGGTCGAGGACTCGCTGGCCCGACACCGGCATGGGACGGCGGCGGCGGAATCGGCACGCGGCGGCATGCTGGTCGACGATAAACGCCTGCGCGATCTGGAAGCGGAGATCGGCCCGCTTGCCCTGGCCAGCCTGTGGTCCCGCCTGGGGCTGACGGTCAACCGGACGCTGGATCAGCTGGTGCCGCACGGCGTCGCGGCGGGCACCCAGCCGCTGGCAACCGGGCAGCCGATGATCGGCTGGGCGGAGGCGATGGCCGAACTGGCGGAACTGTGCGATGGGCTGGGTGCAGTCGCCCTGGCGGCGGCAGCGCGCTCCATGGCCGGGCACACGGCCGCCCGCCATGCCGATGACAGCGCCGCCCTGCGCCAGCTGGCCGAAGACAGCCTGGCCGCCTGGCAATCCCTGGCCGAGGCCGCCGCCCCCTGATGCGTCCCCTGATGCGCGCCCTGACGGTTTCCAGACTTAGTCTTGCGGCAGGTTTACATGGCCCATCTTGCGGCCGGGGCGGACCTCTGCCTTGCCGTACAGGTGCAGGCGGGCGCCGGGGGTGGCCAGCCAACGTTGCCAGTCCAGCGCCTGATCGCCGATCAGATTGACCATCCGGCACGGCGCCAGCGCGTCCGGATCGCCCAGCGGCAAGCCGCAGACCGCGCGCACCAGTTGCTCAAACTGGCTGGTGGCGCTGAAATCCATGCTCCAATGGCCGGAATTGTGCGGGCGCGGCGCCAGCTCGTTGACCAGCAGCCGCCCATCGCGGGTGGCGAACAGTTCAACGGCGATCAACCCGACCAGATCCAGCCCTTCGGCAATCGCGCGGCCCATCCGGTCGGCTTCGGCCAGCAGCTCTGCCGACATGCGCGCCGGAACCAGAGTTTCCGACAGGATATGGTTCTCGTGCCGGTTCTCGACCGCCGGATAGCAGGCCATCGCCCCATCCTGGCCACGCGCAACGATGACGGAACATTCGAAGGCGAAATCGACAAACGCCTCGACAATGCCGATCTGCGCGCCCATCTGCCGCCATGCCTGGCCCAGATCGGTATCGGGCAGGATTTTCGCCTGGCCCTTGCCGTCATAACCCATGCGGGTGGATTTCAGCACGGCGGGGCGGCCGATTTCCGCCACTGTCTGCCCCAGCATGTCGAAGGAGGTGACACCGCGATAGCGCGTCGTCTCCAACCCCAGGCGGGTGACGAAATCCTTTTCCCGCAGCCGGTCTTGCGTTACGCGCAGCACCTTGGGCGAGGGGTGCACCGGCACGATTTGCTCCAGTCGGCTCAGCGCCTCGACCGGGATGTTCTCGAACTCGAAGGTGACGACATCGACCGCCGCGCCGAAAGCGGCGAGGGCCACGGCATCGTCATAGGCCGCCTGGGTGGTGCGGTCGGTCACCTGCGCCGCCGGGCTGTCCCGTTCCGGGGTATAGACATGGGTGCGATAGCCAAGGCGCGCCGCCGCCAGCGCCGTCATCCGCCCCAGCTGGCCGCCGCCAATAATGCCGATGGTGCTGCCGGGCGGCAGGGTCTTGAGCGCGCTCATCGGGCAATGCTCTCCCCAACCGGAACCTCGGCCACCCCGGCGGTCTGGGCCGCGCGGAACGCATCCAGCCGATCCGCCAGGGCGGGATCGGACAGGGCCAGCACCGCCGCCGCCAGCAGCGCGGCATTGATCGCCCCGGCCTTGCCGATCGCCAGCGTGCCGACCGGCACCCCGCCCGGCATCTGCACGATCGACAGCAGGCTATCCATCCCCTTCAGCGCATGGCTTTCCACCGGCACGCCGAACACGGGCAAACTGGTCATCGATGCCGCCATGCCGGGCAGGTGGGCCGCGCCCCCGGCACCGGCGATAATCACCTTCAGGCCGCGTCCGCGCGCGGTGCGGGCATAGTCGAACAGCCGGTCCGGCGTGCGGTGGGCGGACACGATCCGGCATTCATGGGCAATGCCCAGCCGGTCCAGCGTTGCCGCCGCATGCTCCATGGTCGCCCAATCGGACTGGCTGCCCATGATGATGCCAACGACGGGGGACGCCCCCTGATCGGACGGGGAAATAGGCGAAGGGGCCATGACAAGCCTCGATATTCGGAAACTGGTGGGGAGAGGGGAAACGCGGCGGCGCGGATTATAGGCGGATCGCGCGGCGATGCAATGCGGGGGGAGGCGGCGCCCGAAAGAGAGCACCCGAAACATCGCTCAGGCGATGGTTCAGGCAATGATATCTGGCAGCAGCTGGCTTTCCAGTTTGATGATCATGTCCTTCAGCGCCAGCTTGCGCTTTTTCAGCCGCTGGATGCGCAGCTGATCGAACCCGCCTTCCTCGGTCAGCCGATCGATCACTTCATCCAGGTCGCGATGCTCCGTCCGCAGATCTTCAAGTTTGCGGGTCAGGGTCTCGATATCGTCGATCGTCACAGCTACAGCCAGCCCGAAAAGAGGGGGGTCCAAAACACGGACGGAGAATAGCACGTTCCACCGGGTGCTGCGACTGCCCGAATAGGGAAAGTCCGAATAGGCGAGTCCTTCTGCTATGAATCCGCCGCGCTTGGGCATAGGCTTTATGAACCCTATATGACAAAGGGCAGGGTGAACGGCGCGAAGTGTGACCGGGGCCCTGAAGATGCAGCGTATCCATCCACCGGCCCGGCTGTTGCGGGGCCATGTCCTAGGAGGGGCTGATGTCAATGACGGAACGGGTTCATTCCTTGAAAACCAAGCACGCGCGGCTGGAACAGGCCATCGAGGCCGAGAACAGTCGCCCGAACCCGGATATTATCGCCCTCAAGTCCATGAAACTGGAAAAGCTCCGCGTGAAAGAGGAGATCGAGAAGCTGGTCACCCATTGACCGCCCGTGCTTCGCCCATCGTTTCAACCCCTGGAAAAAGGCCGGACCCGTTCCGGCCTTTGGCTTTTTTGACGGACCGATTTTGGGGCGCGCGGCGTTGGCACTTTGCCGCACCGGCTTACACCGGCTTGCGGGGGCGGCGGGGCTGCGCGCAGACTATCCGCCATACCCATGGACAAAAATGGGGTTGGACGGGGAGGGACAGCGACCATGACTACCAAGGCAGGCGCCTATGCCGCCGCTTATGCCCGCGCGGCAGACGATCCCGAGGCCTTCTGGGGCGAGGCGGCGCAGGCGGTCCACTGGTTCCGCCCGTGGGACCGGGTGCTGGATGCCAGCCGTCCGCCCTTCTATCGCTGGTTCCCAGGCGCCGAAACCAACCTGGCCTATAACGCGCTGGACCGTCATGTCGCTGCCGGGCGGGGCGGGCAGGATGCGCTGATCTATGACAGCGCCATGACCGGCGCGCGCCAGCGCTTCACCTATGCCGAACTGACCGAGGCGGTGGCCCGGCTGGCGGGCGCGCTGGCCCAGATGGGGGTGGCGAAGGGCGACCGGGTGCTGCTCTATATGCCGATGGTGCCGGAAGCGGTGATCGGCATGCTGGCCTGCGCGCGGCTGGGCGCGATTCATTCGGTGGTATTCGGCGGATTTGCCGCCAACGAGCTGAAAACCCGGATCGACGATGCCCGGCCCAAGGTGATCCTGTCGGCGTCCTGCGGGTTGGAGCCGGGTCGCATTGTGCCCTATAAGCCCCTGCTGGATGCGGCGATTGCCATGTCCAGCCATCCGCCCGACACCT
>CAYRWZ010000010.1:18731-36212 GCA_964428065.1 uncultured Comamonadaceae bacterium | reverse complement strand
CCGGTGGCGGCGACCGACCCGCTCTATATCCTCTACACCTCCGGCACGACCGGGATTCCCAAGGGGGTGGTGCGCGATACCGGCGGCTATATGGTTGCACTGCTGTGGAGCATGCGGAACATCTACGATCTGGCGCCGGGCGATGTATTCTTCACCGCCTCCGATGTCGGCTGGGTGGTTGGCCACAGCTATATCGTCTATGGCCCGCTGCTGCTGGGCGGCACGACAATTCTGTACGAGGGCAAGCCGGTGGGCACGCCCGATGCCGGGGCGTTCTGGCGCATTCTGGCGGACTATAAGGCCAAGGCGCTGTTCACCGCCCCTACGGCGTTCCGCGCCATCAAGCGCGACGATCCGGACGGCAAACTGGTCGCGGGGTACGATCTGTCGGCGTTCAAGACCCTGTTTCTAGCCGGGGAACGCTGCGACCCCGATACGCTGGCCTGGGCCGAACGCATTCTGAACGTGCCGGTGATCGACCATTGGTGGCCGACCGAAACCGGCTGGCCGATTGCCGCCAACTGCCGGGGGCTGGAGCCGATGCCGGTGAAGCCGGGATCGCCCACCCGCGCGGTGCCCGGCTGGCGTGTTGCCGTAGTCGATCCCGATTGCAAGCCAGTCAAGCCGGGGGACATCGGCGCGCTGGTGATCCAGCTGCCCCTGCCGCCGGGCAGCCTGCCAACCCTGTGGCACAATGACGATGGCTATGTCCGGTCCTATCTGACGGATTTTCCGGGCTATTACAAAACCGGCGATGCCGGGTTCATCGATGCCGATGGCTATATTTTCGTCATGGCGCGGACCGACGATATCATCAATGTTGCGGGCCATCGGCTGTCTACCGGCGGGATGGAGGAAGTGGTGGCCGCCCATCCCGATGTGGCCGAATGTGCGGTGATCGGCGTTGCCGATGCGCTGAAGGGGCAGGTGCCGCTGGGCTTCATGGTGCTGAAGGCGGGTGTCACCCGCCCGCATGAGGAGATCGTCCGGGAAGTGGTGGCCCTGGTGCGCGACCGGATCGGCCCGGTTGCCGCCTTCCGCACCGCAACCGTGGTGGCGCGGCTGCCGAAAACCCGGTCGGGCAAGATTTTGCGCGGCACGATGCAGAAAATCGCCGATGGGCAGGAGTATAAACTGCCCGCCACGATCGACGATCCGGCCATCCTGGGCGAAATCGAAACCAGCCTGAAAGCAATCGGCTATGCCGGGGGCAGTTAGGTGGGGTGGTCAGGCGGGTGCAGCGCGGCGGGTTGACCCGCCGCCAGCCCGCGCCCGCGTTTCGACCGTTTAATATTCTGAACGTTTGGCCGGGGCTTTCAATGGTTCCAACGGCTTAGGCGGGGCAAAGAAGCGGCTTGCGGCTTTGGTCCCGACCTGCAAGCCTAGAGCTTGAAAACCAAGTCGATAGGGGGGTATGGCGGTGAAAACCATTCTGCACTGGATCAACAACGCGGCGGTCGATGGCGCCAGCGGCGTCTATGCCGATGTTTACAATCCGGCAACGGGGGAGGTTTCGGGCAAGGTGGCCATGGCCAATACCGCCGATGCCAACCGGGCGATTGCCGCCGCCAAGGCCGCCGCCGCCGACTGGGGCGCGCAGACGCCACTGCGCCGGGCGCGCGTGATGTTCAAGTTCAAGGAATTGATGGAGGCCAACCGCGCCAAGCTGGCCGAAATCATCACCGCCGAACATGGCAAGGTGCTGTCCGATGCCGATGGCGAAATCACCCGCGGGATCGAGGTGGTGGAATTCGCCTGCGGCATTCCGCATCTGCTGAAGGGCGAATATACCGAACAGGTCGGCGGCGGTGTCGATAGCTGGTCAACCCGGCAGGCGCTGGGGGTGGTGGCGGGGATCACGCCGTTCAATTTCCCGGCCATGGTGCCGATGTGGATGTTCCCGGTCGCCATTGCCTGCGGCAATGCCTTTATCCTGAAACCGTCGGAAAAGGATCCCTCTGCCAGCCTGTTCATGGCCGATCTGCTGCGCCAGGCGGGCCTGCCCGATGGCGTGTTCACCGTGCTGCAGGGCGGGCGCGAGGCGGTGGAAACCATCCTGACCCACCCGGATATCGCGGCGATTTCCTTCGTCGGCTCCACCCCGATTGCCGAAACCGTCTATCGCGTCGGCACCGCCCATGGCAAACGGGTCCAGGCGCTGGGCGGGGCGAAGAACCATATGGTGGTCATGCCCGATGCCGATCTGGATCAGGCGGTCGATGCGCTGATGGGCGCCGGCTATGGCTCGGCCGGGGAACGCTGCATGGCGGTATCGGTGGCGGTGGCCGTCGGCGATGTCGGCGACCGGCTGGTCGAAAAGCTCACCCCCGGGGTGCGCGCCCTGAAAGTCGGCCCCGGTTCGGACAAGGAGTCCGAAATGGGCCCGCTGGTGACCAAGGAGCATCTGGCCAAGGTGCGCGGCTATGTCGATGCCGGGGTGGCCGAAGGGGCGAAGCTGGTGGTCGATGGCCGCGATCTGCGCCTGCAGGGGTTCGAGAAGGGCTATTTTCTGGGCGGCTGCCTGTTCGACCATGTCACCACCGACATGACGATCTATCGCGAGGAAATCTTCGGCCCGGTGCTGTCGGTGGTGCGGGCGCCCGATTTTTCTGAAGCGGTGCGCATGATCAACGCCCATGAATATGGCAATGGCACCGCCATCTTCACCCGCGACGGCGATGCGGCGCGCGAATTCTGCAACCGAATCCAGGTGGGTATGGTGGGCGTCAATGTGCCGATTCCGGTGCCGATGGCGTTCCACAGCTTCGGCGGCTGGAAGCGGTCGCTGTTCGGCGATCATCATATGCACGGGCCGGAAGGGGTGCGGTTCTTCACCAAGCTGAAGACCATCACCCAACGCTGGCCGACCGGGATCCGTGCCGGGGCGCAATTCGTGATGCCGACCCTCGGCTAATCCCGTCATCCGGACAAAAGAAACGGCCCCGTCCGGATTGGGACGGGGCCGTTCTATTTACGCACTCAGGCGAGGCTTAGTTCGACACGGTGACGAACCGGCTGGCGTGCCAGTCCATGATATTGTCTTCCCAGCCTTTGACCTTTTTCGACACCATCCGCTTGGAGGTATAGAAATAGATCGGGGCCACCGCGTGGTTTTCGATCGCCAGCAGTTCGGCTTCGGCCAGCAGCGCCGCGCGCTTCGCCGGGTCCTTTTCGGCGGTCGAGGCTTTCACCAGCTCGTCCAGCTTCGGGCTGGCAAAGCCGGAAATGTTATTGTTGCCGAGATCACTGCGGAACAGTTCGACGAAATTATTGGCGTCGTTGTAATCGCCGATCCAGCTGCCGCGCGCCACACCGGAATAGTCCTTGCTGTCGCGGGACTTCAGAAACACCTTCCATTCCTGGTTGGTCAGCGTCGCCTCGATCCCCAGCTTTTCCTTCCACATCCCGGCCATGGCGACGGCGATGCGCTTATGGTTTTCCGAAGTGTTGTAGAAAATTTCGACCTGGAGCGGCTTCTTGACGTCATAGCCTGCTTCGGCGAACAGCTTTTTCGCCAGATCGTCCCGTTCCTTCTGGGTCATCTTGGCCCAGGATACGGTCGGGTTCTTGTAGTTGGCGGTGTTCGGCGGCGTGAAGGTATAGGCGGGGGTCTCCCCGGTGCCCAGGATCTTCTCGGCGATGAAGTCGCGGTCGATGGTCAGCGACAGCGCGGCGCGCAGCTTCGGATTGTCCTTCCACGGCGCCTTGGTGGTGTTGAAGGCATAGTAATAGGTGCCGTAATAGGGGGCGACGCGCACTTCATCGGGATAATTCTTGCGCACCAGCGCCACCTGGGTGGACGGCAGGCTTTCGGTCACATGCAGCTCGCCAGCGCGGTACCGCTGCAGTTCCTGTTCCTTGTTTTCGGTCACGTGGAACATGACGGTATCGACCTTGACCGAGGCCGCATCATAGAAATTCGGGTTCTTGACCACCTTCACATGGCCGTTCGGCACATGTTCGGCCAGGGTATAGGCGCCGGACGACACCATCTTGCCCGCCTTCACCCAATCGTCGCCATTGGCTTCGACATTCTTCTTCGACACCGGATAGGTGGAGGGATGCGCCAGCATCTGGATGAAATAGGCGGTGGGCGAACGCAGGGTCGCTTGCACGGTGTGGCTGTCGATCGCCTTGACGCCGACCTTGCTGGCATCGGTCAGCTTGCCGGTGCTGAAATCCTCGCCATTTTCCAGCGGCCACATGAAATAGGCATAGTCCGACTTGGTTTTCGGATCGAGGGTGCGCAGCCAGGAGAAGGCGACATCCTCTGCCGTGATGGGGGAGCCGTCCGACCATTTGGCATCGCGGCGCAGCTTGAAGGTATAGACCTTGCCATCTTCGCTGACCGTCCAGCTTTCGGCCAGGCCCTTCACCACTTCGCCCTTGGCGTCATAGGTCATCAGGCCCATGAACAGGTCCAGCGCGATGTTCATGCCCACCACGTCGGGCATCTTATGCACATCCAGGGTTTCCGGTTCCGCGCCATTGCCGCGATGGAACACACTCTGCGCCAGGGCAGAGGTTCCGGCCAGCATCCCGGCCGACAGGGTGGCGGCCAGCATGGCCGACCGAACGAATGTACGAATCATTGAAGGTGAAACCTTTCCTGTCGATGTTATGACTTTCATCTGCAATTTTAGATAATTGCCGATGCCCCCCTCTCCCTTGGGAAAAGTATAGGCACAGCGGTCATAGAGTTGCCAAGCCCCGGTGAAACGGGCAGCAGAGTTTCCAATTTTCGACGTCTTTGGCAGTTTTTTATCCATATGGCACAAGGATATAGGGGCCATGCCAAAACAATGGGCGTGATATGCGCCCAGACATGTTCGCGCTTTTGGCAATTTTCCCTTATACCCCCTGCGACCTCTGGATTATTAGGTGCCGGCGCACGGCGTCGGTCATTTCACTCTGTTGGGGAAAAAGGGCCCCCCGGGATCATGGCGCGCAAACTTCCCCCTGTGGTCCCCGGCCGGGCAATCGGCTTCGATCGGCAGGCGCAGCGGGTGCGGCCCGTCCGGGCGACCCAGCGGTTGCGCACGGACCATGCCGCTTTCGGCGCGCGGGTTGTGTCTGCCCTGCCGCCCAGATTGCAGACGGTTGTCGATCCGGGACTGACCCAGGATCAAGGCCTGCGCGATCATAGCGACCGCCTGGGCGCGCTGGCCAAGCTGATCGGCCGGGCCGTCGGGCATAGCGACAGCGGCTGGCTGGACCGGTTGAGCGAAGCAGCCGTGCTGCACGATATCGGCAAGATTCTGGTCGATCGTGAGATTCTGGGGAAGGCCGTTGGCTTTACCGAGGCCGACCGCACCCATATCCGCCAGCACGTGGTCCTTGGCCACCGGTTGCTGCTGGATGCCGCGCCCGACCAGTTGGCACTGGCGGCCAGCGTTGCCCGCCACCATCACGAAGCCCATGACGGCACCGGCTATCCCGATGGCTTGTCCGGCGACGCGATCCCCAAGGAAGCGCGGATCATCGGCCTGTGCGATGTTTACGATGCGCTGCGTTCGCCGCGCGTCTACAAACCGGGGATGAGCCACGCGGCGGTGATGTCGATCCTTCTGAACGGCGATGGGCGCACCCGGCCCAAGCAGTTCGATCCCCACCTGCTTTCGGTGTTCGAGCGGCACAGCCCGGATATCGCCGCCCTGTACGATGCGTTCGGCCTCTCGGGTGGGGTTTAATGGGCGGGGTTTAGTGCGGACTCTGGGCGCGGCACCTCAGGGCAGGCGCACCCAATCGGGGATGCTGACGCGCAGCGCCGGGCCATCGGTCGGGTGCAGCAGCACGGGGCCAGCGCCGCCCTGCGCGGCCAGGGCCTCCAGTCGGACCAGTGCCAGGCCGCGATCGCCGATGCTGCCCCGCATCTCCCCCACATCCTTGCCGTCGATGAACAGCGGCGTGCCGGGCGCGGGCAGCGATTCTCCCGCTGCGCTACCCTGGGCCTGAACCGGCAGCAGGCGCTTTTTCACCAGCCCGCGATATTTGGTCCGCGCGGTCAGTTCCTGCCCGATATAGCAACCTTTTTTCCAATCGACCCCGCCCAGCTCGTCAAAGCCGTTTTCCAGCAGGATCGCCTTGTCGATCTGCATATCGGCGCTGCCTTCGGGAATGCCCAGCGCCATCCGGTGCCGATGCCAGTCCGCCGCCTGGCTGTTGGTGCTGGGTGGCGTGGCAGTATAAATCCGCCAGCCCAGGCGGGGGTGGCGGGGGTCGCGCACCATCAGCGCATCCGGTGTCAGCACATCCGGTCCAAATTCCGGCTTGGTGTCGGCGTCTGGCCCCTCGCCGGATGCACCGTCCGACCAGGCGGCGAACACCGTCCGGGCGGGGGCGGGCGCGCCAAGCGCGACCTTCGCCCGCAGCTTGTAGATCGACAAGCGGCGCTTCAGATCGTCCAGCCGCGCGGCTTCCCCCTCCAGCCAGAACCCGTCGGCCACCCGGATGACCAGAAAATCGTGCAGATACTTGCCCTGGGGCGTCAGCAGGGCGGCCAGCATGGCTTCGCCCGGTGCGGCCAGCCGGCCGACCTCGTTGCTGATCAGCCCTTGCAGGAATTCGGCGGCATCCGGCCCGGTCACGGCCAGGAGGGCACGGTCGGGCAGGGCGGCGAGGGAAAACGAAGCGGACATGAGAGGACCAATGCTGAAAACGGACATGCCAATGGCTGGGCCTTCAACGTGGCGATTTCCCGACGTCAGGGCAAGGGGCGCGAAAACCACTTGCACTCGCCCGTCGGGGGACGCACCCTCCGCCCCATGATGATACGGCTGACCACATCTGGGTGCCCAACCGGACCAATGGCGATGAACCACCGCATGACCTTTTTGCGCCCGCTGTCCTGGGGTCGCACCGTGGCGCTGCTCTGCGCCGGCCTTACCTTTCCGGCTGCCGGGGTGCAGGCGGCGACACCGCCGCTCCAGATCGCCCAGGCCCATATCGCCCAGGCCCAGATAGCGCAGGCCCAGATAGCGCAGGCCCAGGCACCCGCCCCGGCCGATGCGGTGCAGGCCATCAAGGAGGCGATGCAGCTGCTGGATTCGATCCGCGGCTCCAACCTCGATCCCTGGTGGCGGTCGATGGCGCTGGCGCGCGCCGCCCGCACCCAGGCGCGCTTCAGTGATGTGGAAACTGTCCGCACCCTGGCGCAGGACGCCGCCCTGGTGCTGCGGGAAGATCGGCGCACCCAGCCGCCGCCCGGTCTGTCCGACGGGGCGATTCTGGCGATTCTGACCCAGGCCTATGCCGATATCCGCGACGTGCCGGGGGCGACGGGGCTGGTCAATGCTGCCTTCAACGCGCTGACCGCGATCGGCGATCCGGCGACCCAGGCCAACACTTTCGCCTATCTGGCCCTGGCGCTGATCGATCTCAACGCTGCCGATGCGGCACGCCAGTCCCTGCTGTCCGCGTTGCAGGCCGCCGCCAAGACCAGCGCCGGGCGCGAACGGGTCTCCGCACTGGCGCTGATCGCCATTGCCCAGATGCGGATGCAGGACCGCGATGCTGCCGCCGCCTCGCTGGAAGCCGCGCGCGATGCCGTGAAGTCGGTTGCCGCCGGGCCGGACCGGTCGGTTTCCCTGGCCCACCTTGCGCGGGCGGAGATTGCGCTGGGCAATGCCGCCATTGGCCGCCAGCTGGCGCGGGACGCCGCCAATCTGTACGACCGCACCACCTCAGACCTGTCGGTGCCGCCGCAATTACGGGTGGCAACCCTGTCGCTGATCGCGCTGGCCCAGACCGAAGCGGGCGACCGCACGGCGGGCCGCCAGACCGCACGGGTTCTGCGCCAGCTTCAGGCCTCGATCACCGCGCCCTATGACCGGTTCACGGCGCTGCTGACCTATGCCGATACCCTGATCCAGGTCGAGGCGCGATGACCGCTGCCGCATCGGCCCAGGGGCATGAACGCCCGGGGCATGAACGCCACGGACATGAACGCCCGGGACAGGCACGGGAACCGGCGCCGCTGACCCGTCCGGCGGCATGGCGCGGATATCTGGTCGGGGGTGCGGCGCTGTTGACGCCGTTGCTCGGCCTGATCGCCCCGCTTGGCCTTGCCCCGCTGCTGGCGGTGGTCGGCCTCTCCTGTCTGGGCCTGTTGCTGTGGGAACGCCGCGCGCCCCATATCTGGGGCCCTCTTTGGGCGCTGTTCGCCGTGCTGGTGCTGTGGGCGGCCCTGTCGGCCCTGTGGGCGGTCGATCCGGGCGGCAGCCTGCTGCGGGCCGCGCGCCTGCTGGCGGAATCCCTGTTCGGCCTCTTGCTGCTGGATGCCGTGCGCAGCCTGATTCCGGCGCAGCGCTTGGCCGTGCTGAAGGCGCTGACGGTGGGCGTTGGCCTGGCGTTGGTGCTGGTGGCGGTCGATTTGGTCACGCAAGGTGGGCTGTTCGACCTGATCCACGGGCAACAGCGCATGCCGACATCGACCAATCGTGGGGCGACGACGCTGGCCATTCTGCTGCCATTGGCGGCCTGGACGCTGTACCGGCTGGGCGGCGGCGCGCGTGGCGCATTGGCAGCGGGCGGGTTTATCGGGCTGGCGGTCGGCCTGCTGTTCGGACTGGAAAGCGATTCCGGCAAGCTGGCGGCGCTGCTGGGCGCGCTGGTGTTTCTGGGGTTGCTGGCGCTGAAGCGCTGGGATCGGCTGTCTGCCGGTCTGGCCCGGGCCGGGCTGGCGCTGGCAGCCGGGGCATTGATCGCCATGCCGCTGGCGGCGCTGACCCTGCCGCCGATCAACCAGTTGCAGGTCTGGACCGGGGCCAAGCCGTCCGGCGTGCACCGGCTGATCGTCTATCGCTTCGCGGCCGACCGGCTGACCGAACGCCCGGTGCTGGGCTGGGGCCTGGATGCCGCGCGCGCCTTGCCCGGCGGCAAGGCCAAGGTGCCGCTGCTGATCAACCCCGCCACCGGCCTGACTCATGAGGTTGAGGTGGTGCCGCTCCACCCGCATAACGGCGCGCTGCAATTGTGGCTGGAACTGGGGTTGCCGGGGCTGCTGCTTGGCCTCGGGCTGCTCGGCTGCATGGCGGCGGCGCTGCGTGGGATCAACGGCGAAGGCCGCGCGGTGGTGCTGGCCGTCCTGACGGCGGCGCTGGTGCCGCTCAGCCTCAGCTACGGCCTGTGGCAAAGCTGGTGGGTCGCCTGCCTGTGGCTGGCGGCTGGTCTTGCCGCCCTGGCCCGGCCGGTTGCCCAGCGGGTGACGACCGCCCCCGTGGCTGAATGACGCCCGTGCATATGGCCCGGCCGATGCGTCTGCTGTTCATCACCGCCACCCGGATTGGCAATGCCATCCTGTCCACCGGGGCGCTGGATCGCCTGCTGGCAGAGCATCCGGGCGCGCGGATCACTGTTGCGGGCGGTCCGCTGGTTGCCCCGCTGTTCGAAGGGGTGCCGGGCCTGGATCGCTTTATCCCCATGCCGAAACGCCGTGCGGGCGGCCATTGGTGGGCACTGTGGCGGCAGGTGGTGGGCACGCGCTGGGACCGGGTGGTGGATCTGCGCGGCTCCCTGATCGGCGGGCTGGTGCGCTGCCGCCGATGGGATCGCTGGCCGGGTGGCGAATCCGGCCCGACCGCCACCCACCGGGTCGATCAGATTGCCCGCTGGCTGGCCATGGCGCCGCCGCCGATGCCGCGCCTGTTCCTGTCCGACCGACAGCGGCAGGCCGGGCGGGATTGGCTGATGCGGCACGGGCTGGCCCTGCCCGATGGCGCATCCCAACCGTTTCTGGCCCAACCGCTTCTGGCCCAGCCATTCCTCGCCCTGGGACCGGCGGCGAACTGGATCGGCAAGCAATGGCCGGTCGATCGCTTTGCCGCGCTGGCCACCCGGCTGGTCGCGCCCGATGGCCCCTTGCCGGGCGCCCGGATCGCCCTGTTCGGCGCCCCCCACGAACGGGCGGTGGCGGCGGATCTGGCCCGGCGCATCGCGGATCGTCCCGGCAGTCCGCCCGTGCTGGACGGTTTCGATCTGGGGGATTTGGGTGCGGTGGGTGCGGTGCTGGCAGAGGCCGCGCTTTATGTTGGCAACGATTCCGGCTTGATGCATCTGGCGGCGGCTGGCGGTGCGCCGACCCTGGGCCTGTTCGGCCCCAGCCCCGATACGCTCTATGCGCCGCGTGGGCCGTGGGTGGCGCTGGCCCGCACCGATGAGGATTTCCGGACGCTGGAGCGCCGCCGCTATGCCGACCCCGCCGCAATCCAGCACCTGATGGACGGGCTGCCGGTGGAGCGCGCGTTTGCCGCCGCCACCACCCTGCTGGCCCGGCGCTCCGGCGCTCCGTCCCAAACCGGCGGCGAATCCATTGAAGGTTGGGGGCGAACTGGGCATGATGCGCGCTTCATCGGCCCCGACGCTGCGCTGTGATGACCGATCTCGACCTTGCCTCGTTCCGTTTGGTGCAAACCATGGCCGGTGCCCGCCATGGCGGCGCGGAAGCATTCTTCGAGCGGCTGGCCCTGGCCTTCGACCGGGCCGGCGTGCAGCAAACTCTTGCGGTCGGCCGGCGCGCGGTGGACCGGGTTGAACGCTTGCGGGCCGCTGGACTGTCGCTGATGCCGCTACCCTTCGGCGGCTGGTTCGATGTCACCACCCGGCCTGCGCTGCGCCGCCTGATGGCAGAGGTGCGCCCGCAGATCGCGCTGGCCTGGATGAACCGTGCAGCCAAGCTGACCCCCCGTCCGCCGGACGGGCTGCTGATCGCGCGGCTGGGCGGCTATTACGATCCCAAATATTACCGGCAGTGCGATTATCTGATCGCCAATACGGCGGATATCCGCCGCTGGCTGATCGATCAGGGTTTTGCCGAGGATCGGGTTGCCTATATCCCCAATTTCGTCGAAGCCACCCCGGTCGATCCGCTGCCGCGTGCATCGCTGTTGCCCGCCGGCGTGCCGAACGGCGCCCCGCTGCTGCTGTGCCTCGGGCGGCTGCATCGCAACAAGGCGTTCGATACCGCGCTGGCCGCGCTGGCCCAGGTGCCGGCGGCGCAGCTGCTGATCGCCGGCGACGGGCCGGAACTGCCGACCTTGAAGGCGCTGGCGGCGAAGCTGGGCATCGGCGACCGGGTGCATTTCCTCGGCTGGCGGCAGGATGGCCCGGCCCTGTTGGCGACGGCGGATCTTCTGCTGTGCCCGTCGCGGCACGAACCGCTGGGCAATGTGGTGCTGGAAGGCTGGGCCCATGGCTGCCCGGTCATCGCCGCGCGCAGCCAGGGGCCATCGGCCCTGATCCGCGATGGCGAAACCGGCCTGCTGGTTCCGGTTGACGATGCCGACGCCCTGGCCGGGGCGATCCGGCTGGCCCTCGGCAATCAGGGATTGCGGCAGAGTCTGGCAGCGGGCGGCCGGGCTGCCCTGGATGCCGATTTTTCCGAAGCCGCCGTGGTGCGGCAGTATCTGGCCTTCTTCGCCCGCTGTCTGGCGCGGCAAACCCGGTCTTGAGCAAAGGGGCAGGCAGCCCATGGACGGACGCGCATGTGTGGCATAGCGGGCCTGGTGGCCACAGCCGGTACTCTGGGGGGCGATGCCCCCCGGCTCGACATTTCCCAGGCGGCGCTGGACCGGCTGGCGGAAACGCTGGCCCATCGCGGCCCGGATGGGCGCGGCTTTCACCTGCGCAGCGATACCGGCTTCGCCCATTTGCGGCTGGCGATCATCGACCTCGCCACCGGCGACCAGCCGCTGCACGAACCGGGCGGGGCCACGCTGGTCGGCAATGGGGAAATCTATAACTATCTGGAACTGCGCCGCGAGATGGCGGATACCGCCTTCCGCACCGGATCCGATTGCGAGCCGCCGCTGCACCTGTATCGCAAGCACGGCCTTGCCTTCGCCCAGCATTTGCGCGGCATGTATGCGCTGGCGATCCACGATCCGGCAGCGGGGCGCACGGTTCTGGCGCGCGATCCGTTCGGCATCAAGCCGCTTTACTATGCCGAATTGCCCGGCGGCATCGCCTTTGCCTCCGAACCGCGTGCCCTGCTGGATGCCGGGCTGGTGGAACGGGGTGCGATCCTGACCAAGGCGCGGGATGAATTGCTGCAACTGCAATTCACCACCGGGTCGGAGACGATTTTCCAGGGCATCCGCCGGGTGCTGCCGGGCGAGGCGATCGAGATTGCCGGGGGCCAGATCGTCGGCCGCCATCGGCAGGCGGCCTTGCCGGAGGGCGGCCCCGTGCCGACGGACGAGGCCGGCGCGCTGACCGCCGTCGATGCCGCCTTGCGCGATAGCGTTGCCGTCCACTGCCGGTCCGACGTGCCCTATGGGCTGTTTCTGTCCGGTGGGATCGATTCGGCCCTGGTGCTGAGCTACATGGCGGAGCAGGCGCGGGAGGCAGGCGGGCCGCCGGTGCGTACCTATACGGTCGGCTTCGACGATGCCGCCGCCGATGAACGCGCCGCCGCGCGCGCGATTGCCGCCGCCTGTGGGGCCGATCCGGTCGAAGTCAGCTTCGGCGAGGCCGATTTCTGGGATCTGTTGCCCAAGGTGGCGGAGGTGATGGACGATCCGGCCGCCGACTATGCCTGCCTGCCCACCTTCAAGCTGGCGCGGGAAGCCGCCAAGGATTTGAAAGTGGTGCTGACCGGCGAGGGCGGGGACGAGATTTTCGGCGGTTATGGCCGCTATCGCGGGGTGATGCGCCCCTGGTGGCTGGGCGGTAAGGTGTTGCGTGGCAAGGGTATTTTCACCCAGGTCAATGTGTTGAGGCGCCGGACATCGGGCTGGCGCGACGGGGTGGCGGCGGCTGAGATTACCGAAGCGCGCGGCGGCCGCACCCGGCTGATGACCGCCCAGGCGGTCGATTGTTCCGACTGGCTGCCCAACGATCTGCTGGGCAAGCTGGACCGCTGCCTGATGGCGAACGGGATGGAGGGGCGGACGCCGTTCCTGGACCCCGTGGTGGCCGGGGCGGGGTTCCGCCTGCCCGACGGGCTGAAAATCCGCGACGGGCGCGGCAAGTATATCCTGCGCCGCCTGCTGGCCCAGCGGGTGCCGGTGGCCGATGCATTCGGCAGCAAGAAGGGCTTTACCGTGCCGGTCGGCGTGTGGCTCAACCGGATGGGTGACCGGTTGGGGCCGCTGCTGGCCCGCCAGCCTGGCATTCTGGATATTGCCGAACCCGACCGGGTGCGCGCCCTGGCCCGCGCCAGCGGCAAGCATGAAGGGTTCGCCCTGTGGGTCCTGCTGTTCTATGCCCTGTGGCACCGGCGGCATGTGCTGGGCCTGTCCAATGACGGGCCGATCTGGGATTTGTTGGCCGAAACCCCACATGGGCGCTGAATTGAAGCCTTGGCAATTCCGGCGGCGATGATAGCATCGGCACCTTCCGTGGTTACAGATGGATTGCCCCCGATGTCGCAGCCGATGCCGCAGCTTTCCCCCGATGGTGAAGCCCTGTTGTTCACCGACGCCCGCACCCATCGCTATTTCCTCGACAAGCCGGTGCCTGCCGAAACCCTGCGCCGCCTGTACGATCTGGCCAAGCTGGGGCCGACCACCGGCAACTGCCAGCCGATGCGCGTGGTGTTCGTCGCCACCCCGGCGGGCAAGGAACGGCTGATCCCCTGCCTGTCGCCCAACAATATCGACAAGGTGAAATCGGCCCCGGTGACGGCAATCGTCGCCGCCGATTCGGAATTTTACGAGCATATGCCCCGCCTGTGGACCGCCGATCCCAATGCCCGGTCCTGGTTTGCCGGCAACGATGCCGCCATCAGCTTCGCCATGACGCTGAACGGCGGATTGCAGGGCGCGTTTCTGATCCAGGCGGCCCGGTCGCTCGGCCTCGATTGCGGACCGATGGGCGGGTTCGACAAGGCCAAGGTGGATGCGGAGTTTCTGGCTGGCACCCCGTGGAAATCCCTGTTCCTGTGCAACATCGGCTATGGCGATGCCAGCCGGTTGCACCCGCGCAACGACCGCTTCGCCTTCGATGAAGCCTGCAAGATTGTCTAAGGATTATCGCAATGTATGATCTCTATTATTCCCCCGGCGCAGCCAGCATGGCCGTTCACCTGACCCTGCGCGAAATCGGCGCGCCGTTTACGCTGAAGCGCGTCGATATGTCCAAGGGCGAACACAAGCAGGCGGCGTATCTGAAGCTGAACCCGGCCGGGCTGATCCCGACGCTGATGGTCGATGGCGCACCGCAGACCGAAACCCCGGCCTGCCTGCAAATCCTGACCGAACGCCACCCCGAAGCAGGCCTGGCCCCGCAGCCGGGGCAGGCAGATCGCGGCCAGTATCTGCGCTGGCTGGCCTTTATCAGCAACACCATTCACCCGGCGATGATGGGCTTTTTCTACCCGGATCGGCTGACCAAGGGCGGCGATGCCGATGCGATCAAGGCGGCAGCGCATGACCGGCTGGTTGGCATTTGGGACATGATCGAGGCGCATCTGGCGCAGAACGGCCCCTATCTGCTGGGCCAGCGGTTGACTGCGGCCGACCTGTTCCTGGTCGTTACCGCCCGCTGGGCGCGCTCCATGGCAGAGCGCAAGCCGACCGACCGCCCCCATGTGCGCGCCCTGTGCGATCTGGTCACGAAGCGCCCCAGCTGGCAGGCTGTGATCGCCGAAGAAAAGCCGGCGGAGTGGGTGTACTAACCCGGCGGCCACGCCCGCCTGCGGGGTGTCTGCCGTCAATCGGACAGCAGATAGCCCTGCCGGTGGGCCAGCGGTTTCCGCCCGCAGATTTTCGCCAGCTGCGCACCGGGCCGGGCATAGCGGGTGCGCTGACGGGTGATCAGCACCCCTTCGTTGCGGGCCAGCACCGGGGTTCGGCTCAATCCCGGATGGACGATCTCGCACACCAGATCGCCGGGCTTGCACTGCTCGCCCAGTCCCTTGTGATAGGCAATGACCCCGCCAACCGGGGCCAGCAGATAATCAGTTGCGGTCAGATCGCTGGCCTCTGCCACCAGATCCGGCAGCGGGCCGGGATCGCCCGCCACCACCCCGCGCCGTTGCAGGAAACGGAACAGCCCGGTCGCATCCTGCCGGGCGGTGGCATCGTCAACATCGCTTTGCCCGCGCAGTTCCACTGTGGCGGCGGTGCAGGCGGGCGGGATCGGACGATCCGGGAAGCGCTTGGCCAGCGCCCACCAGATGCCGCCCGCCGCTTCGTCGAAGGAGGCACCGCCGCTGTCTTCCGCCAGCAGGGTTGCGGCCGACCCGATCTCTGCCGCCAGATCGCGCGCGGCGGGCCACAAAGCCGGGCCGAGATAGAGGTGCATCAGCGCTTCGCTGTCGCAATGCAGGTCCAGCACGATATCGGCATCGGCGGCCATGCCGAACAGCAGATGCTTCAGCACTGGCGCTTCCCCCATCGGCTGGCGGCTGGCGAGTTCATCGCGGATCGCCTGCTTGATGGCGGCGACATTGGCCGCCGCATCGCTGCCCAGCCGGTCGGCCACCCGGCCCGCCACCGCTTCGGCAATCTGCGGATAACCGCGATTGAAATTGCCGTCGCCGCCCAACTCGTACCGGCCCAGCAATTCGCCATAGACGGTTTGCCCCAGGCCAATCGGGTTGGCATAGGGCACCAGCAGGATTTCGCCCTGAATCTGCCCGCGTTCCGCCGCTTCGGTCAGCAGGCGGGCCAGATGATCGGCCACCAGCATGGCCGGGATTTCATCGGCATGGAGCGATGCCTGGATATAGGCTTTCGGCCCCGCGCCCGGCGTACCGAAGCGCAGCACGGTGATCGACCGGCTGGTGCCCGGCGCAACGGCGGGCAGGGCAATCGTCTGGCGCTGAAAGGGGGAGGCAGTCATCGACACATCCTATCGCTCAACGAAATGGCAGTTTAGCACGCCGGGATCCCCCTAACGGCCATAGAACTGGCGGTACCAATGCACGAAGCGGGGCAGGCCGTCTTCAATCGGTGTGCTGGGTGCATAGCCCAGATCGCGGACAGAGGCATCGATATCGGCAAAGGTTTCATAGACATCGCCGGGCTGCATCGGTTCTTCCTGGATGATTGCCGGGCGGTTGGTTTCGCGTTCGATGATCGCCAGAAAATCGCGCAGATTGACCGGGCGGTTATTGCCCAGGTTATAGACCCGCGCGGGCGGCATATCGCCCCCTCCCGCCGCCGAATCGCCCGCCGACGAATTGCCCGCCGGCAAATCGCCGGCAGGTGGATCCCCCGGGGGGCGGTCCAGCGCCGCGATCACCCCGGCCACGATATCGTCGATATAGGTGAAGTCGCGCCGCATGTTGCCGCGATTGAACAGGCGGATCGGCCGGCCTTCCAGAATCGCGCTGGTGAACAGGAAGGCGGCCATATCGGGCCGCCCCCAGGGGCCATAGACGGTGAAGAAGCGCAGGCCCGTCATCGGAATGCGGAACAGATGGGCATAGGCATGGCCCATCAATTCGTCCGCCTTCTTGGTCGCCCCATAAAGGGAGAGCGGGCGATCGGTCTGATCCTCGATGGAAAACGGGATCTTCCGGTTCGCACCATAGACGGAGGAGGAGGAGGCATAGACCAGATGGCGGCAGGTCCGCATCCGGCGCGCGGCTTCCAGAATCACCACCTGGCCCAGCAGATTGCTGTGCACATAGGCATAAGGATCGACCAGGCTGTAACGCACTCCCGCCTGGGCCGCCAGATGGACGATCCGGTCCAGGTGCGGCATGGTATCGACCAGGGCCATCACCGCATCGCGGTCGGCCACATCCATCTGTTCGAACCGGAAGCCGGGCCGCCCGGTCAGCCGCGCCAGCCGGGCCTGTTTCAGCGCCGGGTCGTAATAGGCGTTCAGGATATCGATCCCGAACACCTCTTCCCCCCGGTCCAGCAGCGCCTCGGCCACCGCTGCCCCAATGAACCCGGCCACACCCGTAACCAGCACACCCATGCCTAAAGCTCCCACCGGCGGATCGGTGCGGGCAGGTCCAGCCCGCGCCACATGCCCTTGATATCGGCCAGAACCCCCTCGGGCCGCAGCAGCCGCGCCAGATCGGCGGCGGTCAGCGCCCGATAGTCCCGATGCGCCACGGCGCCGATAATGGCGGCGAACCCGTGCAGGCTGGCCAAATCGGGCTCCAGCGTCACGCCATACAGGGCCTTGGCTTCGGCCGGATCGGCCAGGGGGTCATGCACGGCCACGCTGCACCCGCGCCGCTGCAGCCCGGCGATCAGATCGGCCACTTTGCTGTTGCGCAGATCGGGGATGTCTTCCTTGAAGGTCAGCCCCAGCACCAGCACCGGGCCGGCGGCAGGCATCTGGCCCAGCACCGCCCCGGCGATATAGTCGGCCATGGCATCGTTGATGCGCCGCCCGGACAGGATCACCTGCGGATCGTGGCCCAGATCCTTGGCGCAGGCGGCCAGATAATAGGGGTCGACGCCGATGCAGTGTCCGCCGACCAGGCCGGGGGTGAAGGGCAGGAAATTCCATTTGGTGCGGGCGGCATCCAGCACATCGTGAACCGATAGTCCCAGCCGCCCGACGATCATCGCCACT
>CAYRWZ010000010.1:14923-18721 GCA_964428065.1 uncultured Comamonadaceae bacterium | reverse complement strand
ACGAAGGCGATATTGATGTCGCGCTGGGCATTCTCGATCGCCTTGGCGGCCTCTGCCGTCATGATGTCGCGGGCGATGAACACGCGCCCGCCGTTGATGCGGCCATAAAGGTCGGCCAGGGTGCGCGCCACGGCGGGGGTTTGCCCGGCGACCACCTTGACGATCCGGTCGATACTGTGGTCCCGGTCGCCGGGGTTGATCCGCTCCGGCGAATAGCCCAGGAAGAAATCCACCCCCGGCTTCAGGCCGGCAGTCTCTGCGATCCACTGGCCGCAGAACCTCTCGGTCACGCCGGGATAGACCGTGCTTTCGAACACGGCAATGCCGCCCGGCCGGATGGCGCGGCCGATGGTGCGGCTGGCGGCAGCAACGGCCGACAGGTCCGGCTGGTTATCGGCGCTGACCGGCGTTGGCACGGTGGCGATGAAGATATCGTGGCCGGGCAGGTCGGCCTCGCTGTCGGTCAGCTGCAGGGGGCTGGCGCGCAGGTCTGCCGCCGTCACCTCGCGCGTGCGGTCGTCGCCTGCGCGCAGCTGGGCAATCCGGGTCGGGTCGATATCGTAACCGGTCACCGGCCCATGGCGGGCCAGCGCTACCGCCAGCGGCAGGCCGACATAGCCAAGGCCGATCACCGCCACGCGCGGGGCGGGCCGCTGATCTGTCCGGTCCTCCTGCACCCCCTGCGCCCCAGTCCCCTGCGCCTGCACCATGATCAACCGCCGAAATCGCCGAGATATTTGAACCCGACGCGCAGCATCACCGTGGTTCCGGCTTCGATGTCACGATAGTTGAAGAATTCACGCTCATAGCTCAGGACCGCCGCGAAACATTCATCGCGATACATGACGCCGAGCATGCTGGAGACAGACTTATCGGCCTCGATATCGCGGGTATAGCTGCCGAAGACACTCCAGAATTCGGCAATCGGCGCGTTGGCGGCCAGCGTGATGGTTTCGGTGCTGTCGATCCCGATTTCGCGGAACGGCCGGTCGTAATTGGTATAGGCCACCGACGCGTTATAGCCCTTGAAGAAGGTGGAGGCCGAAACCTGCTGGCGTTCGGCGCTCAGATCCTCGTGATCCAGGCGGAAGCGGTAATTCAGGCTGACATATTTGCCCGGCCGCACCGAAATATGCCCGACAATGTCCGACACCTGATCTTCCAGGCCCGACCCAATCGGATAACCGCGATCGCTGTTCGATCGCACGCTTTGCCCGATGCTGAAGGTGGTCGATCCGCCGCCATCGCCATAGACGCCACCCGACAGGCCATAGGCAACGCGGCTGCCGCTATCCACCCGGTCGCGCCCGGCAAACCGGTTGAGCGCGAACAGATTGGCCTCGTCCAGTTCCAGGCCGCGGCTATCTTCGTTGGGGATTTCCGGTGGGTTATTGCCGGTGGGGGCGGCCACCAGCATGACGCGGGGTTCGATCAGCAGTGAATTGGTGCCGACGCGGTTGACCAGCGGATAACGCCAGTCGGCCGCCAGACGCGGATGGACGCGCCCGGTGGTGCCCGATTGCAGCGCGGCTTCGCCGGTGAACACATCGTCATAGGACACCGCATCGGCCTGGATTGTGGCGGACAGGTTGAACACATGGCCGTCGCGGGTTTTCCACGGCAGGTAATAACCGCCCAGGTTGGACAGGCGGATACTGTCTGCCCCATCGCGCCGGGTGACCGCCAGCAGGCGGCTGTCCAGCCGGAAGGTGCCGCCCAGCTCGTCCGCCGCGCTGTAAATCGACGCATCGGCGAACGGGTGGATGCGGGCCAGGCCATCGCTCGGCTCCCCCGCGCGCAGGCTTTGGAACAGGAAGGCGCTGCCTTGGAAATAGGACCGGCCGTAGAACCCTTCCAGATAGGCGTTGGTGGTCAGCAGGTTGGGCAGGTTGTAGCGGCCCTGGGCGCCATAGGTGGTGCCGGTGCGGAAGCGCTTTTGATAGGTGCGGTCGGTCGCCCGGGCGATATCGAACCCGGCGCGCCAGTTCTCGTCGATGTCGAAACGCCCTTCGGCGGCGAAATTGCCGCGCCAGGTGCGGTCGTCCCCGATCAGGTTGCCATCGACTTCGCGCCCGTTCAGCACCGATCCGGCCAGCCGCAGTCGCCCGCTATCGAACGCACGGCGATATTCCAGCGCCAGCAGGGCGCCTTCCTCGCTGAACACGCGCGGTTCGATCGTGGCGTCCGATTGATCGTCGATGATGGCGTAATAGGGCGCGCCGAAAATTGCGCCCAGATCGTTCTTGCGCCCGATGGTTGGTGCCAGGAAGCCAGAGCGGCGGTCAACCGACGGATCGGGGTGGGAGAAATAGGGCAGATAGACCACCGGAACGCCGGCGAATTCCAGCGTGGCGTTCTGATAGACAACGTCTTTCTTGACCTCGTCATGCACCACTTTTTCGCCGCGAATCTGCCACAGCGGCGGCTTGGACGGATCGTCCTTGCACTGGGCGCAGGGGGTGAACACCCCTTTGACCAACACCTTGCGATTGCCTTCCAGCCGTTCGATCGACCGGGCGGCCAGGCGCGAATTGTCGATCAGCAGGGCGCGGAAATTTTCCATCACCGCATCGCGCAGATCGTCGGTCACCTGGATGTAATCGGCGAACAGAACGTCGCCGGACGGCTCCATCAGCACGATGTTGCCAGCGGCGGTCACAACCTGATTCTTGCGGTCATAGGATAGAGTATCGGCACGCAGCACCCGGTCGCCCTGCGCGATTTCAACCGATCCCGATGCGGTGACGATTTCCAGATCGCGGTTGTAGGTGACTTCATCGGCCTGCAGCAGAAATTCGCCGGTGGTATCCACCTGCTTAACCGGGCCGCGCTGGGGTAGGGTGGAGGGCGGGAACAGCTCTGGCCGGGCCTGCGCCACGGCACGATCCGGCGCTGCCCAGGCAATCAGGCTGCCAACCAGCGCCGTGCCGAGGGCAAGACCCAGCCGGGTGCTCGACTGACGGCGGGATGCCTTGGGCCATGATGCCTGGGGGCGGCAGTGCGCCGGCTGTCCGCGCTGCGCCACAGCGTTCCTATCCTGGGCTGCCAACACCCTGATACACCTTTGCTAACCTGACCTTTGGCGCGATACATGACACCAAACCCGCCCCTGCAACAAGGGGAAACAAAGTTTGAATTGCCGGTTTTCGGTGCAGTGTGGCAGCGTCGCGTCGCTGATCGAACCGACCACGGAATGGAAAAGAGGTGCTCCCATGGCGCTCGCCGTCGTGATTCTCGCCGCCGGGCTGGGCACGCGGATGAAGTCCGATCTGCCCAAGGTGCTGCATCCGGTCGCCGGGCGGCCCATGGTGCAGCATGTGCTGGCTGCCGCCGAAACCCTATCGCCCGACCACTGCATTGTGGTGATCGGCCCCGACATGCCGGCCCTGGCCGCCGCTGTCAGCCCGCATCAAACCGCCATTCAGCACGACCGGCGCGGCACCGGCGATGCGGTGCGCGCCGCCCTGCCTGCCTTGGCCGGTTTTGCCGGGGATGTGTTGATCCTGATCGGCGATGCGCCGCTGATCACCACCGAAAGCCTGGACGCCCTGCGCGCCGCCAAGGGGCGGCACCCGCTGGCGGTCCTTGGCTTCCGCCCGGCCGATCCGACCGGTTTCGGCCGCATGGTGGTGGGGCCGGACGGCCATCTGGTCAAGATTGTCGAACATAAGGATGCCAGCCCGGCCGAACGGCGGATTGACCTGTGCAATGCCGGGTTCATGATCGCCGACGCAGCCCATCTGGCCGACTGGATCAGCCGTCTGACCCCGAACAATGCCCAGGGCGAATATTACCTGA
>CAYRWZ010000010.1:11663-14880 GCA_964428065.1 uncultured Comamonadaceae bacterium | reverse complement strand
GCGCCGGAGGAAGATGTCCACGGCGTCAACAGCCGGATCGATCTGGCGAAGATCGAGCGGATCGCCCAGGGCCGCCTGCGACTGCGGGCGATGACCGGCGGGGCCACCCTGCACGATCCCGACAGCGTTTACTTCGCCTTCGATACCCGGTTGGGGCGCGATGTGACCATCGGCCCGAATGTGGTGTTCGGCCCGGGGGTGACGGTGGGCGACCGGGTGACGATCCACCCGTTCAGCCATCTGGAAGGGGCGACGGTGGCGGCCGGGGCGGTGGTCGGCCCCTTCGCCCGGCTGCGCCCCGGCACCGAGGTGGGCGAAGACGCCCATATCGGCAATTTCGTCGAATTGAAGAACACGCGCATGGCTGCTGGGGCCAAGGCCAATCACCTGTCCTATCTGGGCGATGCCAGCATCGGGGCCAAGGCGAATATCGGCGCTGGCACCATCACCTGCAATTATGACGGGGTGTTGATCACACCGCGATCGGCGCCGGGGCGTTCATCGGCTCCAACTCCGCGCTGGTCGCCCCCGTCAGCATTGGCGCAGGCGCGATTGTCGGCGCGGGCAGCACCATCACCCGCGATGTGCCCGCCGATGCCATTGTCACCACCCGCGCCCCGGCTACCGAAGTGGCGGGGGCCGCCGCGCGCTTCCGGGCGCGCCGTCAGGATCTGAAGAAAAAGCAGCAGCAAGGTTGATCGCTTATGTGTGGAATTATCGGGATTGTCGGGGTTGAGCCGGTTGGTCGATGCGTTGCGGCGGCTGGAATATCGCGGCTATGACAGTGCGGGCATCGCCACGTTGGATGGCGGGCGGCTGGTGCGTCGCCGGGCCGAAGGCAAGCTGCGTAATTTGGATTTGGTGCTGCGCGCCGATCCGATCGACGGGATAATCGGCATCGGCCATACCCGCTGGGCCACCCATGGCGCGCCGAGCGAAAGTAATGCCCACCCCCATGCCGCCGGGCGCGTGGCGCTGGTGCATAACGGCATTATCGAAAATTTCCGCGACTTGAAGGCCGAACTGATTGCCAAGGGCCGTCATTTCGAATCCGAAACCGATACCGAAACCATTGCCCATCTGGTCGATGATCTGCTGGGGCAGGGCCTGTCGCCCGAACAGGCGGCAGTGCAGGCGATGGGGCGGCTGCACGGGGCGTTCGCCATCGCCATGCTGATTTCGGGGGAGGAGAATCTGCTGATCGGCGCGCGGCGCGGCAGCCCGCTGGCGGTCGGCTATGGCGAGGGCGAGATGTATCTGGGGTCGGACGCACTGGCCCTGGGGCCATTGACGCCGGTCATGGCCTATCTGGAGGAAGGCGATATCGCCATTCTGACCCGCACCGATGCGCAGATTCTGGATGAAGCCGGGCGGCCGGTGACGCGGCGCAAGCAGCGGGTCGAACTGACCGGCGCGCTGGTCGGCAAGGGCAATTACCGCCACTTCATGGAAAAGGAAATCAACGAACAGCCGACCGTGGTGGGCGATACGCTGGGCGTGCTGGTCGATCCCGCCACGCGCGGCGTGCGCCTGCCGACGCTACCGGTGGATCTGGCCAAGATCGACCGGGTGACCATCATCGCCTGCGGCACATCCTATTATTCCGGGCTGGTGGCGAAATACTGGATCGAATCGCTGGCCCGGTTGCCGGTGGAAGTGGATATCGCCTCTGAATACCGCTATCGCGGCGGGCCGGTCAGCCGCAGCGGCCTGACGCTGGTGATCTCTCAATCGGGGGAGACGGTCGATACCCTGGCGGCGCTGCGCTATGCCAAGCAGCAGGGCAGCCCGACCCTGGCGGTGGTCAATGTCGAAACCTCTGCCATGGCGCGCGAGGCGGATGGCTTTCTGCGCACCCTGGCCGGGCCGGAAATCGGTGTTGCCTCGACCAAGGCTTTCACCACGCAACTGTCGGTGCTGGCCTGCTTCGCCGTGGCGCTGGCCCGGGCACAGGGCACCATCGATGCCGCCCGCGAGGCGGCGTTGACCCGCGCGCTGATGGAGCTGCCCGCGCGCATGGCCGAAGTGCTGAACACGATCGAGCCAGTCTTGCCCGCGATTGTCGAATATGTCGCGGAGGCGCGCGATGTGCTGTATCTCGGCCGCGGCCTCAGCTATCCGATTGCCCTGGAAGGCGCGCTGAAGCTGAAGGAAATCTCGTATATCCATGCCGAAGGCTATGCCGCCGGGGAAATGAAGCACGGCCCAATCGCCCTGATCGACGAGGCTGTGCCGGTGATCGCCTTGGCCCCCAGCGATGCCTGGTTCGAGAAAACCCTGTCTAACCTTAAGGAGGTCGAGGCGCGGCGCGGGCGCATCATCGCCATTACCGACCGGGCCGGGGCAGCACAGTTGGATGGCGTGGCCGCCCATATCATCGAACTGCCCGCGATTGATGCCTTTGCCGCGCCCTTGCTGTATACCCTGCCGGTGCAGTTGCTGGCCTACCACGTTGCTGTCCGCAAGGGCACCGATGTGGACCAGCCGCGCAACCTGGCCAAATCCGTCACGGCGGAATAACGCAGCATGTGTGGCATAGCCGGGGTGATCGACCGCGACTGGTCGGCAGAGGCGCTGGCCCAGGCGGCCCAGGCCATGGGCGATGCGATTCGCCATCGCGGGCCAGATGCCGGGGCGGTCTGGGTCGACCCCGACGGCCGCCTGGCCTTTGCCCATCGGCGGCTGGCGATTGTCGATCTGACCGCGACCGGCGCGCAGCCCATGGTCTCTGCCGATGGCCGCTGGGTGATCTGCTATAATGGCGAGCTGTTCAATACCGCCGAATTGCGGGCGGAGCTGGAACAGGCGGGTGTCGCCTTCCGCGGCCGGTCCGATACCGAAGTGCTGGTCGAAGCGATTGCCCGCTGGGGCGTGCGGGCGGCGGTGGAAAAAACCCTGGGCTTTTTCGCCTTCGCCGTCTGGGACCGGCAGCAGCACAGCCTGTGGCTGGCCCGCGACCGCATGGGGATCAAGCCGCTCTATTTCGGCACCCTGGGCCGGCAGTTCGTGTTCGGCTCTGAGCTGAAAGCGCTGCTGGCGGCGGGGTCTGGGTCCGGGTCTGGGCCTGGGCCAAAGCCGTCACTGAATCACCGCGCCGTGGCGGAATATCTGCGCTTCGGCTATGTGCCGCAGCCGTTCAGCATTTTCGCCGGGATCGAGAAGCTGCCGCCGGCGACCATTCTGGAGCGGCGGGCCAATGGCGAAACCCGCACCGAAT
>CAYRWZ010000010.1:1903-11646 GCA_964428065.1 uncultured Comamonadaceae bacterium | reverse complement strand
TGCGACCCGGATGCTGCGCCGGCCGGACCTGTCGCTGGCCGCGGCGGAGGACGAGCTGCATGCCCTGCTGAAAGACGCGGTCGGGCGGCGGATGATGGCCGATGTGCCGCTGGGGGCATTCCTGTCCGGCGGGATCGACAGTTCGGTTGTCGTCGCGCTGATGCAGGCGCAGTCGGACCGGCCGGTCAAAACCTTCACCATGGGCTTTCAGGAAGCCGCTTATAACGAGGCTGACCATGCCCGCGCGATTGCCCAGTTTCTGGGCACCGAACATCACGAGCTGACCGTCACCCCGGACGAGGCGATGGCGGTGATTCCCAGCCTGCCGGACATGTTCGACGAGCCGTTCGCCGATGTCTCGCAGATTCCGACTCATCTGGTCAGCCGCCTGGCGCGCCGGCATGTGACGGTGGCACTGTCGGGCGATGGCGGGGACGAATTGTTTGCCGGCTACACCCGCTATGTCATGGCCCCCGCCGTCTGGCAGCGGCTGGCGCCGATGCCGCCCGCGCTGCGCCGCCTGGCCCATGCCGGGATCGGGCTGTTGCCGCCATGGCTGTGGGATCGGGTGGGGAAACTTATTCCGGCCTCGAAACGGCCCAGCCATTTCGGCGACAAGCTGATGAAGCTGCGCGAGGTGCTCGGCGCCACCGGGCCGGACGATATCTATCGCCGCCTGGTCAGCCAGTGGGCCGATCCGGCGTCCCTGCTGACGCCAGAGGCCCGTGTGGCGGCTGGTGGGGGCAGTGGTCCGCTCTCCCCCGTGTTCGACCCCTCGGTGGCCCGCAGCCTGCCCGATCCGCTGGACCGGATGCAGTTCCTCGACATGGTCACCTATCTGCCGGACGACATCATGGCCAAGGTGGATCGGGCCAGCATGGCAACCAGCCTGGAGGCGCGGGAGCCGCTGTTGGACCACAGGCTGGTGGAATTTTCCTGGGGCCTGCCCCGGGGCATGAAGCTGGTCGGCGGCACCGGCAAGTTTCTGCTGCGCCGGGTTTTGGCCCGCCATGTGCCGCCCGCCCTGTTCGAACGGCCCAAGATGGGCTTCGGCGTGCCGATCGACAGCTGGCTGCGCGGCCCCTTGCGCGCCTGGGCGGAGGATCTGCTGGCCCCATCGGCGCTGACGGCCGACAATCTGTTGGATCCGGCGCCAATCCAGCGGGCCTGGCGGGAGCATCTGTCCGGCAGCCGCAACCATCAATACGGGTTGTGGACCATTCTGATGCTCCAGGCTTGGCGGCGGCGCTGGCAATAGCGTAGTAAAGCGGTGTCGAGTTCTTTTTGCCGAGTAGCATCATGACCCAGATCACCCCCGTTCTGCTTTCCGGCGGCTCCGGCACCCGGTTGTGGCCGATGTCGCGCACGCTGTATCCCAAGCAGCTTCTGCCCCTGGTCACCCAGGACAGCATGCTGGTCGATACCGCGCGCCGCTTTGTCGCCGACGGGTTCAGCGCCCCGATGGTGATCTGCAACGAGGAACATCGGTTCATCGTCGCCGAACAGTTGCGCAAGGCGGGGATCGAGCCGTCCGGCATCGTGCTGGAGCCGTTCGGCCGCAACACCGCCCCAGCGGCGGCGGTGGCGGCGCTGGTGGTGGCGGAACGCGACCCGCAGGGGCTGGTACTGTTGCAGGCCTCTGACCACGCGATGAGCAAGCCGGAGGCGTTGGTGGCCGCCGTCCGGTCCAGCGCAGAGGCGGCGAAGGCCGGGTTCATTGTCACCTTCGGCATCACCCCCAGCTATGCCGAAACCGGCTATGGCTATATCCAGTGCGGCCAGCGGGAAGTCAGTCCCGGCGTGCTGGCGGTCGAACGGTTTGTCGAAAAGCCAGACAAGGCAACCGCCGAACGCTATCTCCAGGAAGGCGATTTCGTCTGGAACGCCAGCCTGTTCCTCTATCGCGCCGATACCTTCCTGGCTGAGATGGAACGGCACAACCCGGCCATGCTTGCCGCTTGCCGCAAGGCCGTTTCGGCTGCGAAACGGGATTTGGATTTCCTGCGTCTGGACAGTGCCGCCTTCCAGGATTGCCCAAGCGATTCGATCGACTATGCAGTGATGGAGAAAACCGACCGCGCCGCCGTGACCCCGGTCGATCCGGGCTGGAGCGATGTCGGCGCCTGGGGCGCACTGTGGGATATCGGCACCAAGGACGATTTCGGCAATGTCCGCCTGGGCGATACGCTGGTACAGGATGTGCGTGGGTCGTATTTGCGCACCGATGGGCCGATGATCGCTGCGGTCGGCGTGCAGGATATGGTCGTGGTGGCGACCAAGGATGCCGTGCTGGTGGCCCCGCGCGACCGGGCGCAGGATGTCAAAAAAATCGTCGAACAGCTAAAGGCCGCCGGGCGCAGCGAACCCGATGCCCATATGGAAGTATTCCGCCCCTGGGGTTCCTATGAAAGCATCGACCAGGGCGAACGGTTCCAGGTCAAGCACATCACGGTCAAGCCAGGCGGCAAGCTGTCGCTGCAAATGCATCATCACCGGGCCGAACACTGGATCGTCGTCCAGGGCACCGCGAGGGTGACGCGCGGCGATACCGAAACCCTGCTGTTCGAAAACCAGTCGATCTATATCCCGATGGGGGAAAAGCACCGGCTGGAGAACCCCGGCATGGTGCCCCTGCACCTGATCGAGGTGCAGTCCGGTTCCTATCTGGGCGAAGACGATATCGTCCGGTTCAGCGACCAGTATGGCCGGGGATGACCCCCGGCCTTTTGGTAATTGTGATACCGGCAGGGCCGCTTAGGCGGCCTTGACCAGCCCTTCGTCCATCACCCGCTTGGTGACCCGGCCGAAGGCGGTGACCAGCCGGTCCAGAATGGCGTCGATATCGGCGCGGGTCACGGTCAGCGGCGGCGACAGGGCGACGATGTCGCCGCCCGGCAGCGCGCGGGCGATCAGCCCTTCGGCCATCGCTTCCTTGACGATTTCGGCGGCGACCCGGCGGGTCGGCGGGAAGGGGGTGCGGTTGGCCTTGTCGGCCACCAGTTCGATCCCGGCCAGCAGCCCGCGCCCGCGGATATGGCCGACCAGCGGATGATCGGCGAAGGTCTGCTCGATCCGGTTCATCATATATTGGCCGACTTCGCCGGCGTTCTGCACCAGCCCTTCGGTTTCAATAATGTCCAGATTGGCCAGCGCCGCCGCCGCGCCAACCGGGTGGCCGGAATAGGTGAAGCCGTGTCCGAACACACCATGTTCGGCCGAAGCATCGCGCATCACCCGCCACAGCTTGTCGGAAATCAGGCAGGCCGACATGGGGAAATAGCCAGAGGTCAGCCCCTTGGCGACCGAGATCAGGTCCGGTTCCATCCCCAGCGCCTCGCAGCCGAACATGGTGCCCAGCCGGCCGAAGCCGCAGATCACCTCGTCGGCGATCAACAGGATATCGTATTTCTTCAGGATCGGCTGAATCGCCTGGAAATAGCCCTTGGGCGGCACAATCACCCCGCCTGCACCCATGATTGGTTCGGCGATCATCGCGCCAATCGTCTCCGGCCCTTCGCGCAGGATTAGCGCTTCCAGCTCCGCCGCCAGCCAGGCGACATAGCCTGCCTCGCTGCGGTCCGACCCCTCCGGCATCGCCTGCGGCCCCCAATAGGGATCGGGCGTTTCGGTATAGACGACGAAGGGCAGCGGCAGGTCGAACGCCTTGTGATAGACCGGAATGCCGGTCAGGCTGCCCGAAGCAATGGTGGTGCCGTGATAGGCGCGCTTGCGCGAGATGATCTTCTTCTTCTCCGGCTTGCCGCGCAGATTGTTGTAGAACCAGACCAGCTTGATCTGGGTGTCGTTGGCATCGGACCCGGAATTGCCGAAAAACACCTTGCTCATCCGTTCGCCGTCGGCGGCTTTAGGCGCCAGGCGCAATAACCGGTCGGCCAGGCGGATCTGCGGCTCGTTCGACATGGAGGTGAAGGTGTGGAAATAGGGCAGGCGGCGGGCCTGCCGGGCCATCGCATCCACCACCGCATCCCGGCCATAGCCGATATTGACGCACCACAGCCCGGCCACCCCGTCGATCAACGTCTTGCCCTGATCGTCGGTCACGGTGACACCCCGGCTGTCCGCCATGATGCGCGGGCCGGTATCCAGATGCAGGGCGATGGCGGTGGCCGGATGCAGGATCGAGGCGCGATCCATTTCGGCCAGCGACTGATTGTGATTGTGCGGCGTGGTCATGGCGGATGCTTCCCCCGAACGATCCGGCGCCAGCGGGTGCGGCGACCGAACTTTGTTGATCTTGGCGGAAGTCTGGCACGCAGCGGCGCAAATGATTGGCTGAAGATTGCCGCGCCCCAGCGCTGTATGCCGCAGAAATGCTGGGCTGAAGAATCTTATGCGGCATGTTGCGCTGCATCCCAGCGGTTCCGCGCCTCGCCGCCGCATAAAATGCTGCATTGCACGTCTACCCCCTGACGCCGCAGAATTTTTTGCTGTACGACTTACCGCAAGACTATCGCAGGGCAAGACCATTGCAGGGCCGGGCGCACAAAATGCAAAAGACCATCCGCAAACTCGATCGTATCGACCTGAAAATCCTGTCCACGCTGCAGGCCAATGGGCGGATCACCAATCTGAAGCTGGCCGATCAGGTCGGCCTCAGCCCCAGCCCGTGCCTGGAACGGGTCAAGCGGCTGGAGGCGGCGGGCTATATCAAGCGCTATCACGCGGAAATCGATATCGACCGGTTGCTGCGCAATGTCCTGGTCTTTGCCGAAGTGACGCTGCGCAACCATCGTTCGGAAGATTATGACCGCTTCGAAGGGGCAATCGCCGCCATTCCCGAAATCATCGAGGCGTATTCGGTGGGCGGCGGGTATGACTATCTGCTCAAATTCGTCTGCACCGATATCAAGGATTATCAGGCGTTGAGCGATGGTCTGCTCAATGCCGATATCGGGATCGACAAATTCTTCAGCTATGTGGTGATCAAGCCGGTGAAGCCCTATCTGGGCTATCCCCTGGCCCATCTGCTGTCCAAAACGGCGGAAGACTGAACCGCCGAAACACATACCATTCCGCTTTGGGGGGAATCATGATCGTTGGCGTACCGAAAGAAATCAAAAACCATGAATATCGGGTGGGTCTGGTGCCCGGCAGCGTGCGGGAATTGACCTCGCGCGGGCACAAGGCGCTGATCGAAACCATGGCCGGGTCGGGGATCGGCTTCGATGACGATGCCTATCGCGCGGTCGGGGCCACCATTGTCGCCAACGCCGCCGAAGTGTTCGCCGGGGCGGATATGGTGGTGAAGGTGAAGGAACCGCAGCCGCAGGAAATTGCCCTGCTGCGCAAGGGGCAGGTGCTGTTCACCTATCTGCATCTGGCCCCCGACCCGGCGCAGACCCGGCGATTGCCTATGAAACCGTCACCAATGACCGGGGCGGCCTGCCGCTGCTGGCCCCGATGTCGGAAGTGGCCGGGCGCATGGCGATCCAGGTCGGCGCCCATTGCCTGGAGAAAGAGCAAGGCGGGATCGGCCTGCTGCTGGGCGGCGTGCCAGGGGTGAAGGCGGCCAATGTGGTGATTCTGGGCGGCGGTGTTTCCGGCACCAATGCCGCGCGCATGGCGATGGGGCTGGAGGCCAAGGTGACGGTGATCGACCGGTCCCAGGCCCGGCTCTATGATCTGGATCTGCAATTCGGCGCCAAGCTGCAAACCCTCTACGCCACCCAGGAAGCGATCGAGGAATCGGTGCTGAATGCCGATCTGGTGATTGGCGCAGTGCTGGTGCCGGGCGCGGCGGCGCCGAAGCTGGTGACGCGCCAGATGGTGTCGCGGATGAAAAAGGGTGCCGTGCTGGTCGATATCTCCATCGATCAGGGCGGGTGCTTCGAAACCTCCAAGCCGACCACCCATCAGAACCCCACCTATGTCGTCGATGGCGTGGTGCATTATTGCGTGGCGAACATGCCGGGGGCAGTGGCGCGCACCTCTACCTTCGCGCTCAACAATGCAACGCTGCCCTTCACCCTGGCGCTGGCCGACAAGGGTTATCAGAAGGCGCTGGCCGATGACCGGCATCTGCTGAACGGGCTGAACGTCCATCGCGGCACCATTGCCCATCCGGCGGTGGCGGATGCGTTGGGCCTCGCTTATCAGCCCTACCGCGCTGCGTAATGCCGCATCCGTCCCCTGGTGTTCAGCCGATGCAGGTTCTGTTCTTCAGCGACTATGACGAGATCGGGGACTGGCGGCAGGCCCTGCATCCCCTGGTGCCAGAGGCCCGCCTGCTGACGCTGGCAGAGGCAGAAGCCGCTCCCGACGCGGTCGATCTGGCGCTGGTCTATCGGCCCCCGCCGGGGATGCTGGCCCGCTTTCCCCGGCTGCGGGCGGTGCAGTCGCTGGCGGCGGGGGTGGATCATCTATGGTCCGATCCCCATTTGCCGCCGGTGCCGGTGGCGCGGGTGATCGACCCGCTGCTGACCGAAACCATGGTCGAATATGTGTTGCTGGCCGTGCTGCGCCACCATCGCGGGTTCGATCAGTTCGCCCTGGATCAGCAGGCCCGGCATTGGGGCTTTACACCGCCGGTTCCGGCCTCCCAGCGCCGGGTAACGGTGCTGGGCCTCGGCACCCTGGGCGCGGCGGTGGCGGAACGGCTGCGCGATCACGGCTTTCAGGTCAGCGGCTGGGCGCGCACGGCGAAATCCCTGCCCGGCATCGCCTGCCATGCTGGGGGGGAGGGGCTGGACCACGCCCTTGCTGCCGCAGATATCCTGATCTGCCTACTGCCGCTGACCGAGGCGACGCGCGGCATCCTCAACAGGGACACCCTGGCACGCCTGCCACGGGGTGCAGCGCTGATCAATGTCGGCCGCGGTCCGCATCTGGTGGAGGCCGATCTATTGGCCGCGCTGGACAGCGGCCAGATCGGCTTCGCCACCCTGGATGTGTTCGACCGCGAACCGCTGCCGCCGGATCACCCGTTCTGGAGCCATCCGCGCATCCTGATCACCCCCCATATCGCCAGCTTCTCCCACCCCTCCTCTGCCGCCCCCCATGTGGCCGACAATCTGCGCCGCGCCATGCGGGGCGAGGCGTTGGACGGGCTGGTTGACCGCGCCAACGCCTATTGAGGACAAAAAAATCCCCCATCCGGGACCGGATAGGGGTGGGTGAGGGGCACCCGGAAAGAAGAACTGGTGTTGCGAAAGGTGGTTCAGGCGTCGCCCATCGACATCAGGCTGGCATTGCCGCCGGCAGACGTTGTGTCGATGGAAATCACCCGTTCCCCGGCAAAGCGGTGCAGATAGCGCGGGCCGCCCGCCTTGGGGCCGGTGCCGGACAGGCCTTCGCCGCCGAAGGGCTGTACGCCGACCACCGCGCCGATCATTGACCGGTTGACATAGATATTGCCGACCCGGGCGCGCGACAGGACGCGGTCCACCGTTTCCCCGATGCGCGAATGGATGCCCAGCGTCAGGCCATAGCCGGTAGCGTTGATGGCATCGACCACCTGATCCAACTGGTCCGACCGGAAGCGCACCACATGCAGGATGGGGCCGAACACTTCGCGCTCCAGAATGGACAGACGATCCAGTTCGAACACCTGCGGGGCGAAGAAGGTGCCATGTTCCGTCCCGGCGGGCAGGGGCAGGCGGTGGCGCAGCGTCGCCCCCTGGTCCGCCAGCGCCGCCAGATGATCGACATGGGCCTGAAGCCGGTCGCGCGCGGTACCGTCGATTACCGGGCCGATATCGGTGGACAGGCGGCCCGGATCGCCCAGCACCAGCTCGTCCATTGCGCCGTGCAGCATGGTCAGCAGTTTGGGCGCCACATCATCCTGCACGAACAGCACGCGGCAGGCGGAACAGCGCTGCCCGGCGCTTTGGAACGCGGAAATGATGACATCGTTCACCACCTGCTCCGGCAGGGAGGAACTATCGGCGATCAGCGCGTTCTGGCCGCCGGTTTCGGCAATCAGCGGCACAATCGGGCCGGTTTTGGCCGCCAGGGCGCGGGCGATGCTGCGCGCGGCCTCGGTCGATCCGGTGAAGGCAACCCCGGAAATGCGCGGATCGTCCACCAGCGCCCGGCCGGTTTCGGTTCCGCCCGGCACCAGATGCACCGCTTCGGCCGGGATGCCCGCGCGCAGCAGCAGCTCTACCGCCGCATGGGCGATCAGCGGGGTTTGCTGGGCGGGCTTGGCGACCACGGTATTGCCTGCCGCCAGCGCCGCCGTCACCTGACCCAGGAAAATCGCCAGCGGGAAGTTCCAAGGGCTGATGCAGGCAAAGACGCCGCGCCCGACCAGTTGGATCCGGTTGGTTTCCCCGGTCGGGCCGGGCAGCCCGTCGCTGCGGAAATCGCGCCGTGCCATCATCGCGTAATAGCGGCAGAAATCGACCGCTTCCCGCACTTCGGCCAGGGCGTCGGGGATGGTTTTGCCGCCTTCGCGGATCACCAGCGCCATCAGCCGGGTGCGGTCTGCCTCCAGCAGGTCGGCGGCGCGGTCCAGACACTCGGCGCGGGCATCGGGGCCGAAGCGGTCCCAGCTATGCTGAAACCGGTCGGCAATGGCGATTGCCTCGGCAACATCGGCGGCGGTCGCTTCGACCACAGTGCCGACGGTCCGCCGGTGATCGGCCGGATCGCGCACCGGATGGGCCGGGCCGCCGGACAGACGGGTTTGCCCGCCAATGATCGGCCCCACGGTTACGGCTTCTGCCGACAGCGCCTGCCAGTGCTCATCGAAACCGCCCAGCAGCGGCGCGGTTTCCAGTGGGTCCGACAGGTCGATCCCCGCCGAATTGAGCCGCTGGCTGCCGTAAAGCTGGCGCGGCAGGGGAATGCGCGGATGGGGCTTGTGCGCCAGGTCGCGCACCTGGGCCACCGGGTCCACCGTCAGCGATTCGACCGGCGCATCGGCCTTGGCCACCTGATTGACGAAGCTGGTATTGGCGCCGTTTTCCAGCAGGCGGCGCACCAGATAGGCCAGCAGATCCTCGTGCGTGCCGACCGGGGCATAGACGCGGCAGGGCCGGTTCATCGCCTTCGGCCCCACCACGCTGGCATACAGGCTTTCGCCCATGCCGTGCAGGCGCTGAAATTCGAAATCCTGCCGGTTGCCCGCCAGTTCCAGAATCGCCGCCAGGGTCATGGCATTGTGGGTGGCGAACATGGGATAGATCGCCTTGGATTGCAGCATGAAGGCCGCGCAGGCGAGGTAGGACACATCGGTGGATGCCTTGCGCGTGAACACGGCATAGCCCGGCAGGCCGCGTTCCTGGGCGCGCTTGATCTCGCTATCCCAATAGGCGCCCTTGACCAGCCGCACCATCAGCCGCCGGCCATGGGCGGTTGCCATCGCATCCAGATACTCCAGCACCGCCAGCGCGCGCTTCTGATAGGCTTGAACCGCCAGCCCGAACCCGTCCCAGCCTTTCAGTTCCGGCGCGGCCGACACGGCCTCCACCAGCTCCAGCGACAGGTCCAGCCGCTCCGATTCCTCGGCATCGACGGTCAGGCCAATCCCGGCGTCGCGGGCGCGGATCGCCAGATCCAGCAGCAGCGGCGTCAACTCCCGCCGCACCCGTTCCGCCTGCGCCACTTCGTACCGCGGGTACAGGGCCGACAGCTTGACCGAGATATTGGGCGCATCCTCCAGCGATTTGCCAACCGCCGCCCGGCCGATGGCGGCAATCGCATCGGCATAGGCGCGGAAATAGCGCTGGGCATCGGCGGCGGTGCGCGCCGCTTCCCCCAGCATGTCATAGGAATGGCGA
>CAYRWZ010000010.1:0-1848 GCA_964428065.1 uncultured Comamonadaceae bacterium | reverse complement strand
ACTGCTTGCCCAGGATGCGCATGGCCGATTTCACCGCCGTGCGGATCACAGGTTCGCCCGCGCGGGTGACCAGCCGCCCCAGCAGATCGCCGAAGCCGCGCCCGTCCGAGGCATCTTCCAGCGACATCACCTTGCCGGTCAGCATCAGCGCCCAGGTGGACGCATTGACCAGCAGCGAGTCCGACCGGCCCAGATGCGCCTCCCAATCTGCGCCCGACAGCTTGTCCTTGATCAGCAGATCGGCGGTTTCGGCATCGGGAATCCGCAGTAGCGCCTCGGCCAGGCACATCAGAACCACGCCTTCGGGGGTGGAAAGCTGATATTCCTGCAGGAACTGCTCCACCCGGCCGCCCGCTTCGGTGCGCGCCCGCATATCGCGGATCAGGCGGCCCGCCGTGGCCCGCACCCGGTCCATCGCTGCGTCGGCCAGGGGAATCCGCTGCAACAGCCCCTCGATCACCGTGGATTCATCGGCGCGGTACAGGCGGGCGATTGCCGCCTTCTGTGCAGCGAAGCGGTCGGTTGCGTCCAGTTTCGGTGCTGCGGTCATGGCGCCTTTCCCCCCGGAGTTGAAGCCCAGTGATGCCCAAATGATTGATTTTGGTCTTAGCATGGGCGTGCGGGCCGGGATATTCTAAGTTCAACCGAAAAATCCGGGGAAATATGGGGAAAATGCCATTAATCAGGAAGAAATCACCATGAAACAGAAGGAAAGTAGTGAAATCGACGCCATCGACCGGCGCATCCTGCGCGCAGTGCAGCAGAATGGGCGGATCAGCAATGCCGACCTGGCCCGGACGGTCAATCTCAGCCCCACGGCGTGCCATGAACGGCTGAAGCGCCTGCAGCGGGACGGTGTGATCACCGGCTTCACCGCGCGGCTCAACCCCGACCGGCTGGGCATGTCAATGATCGTGTTCGTCGAAGTCTGGCTTGACCGCGTGGATCCCCATGTGTTCGAGGCCTTTGCCAGCGCGATCAAGGCGATGCCGGAGGTGATGGAATGCCACATGGTGGCTGGCGGCTTCGACTATCTGGTCAAGGCGCGGGTGCGCGACATGGCGGCCTATCGCGATTTTCTGGGCAATGCCTTGCTGTCCCTGCCCGGTGTGCGCCAGACCCATACCTATGCGGTGATGGAGGAAGTGAAGGCCGAAACCGCACTGCCTGTCTAAAGAGACGGCTTTGGCAGATAGGGTTCGAAAGATGGTTTTTGCGGGGCTTTATCCCCAGAACCAGCATAATTCCTTACCGGAACCGCGATAAATTTTAAGCAGCTATGCGCCCAATGCATTGTGACGCGATTGTGTCATGCGTTCGCGTGTTTGCTGCATTGCAAAAACGCGCATGGTGAAATTTCAGGATCGGCGTATCTTCATTTCCAACAGCGGCGCACAAAGTCGCCGCCAGAACAAGCAGTTCGGTTGCCCATCCTAAAGGAACGTATCATGTTTACCCTTGCTTCCATCTTCGGTTCGCTGACCAAGTCGCTGCGTCGCGCCAAGGTCGAACGTGAACTGGCCCAGCTCGACGATCGCTTGTTGACCGATATCGGCATCAGCCGCGGCGACATTCCAGCGATTGCCCGCGCCAGCGCCAACCTCAACACCCCGGTTTCGGCCCATAAGGCGTTGAACTACACCTACGGCCAGGTTGCCTGATACGGCAGCCTGGACCATCAGGTCAGACAATAGAAAATCGGCCCCGCCGCAAGGACGGGGCCGTTTCCTTTTGTGCGGATGGGCCTGCCCCCCCGGCGGGGGTCAGGTCGCCCGGCGGGTCAGGAACTCGTTAGTCGCCCCTGAAATATTCATTTTCAAGCTGCCCGCAGCCACAGCGGAGCCGGGT
>CAYRWZ010000009.1:14755-45212 GCA_964428065.1 uncultured Comamonadaceae bacterium | reverse complement strand
CGGCGGGCCAGCGCCAGGGTGACGCGCGCCTGGACCCGCAGGCCGCGCGTGCGCAGCAGGCGGCGCAGGGCGGCGGCCATCGCCAGATCGCGGTCGATCTCCTCCAGAACAGCATGGGCGGCCAGATCCAGCGCCGGCGGGCCGTGATCGCCGGCCAGCAACGGGCGCAAGACTGCCGGAAACAGGTCGGTCGGCAGATAGCAGCGGTTGAGGCGCAGCCAATCCTCCCGCACATCGCTCAAATGATTCAGCAGTTGCAGGGCACGGCACAGGGCATCGGCCGCCTGCTGGGTAGCCGGTGAGGGTGCTGAATGACCGGGGGCGATTTCCCCACACAGCGCCAGCAGAAACCGCCCAACCGGGACGGCGGACCGGTCGCAATAAGCCCGCAGCGCCAGCATATCGGCATACTCCGCCCCGTGGGCATCGGCCTCGAAGGCGGGCAGCATGGCGTCGAACGCCTGCCGTGCCGGTCCATCGAGGGCGGCGCGGGCAGCGGCGGCCACTACGGCCAGCGCCTCTTGCCGGTCTGCCGCCGTTCGGCCCGTTGCATCGGCGGCATCGTCGGCGGCCCGCACCCAGCGATAGAAGGTGTGGATACTGTGCCGCCGGGCGCGCGGCAGCACCCACAGGGCAACGGGAAACTCCTCCTCCCGCGCGGATTTACCCATCTGCCGACTCATGTGCGGAACAGCCCTCACGCCTGGCGCAGCGCGGGCGGGACGTGGCGGAACGGCAGACGGTCCAGCGCCAGCCCGGCGGGGCCAGGGGCATCGACATCGACAAAGGCGGCGCAGCGTGCCCCGAAGGCCGCCCGAAAATGGTTCTTCGCCTTGACCGCCAGAATACCGGTTGCCCCATCCCCCAGCCCGTGCAGGCGGAAGCAAGCCGGGTCGATCATCGCCTGGCAGGTGCTGGCGGCAATGATCTCGATCCCGCAGGCGGTGCGCAGCACGGCGGTCGGCCCCAGATCGACCGGAACGCCCGCTTCCATTGGCCCGTCATTGGTGAAGCGTCCATCGGTCAGCCGGATCACTGTCACCTTGGCCTCCAGCGGGGGGCCGAAATCGGCGGTCAGCCGCGCGCCCAGCCGGGCGGTGAACTGCGCGCCCACGCCGGCCTTGTGCGCCGCCCGCACCAGGGTCGGATCATGCAGGAAGGCGAACCGGATCGGCACACCGGCCCGCGCCTCGGCAGGCAGGGTCAGCAGTGCGTCCAGCAACCCCGGTGTATCGGCAATGCCGCCGGACAGCGGATTGTCGGCCGGGTCGATCAGGGCGATCAGGCCGTCCGGATGCTGCCGCGCCAGATCCAGCGCCTGCCGCGCGCCGGTGGCGGCATCGGGCAGCTGGACGGCAAAGCGCCCGCGCCGCTGCAACAGCGCTTCCCCCAGGCTGGCGGTGACTGCCCCCGCCTGGGCGTCATCGCAGTGCTTGCCGTCGAACAGGGCCATGATGCTGGCCCCGGCATCGGGGCTATCGCCCCAGACGAACCCGCCGAACACGCTGATATCCAAGATTGCCGTGCCATCGCTGGCGGCGCGGGCCAGGGCCATCATTTCCGCCATCGGGCCGGCATCGGTGCGCATGTGATGGCTGTGCAGCAGGGCGGGCACCTTGGCGATGGTCAGGCGCGGCTGGATGCGCCCGGCCAGCGTATCGGCCAGCAGCGTCAGCGCGCGGTCGGCCGTTTCGGCCATATCGATATGGGGGTGAGTGCGATACCCGGTGGCAATGGTGACCAGATCGGCGATCCGGGGCGACAGATTGGCGTGCAGATCGAAGGTGACGGCAATCGGCAGATCGGGGCAGGCCGCGCGGATCGCCTGCAACAGATACAGGTCGGCATCGGGCAGGCCGGGGGTGCACAGCGCGCCATGCAGCGACAGGTACAGCGCATCATAAGGGCCCCCCGCCCCTATGTTGCTAAGCGCGTCGATCACCTCCTCCAGCCAGTCGGCGAACAGATCTTCTGCCACCGGTCCGGCCGGGTTGGCGGCGGCGCAGCGCAGAAAATCGGCCTGCCAATCCGGGTGCCGGTCCAGAAAAGCCAGCGCGCCGCCCAGTTCGGTGGCGGTGCCGCGGGCGCGGGCCGCAACCTCTGCCCCCTTCAGCCATTCCTTCTGGCGAAAGGCGGCCAGATCGGCCTGGACCGGGGAAAAGCTGTTGCCTTCATACCAAAGGCGGGCGATGGCCAAGCGTGTCATGATGGCCGAAGCTTAGGCGGTTTCGTGGGGCAAGGGAACCATCGCCAGCCGTATTCCTGCCGGAATGTCCGGATATCCGCGCTTTCGTCTTGGCGAAATCGCCGGTCTATCCTATCTGAACGCAATGACCGCTGCTGTCCCCTCAACCGATCAGCCCTCCCATCGCCCATCCGGCCGCAGGCCCCGCCGCGCGTCCGGCCGCGCGTCCGGCCGTGCGTCTCTGGCATCGACCCTGCGCGATCTGCGGGCCAGCCACAGCGACGATGCGGCGGACCCCCAACTGGGGGATATCATGAAGGCGCTGGGCCGCCATGGCCCCAGCCTGTCGCTGGCGCTGGTCTCCCTGCCGTCCTTGATTCCCAGCCCCGGGATTCCGGTCGGCTCCCTGTTTGGCAGTGTGGCGGCGCTGATCTGCCTGGCGCTGGTGCTTGGCCGTCCGGTCGCTTTGCCGGATTCGCTTGGCAAGCGGCGGCTGCCGCGCCGCCTGTGGATCGGCATGCTGGATCGCATGGTGCCGCTGGCAGAGCGGCTGGAACGGCGCTTGCAGCCCAGATTGCGTCAGATCACGGGGCGGCTGGGCCACCGTCTGGTCGGGGCGATCGGCTTCGTGCTGGCGGTGTTGATCGTGCTGCCGATCCCGTTCGGCAACACCCTGCCCGCCATTGCGACCATCTGCCTGGCCCTGGGGCTGGCGCAGCGCGACGGCATGGCGGTGGCCAGTGGTTTCGCCCTGTCCCTGCTGGCCCTCGGCGCCAGCCTGCTGCTGGCGCTGTTCGGGGTGGAACTGGCCGCCACCCTGTGGTCCTGGCTGGATCTGGACTTATTTTGATCCGGGACTAAAGCGGGTTGGCCGCCAGCCACTGTGCCAGGCGCTGCTGGGTTGCCTGACTGGTGTGCAGGCCCAGCTTCGACCGCCGCCACAGGATATCGTCCGCCTCCCGCGCCCATTCGGTGCGGCGCAGATAGTCAACCTCCGCCGCATAGATCCCGTCGCCAATCTCCTCGCCCAGCTGGTCCAGGCTGCGGAAACCGTTGACGATCTTCTCCAGCCGGGTGCCATAGGCGCGGGCATAGCGCCGGGCCAGCGGGGCCGGCAGCCACGGGTGGCGATGCTGGGTTTCGCCCAGGAAGGCATCGAAATCGGCATCGACGATATCGCCGCCGGGCAGCGGGGCCGTATGGCTCCAGGCCTTGGCACTGTTGCCCAGCAGCGGTTGCAGTTTCTCCACCGCTTCCAGCGCCAGGCAGCGATAGGTGGTGATCTTGCCGCCGAAGATCGACAGCAGCGGCGCCTTGCCCGGCCCGTGATCCAGATCCAGCACATAATCGCGCGTTACGGCCGAGGCATTGGCCGAGGCATCGTCGTAGAGCGGGCGGACGCCGGAATAAGCCCACACCACATCCTGCGCGGTGATTTTCTTGGCGAAATAGCGGTTGGCGATGGCGCACAGATACTCGGTCTCGTCGGCCGAGATGCGCACCCCGGCCGGATCGTCGTGATACTCGATATCGGTGGTGCCGATCAGCGAATAGTTCCGTTCGTACGGAATGACGAACACGATCCGCTTGTCGGAATTCTGCAGGATGAACGCCTGATCGCCGTCATGCAACTTGGGCACCACGATATGGCTGCCTTTAACCAGCCGGACCGATTTGCTGCTGTTCTGGCCCAGCTTGCCGTTCAGCACATCGGCGACCCAGGGGCCGGCGGCATTGACCAGGGCGCGGGCCGCCATTTCGAACCGGCTGCCATCGGCATGTTCCAGCGTGGCGATCCAGCGATCGGCCTCCCGCCGGGCAGCGACCAGCTTGGTCCGCACATGGATCGCGGCACCGCGTTCATGGGCATCCAGGGCGTTCAGTGTGACCAGCCGGGCGTCTTCCACCCAGCAGTCGGAATAGACAAAGGCCTTGCCGAAGCCGGGGGCGACCCCCTTGCCATAGGGATGGCGGCGCAGATCGATCCCTTCCGAACCGGGCAGGATCTCGCGGCCGCCCAGGTGATCGTACAGGAACAGGCCGATGCGCAGCATCCAGGCCGGGCGCATCGACGGATCGTGCGGCAACACGAAGCGCATCGGCCAGATGATGTGCGGCGCCATGCGCAGCAGCGTTTCGCGTTCCTGCAACGCTTCGCGCACCAGACGGAATTCGTAATGTTCCAGATAGCGCAGGCCGCCATGGATCAGCTTGGACGAGGCGGAGGATGTGGCCGAGGCCAGATCGCGCATTTCGCACACGGCGACGCTGAGGCCGCGCCCGACGGCATCGCGTGCGATGCCGACCCCGTTGATGCCCCCGCCGATCACCAGCAGATCGACCATATCCCGCTGTTGTGCCGCCGCCATACCCATCGCCGAAATCCGTTTCAGAGAGTCGTGTCGTGTTTGAATGTGCGATACCGCGCATTCAATCTAGCACGATTTTCGTTAACGAAAATACCTGATTGGAAAAGTTTCCGCCTCAGGCCAGGCGGATTTCGCACTCCTGCTCGGCGGCGCGGGCTTCCAGCATTCCGGGCAACGGGCTGTCGGTGTAGAACGTGTCGATCAGCGACAGATCGCCCAGGCGGACCAGGGCGTTGCGGCCGATCTTGCTGTGATCGGCGACCAGGATCACCCGGCGCGACTGTTCGATCATGCAGCGCGCGACCTGCACTTCGCGATAGTCGAAATCCAGCAGGGTGCCATCCATGTCGATGCCGCTGATGCCGATCACGCCGAAATCGACCCGGAACTGGCGGACGAAATCGATGGTCGCTTCCCCGATGATGCCGCCATCGCGCGACCGCACCACACCGCTGGTGACATGCACTTCGAAATCGGTTTTCGGCGCCAGCATGGCGGCGACGTGCAGATTGTTGGTGATGATGCGCAGGCCCTGATGGTTGACCAGGGCCTTCGCCACTTCCTCTGTCGTCGTGCCGATATTCAGGAACAGCGAGGAATTGTTGGGGATCGATGCTGCAACTGCCGCTGCAATCCGGCGCTTTTCCGCCAGTTGCATCACCTGCCGGGCCAGATAGTCGACATTTTCGGTGGAGCTGATCCGGCTGGCGCCGCCGCGATACCGCCGCACCCGGGCCTCATCGGCCAGGATCTGGATATCGCGGCGGATCGTCTGGGGGGTGACGTCGAAAATTTCGGCCAGCCGTTCGACCGAAACGAACTCCTCCACCCGGACCAGCTCGACAATCCGGTCCTGGCGATCCTTCGCGTTTGCGCTCACGCCCCGATACTCCCCCGCTACAGGCCGCCCCCCTTATCGGAAGGCCGGTTCGTCGAAACTGCGCAGCTTGCGGCTGTGCAATTGTGCGACGCCATTTTCCCGTAGAATGCGCATAGCCTCGATGCCGATCAATAAGTGTTGGTTGATTCGTTCCCGATACATGGCATTCGCCATGCCGCGCAGCTTGATTTCGCCATGCAGCGGCTTGTCGGACACGCACAGCAGCGTGCCATAGGGCACCCGCAGCCGGAACCCGTTGGCGGCCACGGTGGCGGATTCCATGTCGATGGCGATGGCGCGCGACTGGTTCAGCTGCGTGTGCATTTCGCTGATGCGCAGTTCCCAGTTGCGATTGTCGGTGGTGGCAACGGTGCCGGTGCGCATACGGGTTTTCAGATCGCCGCCTTTGAGGCCGGTGATCTTCGCCACCGCTTCCTGCAGGGCCACCTGCACTTCGGCAATCGGCGGAATCGGCACAAACGGCGGCAGGTCCTGGTCCAGCACATGATCGGCCCGCAGATAACCGTGGGCCAGGATGTAATCGCCCAGGAACTGGCTGCGCCGCAACCCGGCGCAATGGCCCAGCATGACCCAGCAATGGGGGCGCAGCACGGCCAGATGGTCGGTGATGGTTTTGGCGTTGGACGGGCCGACGCCGATATTGATCAGCGTGATGCCCTGCCGGTCGCCGCGCACCAGATGATAGGCGGGCATTTGCGGCAGGTGGCGGACCGGCGTGCCGGAGGCGGGGGCATCGGTCAGCCGCGGATTGGGCAGATAGACATCCCCCGGCTCGACAAAGGCCTCGTACTCATTGCCCTCGGCCACTTCGCGCCGGGCGAACTCGCAGAACTCGTCAACATAGCGCTGATAATTGGTCAGCAGGATGAAGCGCTGGAAATGCTTGGGCGCGGTCGCCGAATAATGCGACAGGCGGGCGATGGAATAATCCACCCGTTCCGCCGTGAACAGCGACAGCGGGCGCGGCAGGCCCGGATGGGGCAGATAGGTGCCGTTGGCGATTTCATCGTCGATGAAGGTCAGATCCGGCAGGGCGAAATATTGCTGCATTTCGCGCACCTGCGCCTCGGTCACGTCGGCAGTGCTGTTTTCCACCACGAAAGGCAGCGGAATCGGCCGCCGGCTGACGCCGACATAGACCGGCACATCGTGATGCTGCATCAGCAGGGCGATCTGTTCGCGGTAATAGTCGCGGAACAGCGACGGGCGGGTCAGCGTGGTGCCATAGGCGCCGGGGTCCAGCAGCGCGCCATAGGACAGGCGTGCATCGATATGCAGGTCATTCGCGCCGACCGACAGGCCCAGATAGGGGTAATTGGCCCCGTCGGGGGTGATTTCATCGGCCGCCGCCCCCTGGGCCAGCTGGTCGAAGCACTCGCGGATGCGCCCGGCATTGCGTTCGAAAATCTCCTCGATCCGGGCCAGGGCGGCATCGGGATCGGTATAGCTTTCCAACCCGTCGGCGGCATTGCGATGAATATCCAGCATCGGGTCGTCCAATCGAACTCCACTCATATCAACACTCCACAACATTCACGGCGAGACCGCCTTGCGCGGTCTCCTTGTATTTCGACATCATGTCCTGGCCGGTCTGGCGCATGGTTTCGATCACCATGTCGAGGCTGACCTTGTGCGTGCCATCGCCCTTCAGGGCCAGCGACGCCGCGCTGATCGCCTTCAGCGCGCCCATCGCATTGCGTTCGATGCAGGGGATCTGCACCAGGCCGCCAACGGGATCGCAGGTCAGTCCCAGATGATGCTCCATGCCGATTTCGGCGGCATTTTCGATCTGCCCGTTGGTGCCGCCCAGGGCAGCAGCCAGCCCGGCGGCGGCCATCGAACAGGCAACGCCCACCTCGCCCTGGCAGCCCACTTCGGCCCCGGAGATGGACGCGCGGGTCTTGAACAGCGCGCCGATCGCCCCGGCGGTCAGCAGATAGTCGATGACGCCCTGATCGTCGGCATCGGGGCAGAAGCGCAGGTAATATTCCAGCACTGCCGGAACGATGCCCGCCGCCCCGTTGGTCGGCGCGGTCACCACCTGGCCGCCGGCTGCATTTTCCTCGTTCACGGCAATGGCGTAGAGGCTGACCCAATCCATCACCTCGGTCGGCATGGCGCGGTTGTCGGCCCGTTTTTTCTCGATCTCCCGCTTCAGGGCCGGGGCGCGGCGGCGCACATGCAACCCGCCCGGCAGCTCCCCTTCGGTTTCCAGGCCACGGGCGATGCAGGCCCGCATGGCGGATGCCAGTTGCATCAGTCGGTCCTGCACCTCGGCCTCTGGGCGCAGGGCCGATTCGTTGCGCCACATCATCGCCGGGATCGACAAGCCCGCCGTGTCGCCCAGCATCAGCAGTTCCGCCGCACTGTCGAAGGCATAGGGCACCGGCGCCGCCTCCACCGCCGCGCGGGGCGCATCGAACTCCGCCTCGGTCACGATAAAGCCGCCGCCGATGGAATAGTAAACCTCGCTCGCCAGCACCTGATGGTGTTTGTCCAGCGCGGTCAGGCGCAGGCCGTTGGTGTGGCGGGGCAGCACCTCCATCATGTGGAAGCGCAGATCGTCAGCCTCGGCGAAATGGATCGGGTGCCGCCCGGCCAGGGCCAGCCGATGCTGTGTGCGGATTTCGGACAGGGCGCGCTGCCCCGCATCGGCATCGAACCGGTCCGGCGCCTGCCCGGCCAGCCCCTGAAGGATTGCGGTATCCGTCGCATGGCCCCGCCCGGTCAGCGCCAGCGAGCCATAAAGATCGACCTGAACCCGCGCCACCTGCGACAGGGTGCCGCTTTCTCCCAGGGCCGTCACGAAGCTGTAGGCGGCCTTCATCGGTCCAACCGTGTGCGAGCTGGACGGACCGACCCCCAGCTTGAAAATATCGAAAACGCTAACGTACACGCGCCTCTCCCAACGCATTGTCTTGCTCTTGGCCGCAACCGGCTAAATTGATCGAACAGAACATAGAACACCCTGACCTGTCACGCGGCTTCGCGCAAAAAAACCGCCAGGCGGCGGTGGGTTGACGCCGGCGCGCAGCCTTGCCACCCTGAGCGGTATGACAGTGACATTCGGCTTCTATGGCGCGGCGGCGACCGTAACCGGCTCTGCCACCCGGATCGAGTATCCGGGCGGCTGCCTGCTGGTCGATTGCGGCCTGTTTCAGGGCAGCAAGACCTTGAAGGAGCTGAACTATCAGCCCTTCCCCTTCGACGCGGCGGCGCTGGATGCGGTCTTGCTGACCCATGCCCATATCGATCATTCCGGCCAGTTGCCCAAGCTGATGTTGGCCGGGTTCGGCGGGCCGGTCTTCGCCACCGAAGGCAGCCGCGATCTGCTGACCTATATGCTGCCCGATGCCGGTTACATTCAGGAGACCGAGGTCGAGCATCTGAACCGCCGCCGTGCGCAGCGGGGGGAGCCCCCGGTGGTGCCGATCTATACCCGCGCCGACGGGGAAAAGCTGGTGGAACAGGTGCGCCCGGTTGCGCTGGATCGCTGGATCGACCTGCCGGCCGGGGGACGGGGTGGGGCGCAAGCCCGGTTCTGGAATGCCGGGCATATCCTGGGGTCGGCCTCGGTCGAACTTGCCTTGCCCCAGGATGGGCGGGCGGAGCCGTTCCGCATGGTGTTTTCCGGCGATATCGGGCCGGATTTCAAGGCCTTCCACGCGCCGTCCGATGGACCGCGCGATGTGGATGCCGTGGTGATCGAGGCAACCTATGGTGACCGGGTGCGCCCGCGCCTGACCCCTGCCGAACGCCAGGCGCAGCTGGCCGAGGCAATCGACAGTGGCCTCAAGGCCGGTGGCAATGTGCTGATCCCCGCCTTCGCCATCGAACGCACCCAGGAGTTGCTGCAGGATCTGGACGCCCTGTTCGATACCGGACGGCTGCGCGAGGTGCCGGTGTTCATCGATTCGCCGCTGGCGATTCAGGCGACCCGCGTGTTTCAGCGGCATTTGACCTTCGGCGCCGATGGGTCCCCGTTCCAGCGCCGGAACTATCACTACACGCTGGAGCCCGCCGCCTCCAAGGCGCTGAACCGCTGGCAGGGCGGGGCGATCATCCTGGCCGCGTCCGGCATGTGCGATGCCGGGCGGATCCGCCATCATCTGAAAAGCCATCTCTACAAACCGGCCACCACGGTGATCCTGGTCGGCTATCAGGCCCCCGGCACGCTGGGCCAGTTGCTGAAAGCGGGGGAAAAGCGGGTGCGGATCATGGGCGAGGAAGTGGCCGTCCGCGCCCGCATCATCTCGCTGGAAGGTTATTCCGCCCATGGCGATCAGACCGATCTGGTGGAATGGGTGGCCGCGCGCCTGCCGATCCGGCGCGGCATCGTGCTGACCCATGGCGAGCCGGAGGCCAGCGCCGCCCTGGCAGAGCGGCTGCGGCGGGAGATTCCCGATTGCCCGGCAATCTTCATTCCATCGCTGGGCGACCGGCTGCGGGTTGCGGCCAGCGGCGCCCTGCGCCTGGGCCATGATGCGGCGGTCCCCAAAGTCTCGCCTGAGACCGCCCGGCACGACTGGCATAACGAGTATGCCGGGTTGCTGCTGTCGATTGGGGAACAGATCCGCAGTGCCCCACCGGGGGACCGCCAGCGGCTGATCCGGCGCTTGCAGCGGGCGTTGGACCGGAAGGGCCGCTGACATCATGCACAGCGTCATTCATGCCCCAGAGCTGAACCGCGAGGGGCTGGTCTGGTTCAATGTCGACCGCCCGCTATCGCTGGCCGATCTGCGCGGGCGGCTGGTGATTCTGGATTTCTGGACCTTCTGCTGTATCAACTGCCTGCACATCCTGCCTGCCCTGGCGGCGGTTGAGGATGCCTATGGCGACCGGGTGGCGGTGATCGGCGTGCACAGCCCGAAATTCGCCGCGGAAAAAGACCCGCTGCATGTGGCCGAAGCGATTGCCCGTTACGGCATCCGCCATCCGGTGATCCACGACCCGGAGTTTCAGATCTGGCGTGAATTCGGCGTGCGTGCCTGGCCAACGCTGGTGTTCGTCACGCCGGAAGGCATGGTCGGCGGGATGCATTCGGGCGAAGTGCCGCCGCCCGATCTGGTGGCCGCCATCGGCCGCGCCCTGACCGATATCGGGACGGACCGGCTGCGCCCCGGCGCGCCCCTGCTGGCCGATACCGATCCGCTGGCCGGGCACCGCTTCCGCTTTCCCGGCAAGGCCAAGCCGACGCCCGATGGCGCGATTGCCGTTGCCGACAGCGGCAATCACCGCATCCTTATCCTATCCGCCGATGGGGGCGATGAGATCGTGTTCGGGGAGCCGGAGCCCGGCTTCGTCGATGGCCCGGTTGGCCGCGCCCGCTTCCGCCGCCCGGAAGGGCTGGTGGCGACCGAGGCGGCGATTTTCGTTGCCGATACCGGCAATCACGCCATCCGCCGGATCGACCGCCTGACCGGCATCGTCACCACCCTGGCCGGGACCGGACAGCGCGGCGGAGTGATCGCGGCCGGCGGCCTTGGCACCCGCACCGCCCTGGCCTCCCCCTGGGATCTCGAACTGCGGGGGGAGGATCTGTATTTCGCCAATGCGGGCACCCATCAGCTCGGTCTGCTCTCCCTTGCCAATGGCCGCGTCTCGGTCCTGGCCGGGGCGGGGCCGGAAGGCTTGCGCGATGGCCCTGCCCGCGCGGCCTATCTGGCCCAGCCGAGCGGCCTTGCCCTGTCGCCCGACGGCACGATGCTCTATTTCGCCGACAGCGAGATTTCCGCCCTGCGGGTGGTGTATCTGGACCTGCCGCGCGGGGCGGGGGATCGACGGGTGGAGACGTTGATCGGCACCGGCCTGTTCGATTTCGGCCACCGATCCGGCGGGTTTGCCGAGGCGCAATTGCAGCACCCGCTGGGGGTGGCGAGCCTGCCGGATGGCCGCATCCTGATTGCCGACAGTTTCAACAATGCCATCCGCCTGGCTGATCCGGCTGCCCGCACCGTGCGTGACCTGGACGATGGGTTCGATTGCCTCGATTCCATCTGCCTGCCGCTGTTCGAACCCGCAGGGGTGGCCGCCATGCCGGACGGAACGGTTTTGGTGACGGATACCAACAATCACCGCCTGGTTCTGATCGACCCGGCGGCGCGGACCCTGCGAACCCTGGCCTAGCTGGGAAGCGTCGGTGCAATCGTCCCCTGGGCCGCCAGATCGACCATCCCGGTTGACAGGCTGCCCGCCGGGGCGATGGCGCGGAACATCAGCGCATCGACGATGCGGTGGACAAAGCGATGTTCCGGCCGCCATTGCTGCAGGCCGACATTGACGAAATAGCTGCCATCGCGGAACGGCAGGGTAAAGGCGATCTCCACCGTATAATCCCCGCCCGCCGCACCGCCGCCCGCCTCAAGCGACAAGCCAGGCTCGGTTGGCGGTGGAAAGGCCCCGGTGGCCATTGGGGTTCCGGCAATCGATTTGATCGACCAGGTGATCCGCAGATCGTCAACCGGGCGGTCGGCGCGGATCGACAGGCGCAGTCGATAGGGCTGCCCGACCAGCAGCTGATTGGCCGGCTGCCCGGTGCGGCCCGACAGCAGATCGACCGACAGGATGGTTGCTTCTTCCGCGTCATAGACGATGGTGGTTTCCGGGCGCAGATCGTCGAAATAGGCTTCGTCCAGGCTGGCGGGCGGTGTGTGGGACGGCGCTGCTTCGGCCTTCGGCTGTGTTGCCTGCGTCTGGCTTACCTGCGTCTTGTCCGGGCCGCCTTTGATCGCCGCGCGCAGGTCGGGCAGGGCGGCGGGTGCGGCGTACATGACCCGTTGATAATTCTTGATCACCGCATGGGGCGTGCCGTCCTGCAACAGCTCCCCGCTGTCCAGCAGCAGGGCACGGTCGCACAGTTCCAGCACCTGACGGCTGGAATGGGTGACGAACAGCACCGTCGCCCCGTTGGCGCGCATCTCCTCGATCCGGGCGATGCATTTGCGCTGGAAGGCTTCGTCGCCCACGGCCAGCGCCTCGTCCACCACCAGAATGGCCGGATCGCTGGCGACGGCGACCGCAAAGCCAAGGCGCATCGCCATGCCGCTGGAATAGGTTTTCACCGGCTGATCGATGAAGGGGCGGATGCCGGAAAAATCGATGATGGCGTCTTCCCGCGCCCGGGTTTCTTCGGCCGAAAAGCCCAGGATGGCGGCGTTCAGGCGGATATTCTCCCGCCCGGTGAAATCCGGGTTGAAGCCGGACCCCAGTTCCAACAGGGCGGCAATCTCCCCCTCCACCATCGCAGTGCCGGTGGTTGGCGTCAGCACGCCGCACAGGATTTGCAGCAGGGTCGATTTGCCCGATCCGTTACGCCCGACAATGCCAACCGCCTGCCCCTGCGGGATATCCACGCTTAAATCCCGCAAGGCCCAGAATTCGGTGAAATAGCGCCGGTTGCGCAGCACGGCCTGCTTCAGACGGTCCAGCGGGCGGGCATAAACCTCGTACCGCTTGGAGACCTGGGTCAGGGAAATGGCGGTCGGGATGCTCATCGCGGCTTACACCACATCGGCAAAGGCCCGGCGCAGCCGCCGGAACAGATAAAGCGTCACCCCGGCAGCCCCAGCGCCGACGACGCCGTGGATCGCCAACGCCCCCAGCGGCGGAACGGTGCCGGCGAACAGCAGGCTACGCGCCACATCGACCGATGCCGTCAAGGGGTTGAGCCAGACCAGCGGGCGCAGGAAGGGTGGCAGGGCATCGGGGGCGAAAAAGATGCTGGATCCGAACAGCAGCAGCATCGACAGCAAGCCCGTCACCTGATTCAGATCGCGGAAGAACACCCCGGCGGCGGCAAACAGCCAGCCGAAGGCCAGCGCGTACAGCACGACCGGAATAAAGGCAATCGGCAGCAGCGCGGCCGTTGCCGGCAATCCCGGCCGGATCAGCGCCGTTGCTGCCAGCAGCAGGGTCAGCGTGATCGCCGTCTGCACCAGCGCGACGGTTACCGACACCCAGGGCAGCAGATCGATTGGAAAGACGATCTTCTTGACGAAGTTGGGATTGCCGGTCACCAGCCCCGGCGCCTGCCCGATGCAATCGGCCAGCAGCCAATGGAACATCAGCCCGGTCAGCAGCACCAGCGCCACCTGTTCCGGCCGGTCGGTCGGCAGGCCCGGCCAGCGCGCGCCAAACACATGGCCGAATACGAAATAATAGACCGCCAGCGTCAGCAGGGGGGCGATCACCATCCAGGCCCCGCCCAGCATCGACCCGGTGTATTTCTGCGCCACCTGCCGCCGCTGCAATTCGCCGAACAGGGTGCGGTGCCGCAGCGGCAGCCGCACCACATCGGCAAAACTGCCGATCAGGGTGGGGCGCGGGGGCTGGGTGGAATGGCGGCTCATCGCGGGCGCTTGTTGTTGGCAATCGATTGTGGATAGCGGCGGACTAACCGGGCAGCCGTAACCCGTCAAGCACGATCTTGGTCAGGAAATCGGCGGCAGCGCGGTAATCCTGCGGCTCCAGGCGGTCTTTGCCCAGCAGCACCCGGACCTGGGCCTCGAAATCGGCATAGTGCTGGGTGGCGGCCCAGATCAGGAACAAGAGGTGGCGCGGATCGACCGGCGGCAGCGCGCCGCTGGCAACCCAGCGTTCTATGGCGGCGGATTTGTCCGCCACCCAATCGGCCAGACGGGTTTCCAGATGGCTGCGGATATGCGGCGCGCCGTTCAGAATCTCGTTCGCCCACACTTTGGAGGCATGGGGGCGCAGGCGGCTATAGTCCATCTTGGCGCGGATATAATCCTCCAGCGCGGTGCGCGGTTCCGCTGCACTGTCAAAGGCGGTGGCGGCCGACAGCCACGCTTCCAGAATATCCTCCAGCACGCGCAGATACAGTGCTTCCTTGGTGCTGAAATAATAATGCAGGTTGGATTTCGGCACCCCGGCCCGTTCGGCGATCATCGCCGTGGTCGCGCCGCGAAAGCCGTAGGTGGCGAACACTTCCTCGGCCGCAGCCAGGATCGTCCGCTCATCATACATGCGCGCCCGCCCGCGCCGGCGCGGCTGACTGTTCGGTTGAAGGGCGGCCGGAACCGGGGCCGCCATGCCGAAATCGCTGGTCCCAGAGGGGCGTTGAACCGTGGGGGAGTCGCCCGTTTCCGTCATCATTGTTCCTTCTTGACCGTCTGGTCAGGAAGTGTTGCAGTATTCGCAATCGATAGCAGACAGGGACTGGTACCGCACGGAAATTCGCGTCGCTCGCTCGCGCCTTCGGCTGGATGCCCCCTTACATCCTTTACCGCATCCTCGACCGCGCTCTTGCCGCTCCCCGCACGGCTCCCATCCCTGATCCGCACCCGCAAGCCCGCACAAAAATATGGGCCGGGACGCAAGAACAGGAAGGCATCGTTGCCGTTTTCCCCTGCCGGTTCAGGCACCGCACGGGGGACAATGCTGGGAGAAGGTTCCGTGGAAAACATCAAGATCAACGAATCCCGGTTGTGGGACTCACTGATGGAAATGGGCAAGATCGGCGGCACGCCGAAGGGCGGCGTGTGCCGCCTGGCCCTGACCGATCTGGACAAGCAGGGGCGCGATCTGTTCGTGCGCTGGTGCCGGGAGGCAGGATGCACGATCACCATCGACAAGATGGGCAATATCTTTGCCCGCCGCCCGGGTCGGAACCCCGATCTGCCGCCGGTGATGACCGGCAGCCACCTGGACAGCCAGCCGACCGGCGGCAAGTTCGACGGTGTGTATGGCGTTCTGGCCGGGCTGGAAGTGGTGCGCACGCTGAACGATTACGGCGTTGAAACCGACGCCCCGATCGAGGTGGCGGTCTGGACCAACGAGGAAGGCTCTCGCTTTGCCCCGGCCATGGTGGCATCAGGCGTGTTCGCCGGGGTGTTCGATCTGGACTATGGCCTGTCGCGCGCCGATCTGGACGGCAAGACCATGGGCGAGGAATTGCAGCGCATCGGCTATGCCGGCCCGGCAGAGGTGGGCAAGCGCCCGGTCGGCGCCTATTTCGAGGCGCATATCGAACAGGGGCCGATTCTGGAGGCGGAAGCCAAGACCATCGGCGTCGTGACCCACGCCCAGGGGCAGCGCTGGTATGAAGTCACCCTGACCGGGCAGGAAGCCCATGCCGGGCCGACGCCGATGCCGCGCCGCCGCGATGCGCTGGTCGGCGCTGCCAAGATCATCAGCGAGGTCAATGCCATCGGCATGCGGCATCAGCCCTTTGCCTGCGCCACGGTCGGGCTGGTGCAGGTATCGCCCAATTCGCGCAACGTCATCCCCGGCAAAGTGTTCTTCACGGTCGATTTCCGCAATCCGAACGAGGATACGCTGACCAAGATGGATGCGGAGCTGCGCGCCTTTGTCGAAAAGACCGCCGCCGACCATAAGCTGGAGCTGGAGTTCAAGCAGATCTGGCACTCGCCGGTGGTCACCTTCCACGACAAGTGCGTCGGCGCCGTGCGCACGGCGACGGAACGGCTGGGCTACAGCAATATGGAGATCGTCTCCGGCGCCGGGCATGACGCCTGCTACATCAACCGCGTCGCACCGACCGGGATGATCTTCGTGCCGTGCGAAAACGGCATCAGCCACAACGAGATCGAAAACGCCCGGCCGGATGAGCTGGGCGCCGGGTGCAATGTTCTGTTGCACGCGATGATCGAGGCTGCGCGCGCCTAACCCGCCGTCATCCGGCAAAAGCAGCCCGATCCACGATCCTGTGCGAAATTCCGCCAGGGTCGTGGATGGGCCTTGCCTAGTATTTGCGCAATGCCGCTTAAGTCTGCTGTTTTATCGGGCAAATAAATATTGACCGATTGGTCAAAAAGACGATTGACGGGCGGAAATATCTGCCTTTCAATTTACGTATAACAGGCCCATCCGCACCAAAGCGGGGGCGAACAGGGTTCGTAGCTTCATTTCAGTCTGGGGTGGCGTCGTGCGGCATGGGCCGGCGCATCCTGGCAGGAGGGTCCATGACAGAGACAGCACCGCGGGTCGGGGATATTGTAGCGGGCCGATTGTCCGCCGATGCCTTGGCAGATGCCTTTGACGATGCCCATCCGCCCCTGACGCGGCAGGAAGCGCTGGTCGAATCCGACCGTTGCTATTTCTGCTATGACGCGCCCTGCGTGAAGGCGTGCCCAACCGGGATCGATATTCCCAGTTTTATCCGCAAGATCGGCACCGGCAATGTCCGGGGATCGGCCAAGGATATCCTGTCGGCGAACATCATGGGCGGCATGTGCGCCCGCGTCTGCCCGACGGAAATCCTGTGCGAAGACGCATGTGTGCGGAATACGTACGAGGATAAGCCGGTCAATATCGGCGCGCTGCAGCGCTATGCGACCGACTGGCTGTTCGAGGAAGGGATTCAGCTGTTCCAGCGCGCCGCGCCGACCGGCAAGCGGGTTGCGGTGGTCGGCGGCGGCCCGGCGGGCCTGTCCTGCGCCCATCGCCTGGCCATGCTGGGCCATTCGGTGACCGTGTACGAAGCGCGGCCGAAGCTGGGCGGGCTGAACGAATATGGCATCGCCGCCTATAAGGTGCCGCATGATTTCGCCCAGCGCGAAATCGACTATATCCTTGAAATCGGTGGGATCGAGGTCAAGACCGACTGGGTGTTCGGCCGCAATGGCACCCTGGCCGATCTGCGCAAGGCGTATGATGCGGTGTTCCTGGCGGTCGGCCTGGGCGGCGTCAACGCGCTGGAGGCCGAGGGCGAGGATCTGGAGGGGGTTGCCAACGCCGTCGATTTCATCGCCACCCTGCGGCAGACGGCGGATCTGACCCGATTGCCGATCGGCCGGCGCGTCATTGTCATCGGTGGCGGCAATACCGCCATCGATGCCGCCACCCAGGCAAAGCGTTTGGGGGCAGAGGATGTGACCCTGGTCTATCGGCGCGGGCCGGACTCCATGTCCGCCACCTGGGTCGAACAGGATTGGGCGCAGACCAATGGCGTGACGATCAAGCATTGGGCGCGTCCGGTGCGTCTGCTGGGCCATCAGGGCAAGGTGAAGGAGGCGGTGTTCGAATATACGCGGCTGGATGAGTCCGGCCGTCTGGTCGGCACGGGCGGCACCTTCAGCCTGCTGGCTGATCAGGTGTTCAAGGCGATCGGCCAGACGCTGGTGCCCGCGCAACTGGACGGCGCGGCCGAGGTGCTGGAGCTGCGCAAGGGCAAAATCGCCGTGAATGCCGAACGCCAGACATCGCTGGACGGGGTTTGGGCGGGGGGCGATTGCGCCGCCGGCGGTCAGGATCTGACCGTCGCCGCAGTCGAGGACGGCAAACAGGCCGCCCTGTCCATCCATCGTCACCTGACCCGATAGGAGCCTGCCATGGCCGACTTGCGTTGCGAAATCGCGGGCATCAAATCGCCCAATCCGTTCTGGTTGGCCTCTGCCCCGCCGACCGACAAGGAATATAACGTGGTCCGCGCCTTCAAAGCGGGCTGGGGCGGCGTTGTGTGGAAAACGCTGGGCGAGGATCCGCCGGTGGTCAACGTCACCTCGCGCTAGGGCGCCTGGCACGATGGCGACCGGCGGGTGATGGGCCTGAACAATATCGAACTGATCACCGACCGCCCGCTGGAAGTCAACCTGCGGGAAATCAAGCAGGTGAAGCGCGATTGGCCGGATCGGGCCATGGTCGTCTCGCTGATGGTGCCCTGCACGGAAGAAAGCTGGAAGGCGATCCTGCCGCAGGTGGAGGAAACCGGCGCGGACGGCATCGAACTCAATTTCGGCTGCCCGCACGGCATGTCGGAACGCGGCATGGGCGCGGCGGTCGGCCAGGTGCCGGAATATGTCGAAATGGTCACCCGCTGGTGCAAGCAGCACAGCCGCATGCCCGTTATCGTGAAGCTGACGCCGAATATCACCAATGTGCTGAACCCGGCGCGCGCGGCCAAAGCGGGCGGGGCCGACGCGGTCAGCCTGATCAACACCATCAATTCCATCATGGGCGTCAATCTGGATGCCATGGCGCCCGAACCGATGGTCGATGGCAAGGGCACCCATGGCGGCTATTGCGGCCCGGCGGTGAAGCCGATCGCCCTCAACATGGTGGCGGAAATCGCCCGCCATGCCGATACACGCGGCCTGCCGATTTCCGGCATCGGCGGCATCACCACCTGGCGCGATGCGGCGGAATTCCTGGCCCTCGGCGCCCACGGCGTCCAGGTCTGCACCGCCGCCATGGTCTATGGCTTCAAGATTGTCGAGGAGATGATCGACGGGCTGAACACCTGGATGGACGACAAGGGCTATGCCCGCCTGTCGGATCTGGTCGGCCGCGCGGTGCCGAATGTGACCGACTGGCAGTATCTGAACATGAATTACGATCTGAAGGCCCGGATCGACCAGGATTTGTGCATCAAGTGCGGCCGCTGCCACATCGCGTGCGAGGATACCTCGCACCAGGCGATCACCGCGACCAAGAATGGCGAACGCTATTTCGAGGTGGTGGACGAGGACTGCGTCGGCTGCAACCTGTGCTACCACGTCTGCCCGGTACCCGACTGCATCACCATGGAGCCGGTCCAGAACGGCAAAGCCTATTCCAACTGGACCACGCATCCGAACAATCCAATGCGCAAGGTTGCGGCAGAATAAGGACAAGGCCGGGCACACACTGCCCGGCCTTTTTCAATCGACGGTCGGGGATGCTGTGTCGGAAATATCGCATCGGGTGGGGCGCAGCTGGCCCCAACCTTGCTTCCGGCAGGCGTTCGGTTAGCATTCAGGGATGGAAGTCAGGAACAGGCAGATGGATGGAAGGGGTGGCAGTGTGACAATGGCGCTTCACGGAGCTCGGGCCGGTGGGGATCAGGCCGGTCAGTCAGACAGGGAGGCTTCGCCGCCAATCGCCATCGACGTGCGCGATTTGTCGCTGGTGTTCGAAACGCCGGATCGTCCGGTCACTGCGTTGAGCAATATCAACCTGCAGATTACCAAGGGCGATTTCGTCTCCTTCATCGGGCCGTCGGGCTGCGGCAAGACCACGCTGATGCGGGTGGTTGCCGATTTGGAACGCCCGACTTCGGGCACCTGCACGGTCAATGGTGCGACACCGGAACAGGCCCGGCTGGACCGGGCCTATGGCTATGTGTTTCAGGCCCCGGCGCTATATCCGTGGCGGAATGTCGAACGCAACGTGATGCTGCCGCTGGAGATCATGGGCCTGCCCAAGGCCGAGCGGCAGGCCCGGGCGCGGCAGTATCTGGCCATGGTTGGCCTGTCCGGGTTCGAGAAGAAATTTCCCTGGCAATTATCGGGCGGGATGCAGCAACGGGTTTCCATCGCCCGCGCCTTGAGTTTCGAGCCCGATCTGCTGCTGATGGACGAACCGTTCGGTGCGCTGGACGAAATCACCCGCGATCATCTGAACGATGAATTGCTGCGCCTGTGGCAGCAGACCCAGAAAACCGTGATCTTCGTCACCCATTCGATTTCCGAGGCCGTCTATCTTTCGACCAAGATCGTGGTGATGAGCGCCCGTCCGGGCCGCATCATCAAGGTGATCGACAGCCCGCTGCCGCGCGGCGGCCGGACGCTGGACCTGCGCGACACCCAGGCGTTCCTGGATGTCGCCCACGAGGTTCGCCTGGGCCTGCAGGAAGGTCATTCCTATGACGAGTGAGGCGATCCCCGCCGCCCCCGGCCCGGCCGGCATCGCCCGGCTGATGCAGGGGCGCACCCTGCCGTTGCTGGTGGTGTGCCTGGGCGTGCTGCTGCTGTGGCTGGCCGGATCGGTCTGGCTCAACGCGCCGCAAATCAGCGAACGGGCGGCCCGCGACGGCGGGACGCTCAGCTTCGGTCAGCTGGTCGAGCAAAGCTGGGCGATGGAACGGCCGATCCTGCCCTCGCCCCAGCAGGTGGCGGCCGATCTGCACCGCTCCCTGACCGCCCGGATCGACAGCCCGCGCAATCTGCTGTTCCATGCCTGGGTGACGGGATCGGCAACGCTGGCCGGGTTCGTCCTTGGCTGCGGTCTTGGCATTCTGCTGGCGGTCGGGATCGTGCATCTGCGCACGCTCGACCGGTCTCTGATGCCGTGGATCATCGCCTCGCAAACCGTGCCAATCCTGGCAATCGCCCCCATGATCGTGGTGGTGCTGGGCAATCTGGGCCTGACTGGCCTGCTGCCCAAGGCCGTGATTTCCATGTACCTGTGTTTCTTCCCGATCACGATCTCGCTGGTCAAGGGGCTGCGGTCGCCCGATCCGCTGCAGCTGGACCTGATGCGCACCTATTCCGCCAGCGGGGCGCAAACCTTCTGGAAGCTGCGCTGGCCGGCGGCCATGCCGTTCCTGTTCACCGGGCTGAAAGTGGCCATCGCCATCGCCCTGGTCGGGGCGATTGTCGGCGAATTGCCGACGGGCGCGCAGGCCGGCATCGGCGCGCGGCTATTGTCCGGCTCCTATTATGGGCAGACGGTGCAAATCTGGTCGGCACTGGTGGTCGCCTCGGTGATGGGCATGGCCGCAGTTGGCCTGGTCGGGCTGGCCGAACGGTTGATGCTGCGCCGGTCGGGCAACCGCACCGAGAGTACCCGCCGAGATAATGGGCGCTGAGGGGGAGAATGAACCAATGACGCAATCCCTGATCGGCCGCCTGTCCACCCGCCCCGGATCGCTGGCGCAACCGCCCGGTCTGGCCTGGATTGCCATGGCCCTGCTGACGGTGACGGCGATCCTGTCGCCGGTCGGCAGTCTGGACGGCGCACCGTTCGACTGGACCATGGCGCCGATCCAGGCGGTGCTGATCGTTCTGGCCGGGGCCTTGACCTGCTGTGTCGCGGCCGGCCGGTTGGTCGATCCGCGCCTTGCGGTCGCAACGCTGGCCCTGTCGCTGGTGCTGGGCGCCATCCCGCCCTTGGTCGCCCTGTCCTGGGAGGTTTTGCTGGCCGATGGCTTCGGCGGCTGGATGGCGATTGCCGCCAACGCCCTGACCGGCTGGCTGCTGCTGGCCCATCTGGCCGATGCCCGGCGGGGTGAGAAGGCGCTGGGAAAACGGGGGGTTGGCATTCTAGTACCCACCCTGTTCGGGATCGGCGTGATCTATCTGTGGGAAGTGCTGGTGCGGGGGTTCGATGTCCCGCGTGTCTTGCTGCCCGCCCCGTCGGCCGTGTTCGATGTGCTGACCGGGCAGGTGGCGATCCTGGCGGCCGATTTCCGCCAGACCTTTCTCAAGGCCGTGCTGGCAGGGTTCGTGCTCGGCTCCGGCTCGGCCTTTCTGGCGGCCCTGGCGATCGATCGGTCGCCCTTCCTGCAACGCGGCCTGTTGCCGCTCGGCAGTCTGGTCAGCGCGATCCCGATTGTCGGCATCGCGCCGATCATGGTCATGTGGTTCGGTTTCGATTGGGAATCCAAAGCGGCGGTCATTGTGGTGATGACCTTTTTTCCGATGCTGATTTCTACCCTGGCCGGTCTGGCCACAGCTGACCACATGCAGCGCGACCTTATGCGGTCCTATGCCGCAAGTTATTGGCAGACGCTGTTCTTCCTGCGCCTGCCTGCCGCGCTGCCGATGATTTTCAATGCCCTGAAGCTCAATTCGACTCTGGCGCTGATTGGCGCGATTGTTGCAGAGTTTTTCGGGACGCCGATTGTCGGTATGGGATTCCGCATCTCGACCGAAGTCGCGCGCATGAATGTGGATGTGGTGTGGGCCACGATTGCCGTGGCATCCGTCGCCGGATCTGCATTTTACGGTCTGCTTGCCGTGGTGGAGCGGGCCGTAACCTTCTGGCACCCCTCGTTCAGAAAGGGACGCTAGCTGGGCCGAACCGAGGACCGAACGATCAACAATAAGTGTCGAACAGGATTGAACTGGAGGCTTGCGATGAAAAAGACAGCACTGTTGGCGGGTGTTGCCGCCTTGGCCATGATGGCCGCAAGCGGGGCCAAGGCACAGGATAAGGTGACCGTGCAGTTGAAATGGGTCACCCAGGCGCAGTTTGCCGGATACTATGTTGCCAAGGACAAGGGGTTCTATAAGGAACAGAAACTCGACGTCACGGTTAAGGCCGGCGGACCGGACATCAATCCCAGCCAGGTGATCGCCGGCGGCGGCGCGGATGTTGTGGTTGACTGGATGCCGTCGGCCCTGGCCACGCGCGAAAAGGGTGTCGATCTGGTCAATATCGCCCAGATCTTCCAGAAATCGGGCATGATGCTGACCTGCCGCAAGGATAGCGGCGTCACCACCCCGGCCGATTTCAAGGGCAAGACCCTGGGGGTCTGGTTCTCCGGCAACGAATATCCGTTCATGGCCTGGATGGACAAGCTTGGCTATGCCACCACCGGCGGTGCCAATGGCGTGACGGTGCTGAAGCAGGGCTTCAACGTCGATCCGATCCTGCAGAAGCAGGCGGCCTGCATTTCGACCATGACCTATAATGAATACTGGCAGATCATCGATGCCGGTCTGAAGGAAAGCGACCTTCTGGTGTTCAAGTACGAAGACCAGCAGGTGGCAACGCTCGAGGATGGCCTCTACACCCTGGGCAAAAACCTGAAAGACCCGAAGATGGTCGATAAGCTGGCGCGCTTCGTCAAAGCCTCGCTCAAGGGCTGGGACTATGCGGCCAAGAATGTGGATGAGGCTGCCCGCATCGCCCTCGACAATGATGCGACTGGCGCCCAGACCGAAAAGCACCAGAAGCGCATGATGGGCGAAATCGCCAAGCTGCTGGGCGGTTCGGCCAGGGGGCCGGGCTATCTGGATCCGGCGGCCTATGAGCGGACGGTCAATATCCTGATGTCGGGCAAGTCGGCCCCGGTGATCTCCAAGAAGCCGGACGGTGCCTACAGCCACGATGTCTGGACCAAGGCCGCCGCTCTCTAGGCGGTACCGATCATCAAGACAGGGCCACCCTGCCGATCGGCGCCCTCGGGCCCGGTCGGCAGGGGCTGGAACGACAGGAACAGCGTTTCAAAGACAGGTCTGCGCACAGACAGGTTTGGGGGGAAGCAACATGGCGATGCTGATCAGGGGCGGCACGGTGGTGACGGCGGATGCGCAGATGCGCGCCGATGTGCTGTGCGACGGCGGCAAGATTATAGCGGTCGGGGAAAAGCTGGACGCCCCGGCCGGGACCGAGGTGATCGACGCCGGCGGCCAATATGTCATGCCCGGCGGGATCGACCCCCATACCCATATGGAATTGCCCTTCATGGGCACCGTGGCGTCGGAGGATTTTTATACCGGCACGGCGGCGGGCCTGGCGGGCGGCACGACGATGATCATCGATTTCGTCATCCCCAACCCGCAGGAACCCTTGCTGGATGCCTATCGCAAATGGCGCGGCTGGGCGGAAAAGGCGGCGTCGGATTATTCCTTCCATGTCGCCGTCACCTGGTGGGACGAAAGCGTCCACCGCGACATGGGCACCCTGGTGCGGGAGCATGGCGTCAACAGCTTCAAGCACTTCATGGCCTACAAGAATGCGATCATGGCCGAGGACGAGGTGCTGGTGAACAGCTTCTCCCGCGCGTGGGAACTGGGCGCGCTGTGCACGGTGCATGCGGAGAACGGGGAACTGGTCTATCACCTGCAGCGCAAGCTGATCGCCCAGGGCATCACCGGGCCGGAAGGGCACCCCCTGTCCCGCCCGCCGGAAGTGGAGGGGGAGGCGGCCAATCGCGCCATCCGCATTGCCCAGGTGCTGGGCGTGCCGCTTTACATCGTCCATGTCTCGGCCAAGGAATCGCTGGAGGCGATTACCCGCGCCCGCAATGAAGGCCAGCGGGTCTATGGCGAGGTACTGGCCGGGCATCTGGTGATCGACGACAGCGTCTATCGCCATCCGGATTTCGAGACCGCCGCCGCCTATGTGATGAGCCCGCCATTCCGCCCGAAGGAGCATCAGGAGGCGCTGTGGCGTGGCCTGCAATCGGGCAATCTGCAAACCACTGCAACCGACCATTGCTGTTTCTGCGCCCCGCAGAAGGCGGCGGGCAAGGGCGATTTCACCAAGATCCCCAACGGTACCGGCGGGATCGAGGATCGCATGGCGGTGATCTGGGACCGGGGGGTCAATACCGGCCGCCTGACGCCAAGCGAATTCGTCGCCATTACCTCCACCAACACGGCCAAGATCTTCAATCTCTACCCGCGCAAGGGGGCGATTGCGGTTGGCGCCGATGCCGATATCGTGGTTTGGGACCCCAAGGGCACCCGCACCATTTCGGTCAAGACCCATCATCAGAATGTCGATTTCAACATCTTCGAAGGCATGACTGTCACTGGCGTGCCGTCGCACACGATCAGCCAGGGCAAGCTGGTGTGGAAGCAGGGGCAGTTGATGGCGGTGCGGGGCGCTGGCCGCCATATCGACCGTCCGGCCTATCCGGCCTATTTCGACGCACTGAAGCTGGCCAACAAGGCGAAGGAGCCGTCGCCAGTGGCTCGGTCGCAGGCGGCGGAATAGCCGGCGCTGCTGGTCCCGTCGATCAAATGGAAGGGGCCTGCCGCGCGGCAGGCCCTTTTTTTGTTGCATGGCCCCGGCGCCCTGCCCAGCATAGCGGCCCTGTCCATGTCCGACCGGATGCGCGAATCATGACCTATTGCCTGGGAATGCTGTTGAAGGATGGTGCCGTTCTGCTGTCGGATTCGCGGACCAATGCCGGGATGGACCATATCGCCACCTTCCGCAAGATGACCCTGTGGGACGTGCCGGGCGACCGGACCATCATGCTGACCCGGGCAGGCAATCTGGGCGTCTCCCAGGCCGTGCTGCACTATCTGGATGCCGGGCTGGTGATCCCAGGGCACGAGGAGCCGCGCACCATGCGCAGCGTCGGCTCCATGTTCGAGGCGGCGCAACTGGTGGGAGAAGCGGTACGCCATGTCTACCGTATCGATGGCGAGCGCCTGGACGGCAAGGATGGCGGCGGCTTCAATATCAGCTTCCTGCTCGCCGGTCAGGTGAAAGGTGGCAAGCTGCGCCTGTTCCAGATCTATTCCGCCGGAAATTTCATCGAGGCGACGCACGAAACCCCATATTTCCAGATTGGCGAGACCAAGTATGGCAAGCCGATCCTGGACCGTGCGCTGTCCTTCGACACCGATCTGCGCCAGGCCGCTAAGCTGGGGCTGATCTCGATGGATTCGACCCTGCGCTCAAACCTGTCGGTTGGGCTGCCGCTCGATCTCGCAATCTATCGGCGGGATAGTTTGAAACTAGACCTGCACAAGCTGGTGGGGGAGGAAGACCCCTATTTCATGGATATTCGCCAGCGTTGGTCCACTGCCCTGCGCACGGCCTTTCTGGATATGCCCGACCCGAACTGGTAGGGGCGCTAAAGCGCGCCGCGATAACCGGCAATCAGGTCGGGCAGCGATTCCGTCTCTGCCCGTTTGCGGCCCAGGAACCAGACGCCATTGGCGGCGTCCAGGGCAAAGGGTTCCGGCACCAGCCGGTCGATCAGGCGTAGCCAGGCGAAGGGCAGGGTGGCCAGCAGACCCAGGCGATAGCTACGCAGCAGCCCGGCCAGGGCATAGCGCAGCGCCCAGATCAGCGTGGTGCCCGGCCCACCGATGGCGCCGCTGCCCAGCGCCTCAAACCGGGTGAACAGGGCGCGGTGGCCGCGCTCGGTAAAGCGGGTGAAATCATACGGCCCCTCATGGACCGCCTGCAGGAACGGCGTTTCCGCATAGAGCAGCCCGTCCGGACGCAGCACGCGGTGGATTTCCGCCGCCACCTGAACCGGGTCAACCACATGCTCCAGAACGGCCTGAATCCAGACGGCATCCACGCTGGCGTCGGCCAGCGGCAGGCTGTGGGCATCGGCGACCAGCACGGTTTCGGCCGACCGATAGATATCGCTGATCAGCGGCTGCACGCGCGGATCGGCCAGCAGGCGGTCCACCCCGGCGCCGCGCGCGCCGCCGCCGACGATCAACAACCGGATCGGCCGGTCGGCCGGCAGATGGGTCAGCAGCCGGACCGCATTGCCGTCGGCCACCCGATTATGGCCGAACACCGCGCGGTTGATTGCATCGCGCAGCCACCCGCCCCGGCGGCGCACCGGGCTGGCCGCCGCCGATGCCTCCAGCCGGTCGCGCATAATCACGCTGGCGGCGAAATCCACCAGGCATGGGGTACCGTTTACCTGCGGAAAGCTGCTGGGCCGGGATAGATCGCAGGCCGAATTGCCGCATGCGCGCAGATCATCCGCCAGCCGGGACCGGCAGCGTGGGCAGGCCAGTGCACCTGTCACCCAGTCGGGAGGCGTTGGGGAAGCGGGGGGCGTGGAGGAAGCGGTCGGGCTGGTCAAGCCAATCCCCTTACCGCGGCGGGCAATAGAGGCCGTGGAGCACCTGGAGCACAGCCAGGGCGGCCGGATTGTCGATGGTGTAATAGATGGTCTGCCCCTCGCGCCGGGTGCGCACCATGCGGTCCTTGCGCAACAGGGCCAGATGCTGCGACACGTTGGTATCGCGGATATCGAGCCGTTCGGCCAGTTCGCCGACCGACCGTTCCCCCTCGACCAGATGGCACAACAATTTCAGGCGCACCGGATTGGCCAGCGCCTTCAACAGATCGGTCGCCTGCTCTGCGGCAGCATCGAGATCGCTTACCTTCATGGGTTCGAATATGGGCTTGTGGCCCGTGGCCGTCAATCGCTAGAGCGACGTGCGCTGCATGTCCCGCCGAATGGCGGCATAGACCATCGCCAGAAGAAGGCTGCCGGCCACTTTGGTGATTTCCTCGATTTCGCCCAGCACGGTTTTCCAGTCTGGCGCGGCCTGCGGGCCGACCAGCCAGGGCAGAAAATCGTCGCGGTTGGTGGCCAGATCAGTCAGCACCATCAGAAGCATCAGCGCGAAGCCGGGGCTGAGCCATTTCAGATAGCGCCAATAGGGCAGCAATTCCGCCCGATAGCGCACCATCAGAAGCAGGCCGATCCCGCCATAGGCGGCGATCAGGATATCGTCCAGCCGGTCGGTGTAGTTGTTGGATTTGATCCCCAGCAGGGCGTGCACCGCACCGTCGATTTTCTCGTGGATCTGAATGGCGTCATCGAAGCCCAGGAAGATGAAGCCGATCCCCATCAGACACCAGATGAAGGCCGGGTCGGCCCTACGGGCGGAAAAACTTGCAAAGCGCGGCCAGTGTCCGCCGTGGCGCAGCCGGTAAATCGACAGGCACACCCAGCCGATGGCGAACAGATTGAGCACTGAGGCCAGGGTAACCAACCCCTTTTCCTTCGACCAATGCTCAACGCCCCAGCCCAGCAGAAGCGGAAGGACGAAAGCGGCGATATCGATGGCCAGCAGGGCCCAAACAATCGGTGTCATGGGCACAGGCTTACCCGCTTGCCATCGTCCTGCCAAGTCCGCTGCAATGCGAAAAGCGTTCCCATGCGGATCCGGCTTTCAGATTTTCACGCCATTTGCGCGTCTGATTAACGATTTTCTATCGGTTCACGGCAATAGTCGCCTCATGATTGATGGTTCCCAACGGCGTCAGGCAACAGGTTCGGTGTTTCGGCTGCTGGTTCCGGCGGTCTGCCTTGGCATGTCTTGCAGTGCAGTCGCCAAGCCCGCGCTGCACGATGCACTGCCGCCCCAGTTGCGCGTGTGCGAGGATGAGGCGGAAACCCCGCCCTATACCTATCGCACCAAGGCGCCCGCCCCGACCAATCGGACTGCGGCCAGTGGCGATGGGGCGCGCGATGGAAGCCGGGATGGTGGGCAGGATGGAGGTCGCATCGACGGCTTTTCGGTTGCCGTGATCCGTGCCATCGGCCAGCGGATCGACCGTCCCGTCACGATCACCCTGATGCCCTGGGCGCGCTGCCAGTATGAAGTGGCGCGCGGCACCCATCATCTGGCGCTGAACGCAACGTTCAACGAGGACCGGGCAAAAACCTATCTGTTCAGCCGCCCCTATTATCAGGGGCGGGACTTCATTTTCTACAGCCGGACGCGGTTTCCCGACGGGATCATCGTCACCCAGCTGGAACAGCTGCGGTTGCTGAAGCTCTGCGGTATCAACGGCTACAACTATGCCCCGCTGGCGATGCCGACGGGCGCCATCGACCTGTCGGCCAAGGATTATCGGCAGCTCTCGCTGCGGCTCTATTACGGCACCTGCGATGCCTTCGTCGAAAAGATCGAAATTGCGCGCGGGTTCGCCCGCCAGGGCTTCGACATGCTGGGGCAGTCCTGGATGGCCTATGCCCGGCTGGCGCCGATCCCGACCACCGACTTCTTCATGCTGATTACCAGGGCGGACCCCGGCCCGGCCCTGAAGCGCGCGATCGACCGGGGGCTTGAGGCGCTGGAGGCCAGCGGCCAGATGGCGGCGTTCCGCAAAACCTATCTGGATTAGCGCGGCACGACCGCCGCAACTGCCTCTGCCAGCCGGCCGACAATCTCTGCCAGGTCACTTTCGCCGGCAATGAAGGGCGGGGCCAGCAGCACCTGATCGCCGGCCTGGCCATCGACCATGCCGCCGGTCGTGTAGACCAACAGCCCGCGCGCCATCGCTGCCTGTTTGATCTTGGCGTAGACCTGACGGTCCGGGGCAAAGGGGCGCTTGTCTGCACGATCCTCTACCAGTTCGATGGCCTGAAAAAAGCCGCGCCCCCGGATATCGCCGACATGGGGATGGTCGGCAAAGGCGTCGCGCAGCAGCCGGGTCAGCACCGGCGCCAGCCGTGCCACCTGTGCCACCAGCCCGCGCCGGTCCAGCGCCTCTTGCACGGCCAGCGCGGCGGCGGCGGCAACCGGGTGGCCGACGAAGGTATGGCCGTGCTGGAAGGCACCCGATCCCTCGGCAAAGGCATCGAACACGCCCTGGCGGCACAGCACCGCGCCCAGCGGCTGGTATCCGGCCCCCAGCCCCTTCGCCAACACCAGCAAATCGGGGTTGATCCCTTCGGCCGTGCAGGCATGCAGCGTGCCGCAGCGGCCAAGCCCGCACATCACCTCGTCCAGAATCAACAGCACGCCATAACGGTCGCAAATCTCGCGGATGCGCTGGAAATAGCCGGGCGCGGGCGGTACTGCGCCCAGGGTCGCGCCGACCACGGTTTCGGCGATGAAGCAGGAAACCGTCTCCGGCCCCAGTTCGAGCAGCTTGGCTTCCAGCTGGTCGGCGGCGCGGCGGCCATACTCCTCTGCGCTTTCCCCTGCTGCCTGGTGGCGATAGGCATAGCAGGGATCGATATGGTGGACATTGGGCAGCAAAATCGGCGCATAGGCCCGGCGCCGCCAGCGATTGCCCCCGGCCGACAGCGCGCCCAGCGTGTTGCCGTGATAGGATTGCCAACGCGAAACGATGTTGATGCGCCCCGGCTCCTCCCGCTCGCAATGGTATTGATAGGCCATTTTCAGCGCGGTTTCGATCGCCTCCGATCCATCCGACACCAGATAGACCTTGGCCAGACCGTCCGGCGCGCGGTCCACCAGATGGCGGGCCAGATCCTCTGCCGCGTCAGTGGTGAAAAAGCCGGTATGGGCATAGGCGACCCGATCCAGCTGGGCGATGATGGCGGCACGGATATCGGCATCGCCATGACCCAGGCAGGATACCGCCGCCCCGCCGCAGGCATCGATGTAGCGCGTGCCGTCGGCGCCGATCAGATACAGGCCCTCCCCGCCGACCACGCTGGGCGGAACGGTGCGGGTGGAACGGTGGAAAATCGCGCTGGATCGATTGTCCGGATAGGGCATGATGGAAACCGGATGTGTGATTTCTGACGGCACTGACAGTGCCCGTCATACGGCGCGCGGGCAAGAGGGCAAAAGCCCGATTCCCGGCCAGTGAAAACGATTATGGAAAATCAATCCATTATCGCTTATGGTTAAACCGGTTTTGATGGCGCGCAGTCGGGCATGCCGGTGAGAGTCACAGAGGGTGGCGATCATATGGGTGACGGGCACACGGGTGACGACGCGGTTTGGGTAAGGGGCTGAACGGTGGAAAATTTCGACGAAGAAATGGAACGGGCGCTTCCTGCGGCCCTTGGCCGGGCGCAGGATCTGGCCCCGATTCACGATATGCGCGTGTCGA
>CAYRWZ010000009.1:0-14724 GCA_964428065.1 uncultured Comamonadaceae bacterium | reverse complement strand
TGATGGCGCGCCAGCTGCTGGAAGTGCGCCCCGGCTCGACGATCGAGCTGAACCGCCGCCTGGGCGAACCGATCGACGTCTATATGAACAATCGTCTGGTGGCGCGCGGTGAAATTGCCATTCTCGATAACGGCAACCTGGGCGTGACGATGACCGAAATCGTCAAGACGGAAGTCTCGAACAATTCCTAGGCCGATCCGCCTGTGATGCGAAAAACCCGGTCCCGTGACCGGGTTTTTTTGTTGGCTGTTAGCCCGGCTCTCTAGCCCTGCCAGCCGGCGGCCAGCGCATTGCCGATGCTGCGGCGCAAATCCATGATGCCGGTTTCGATATGGCGGCTGGGGTGGACGCGGTTGGTCAACAGGCACCAGGCATAGCCCCGCTGCCAGTCGATCCACAGCCCGGTGCCGGTGAACCCGGTATGGCCGATGGTCTGCGGCGAACACAGGCAGCCGCCCGACCAGCCGTCGAACTTGATCTGCCAGCCGAGGCCGAACGGCCCGGTGGATGCCGGGCGGCGCATCTCTGCCAGGGCGGCGGGGGACAGGCACTGTCTGTCCAGCAGCGCATGGGCGAAATCCAGCACGGCATCGACAGTGCCGAACAGCCCGGCATGGCCGGCAAAGCCGCCCAGGGCGAAGGCGTTTTCGTCATGCACCTCCCCCCGGATCACCCGGCCACGCCAGGAACAGCGCTCCGTCGCGGCGGCGCGGTCCGGCCCGGGGGTGGCCGCGAAATCGCCGGGCGGGATCTGTGCGGTCAGCGGTTGGCCGGTCAGCCGTTCCACCAACAGCCCCAGCAGGATGAAATCGATATCGGAATAGACCGGCTGGCCCAGCGGCCAGTCCCGTTGCAGCACCAGCGCCTTCAGGCGTTCCGGGTCATGGCCCCAGGTATAGATCGGCTCCACCGCCGGCAGGCCGGTCGTATGCGACAGGCATTGCCGCACGGTCAGGCGGCGCAGCGGGTGATCGCTGCGATACTGGTACAGGTCCGGCAGGTGGCGCGACAGGGCATCGTCCAGATCCAGCCGTCCGGCCTCGGCCAGCCGCAGCACCGCAGTCGTGGTGACAATCACTTTGGTCAGGCTGGCCAGATCGAACAGGGTATCCGCCGTCAGCGGCACTGGCTGCGGCTCCCGCGCGGCCAGGCCGCAGATGGAAACCCGGCGGGTGCCATCGGCGCCGATCAGGCCCAGCGCCGCCCCGGGAATCCGCCCGGCATCCACCGCCGCCGCCGCGATCCCCGATGCATGCTGAAAAACCTGGTCCGTCTGCGTCATGTCATCCCCTGCGGCTGATCCTGGTAAGGGTGGGATCTCCTGCGGGCAGCTTAGGCATCGGGGGGAAGAGCGGCAAGCACCTCTACCATGCGTGCCGCTTTCAGGCGGGTTTCCGCCAGTTCTGCCATCGGGTCGGACAGGGTGACGATCGCGCCGCCGGTGCCAAGATCCAGCCGGGGCGGCCGACCGCCGGCCGCCTTGTGCAGAATGGCGGTGCGGATAACCACAGAAAGGTCCATCGCCCCGCTGGTCGACAGATAGCCGATCGCCCCGGAGTAAAGGCCGCGCGGTCCGTCTTCCAGCCGGGTCAGGATTTCGCAGGATCGTTTTTTCGGCGCGCCGGTCATCGATCCCGGCGGGAACACGGCGCGCACCACATCCACCGCATCGCAGCCCGCGCGCAGCTGCGCCGTGACGGTGCTGACCAGCTGATGAACCGTGGCATAGCTTTCAATCTGCATCAGCCCTGGCACGGCAACGCTGCCCCATTCGGCGACGCTGCCAAGATCGTGGCGCAGCAGATCGACGATCATCAGATTTTCCGCCCGGGTCTTTTCATCCTGTTGCAGGGCGGTGGCAAGGGCGGCATCGGCATCGGGGTCTTCGGCGCGCGGGGCGGTGCCCTTGATCGGTTTGGCCTCCAGCCGGCCGGCGTGATCCAGCCGCACCAGCCGCTCGGGCGAGCAGCCCAGCACTGCCAGATCCGGGAAGGTCAGAAACGCGGCATAGGGTGCCGGGTTGCGGCGCCGCAGCACGCGATAGGCCGCCCACGGATCGCCGAACCCGTCGGCCTCGGCGGTCAGCCGGTTGGTCAGGCACAGCTCGTAACTCTCCCCCTGGCGCAGGGCTTCAAGACAGGCACCGATCCGCGCCAGATAGGCGGCATCGTCGTGGCGGGGGTGGAACGCGCGCCGCAGCGGGCCCGCTGTCGCAGTATCGGGTGGCGGGGGGAGTAGTGGCAGCAGGGGTGGCTGCGGGGGGGATGGCTGCGGGGGCGCAAGCGCAGCCAGGGCGGCGATCCGGTCGGCGCACCAATCGCGCGCTGCCGCCTCTGCGGCTGCGTCTGCCGCCGGCCCGTCATCTGCCGGGTACAGGGCCAGGGCGGTGACGGTCCCGGCGGCGTGATCCAGCACGATCAGCCGGTCGGCGAAGATCATCCGCAGATCGTCGGCGTCGCTGACCGGCCCATTAACCCCCAGGGTTTCCGCCATCAGTTCATAGCCGATCCAGCCGACCAGCCCGCCCTGAAACCCGAAAGGCAGGGCCGGATCGGGCGGGCAGGCGCGGGCGGCCAGCAGATGCTGCACGCGCGGCAAGACCGGACCATCCTGTATCCGGTGCCTCAGAACCAGGCTGTGCGGCCCCGCTGCATCGCCCAGATAGGAAAAGCGCGCCCCGGCCGTCAGCCGCGCACTGTCCAGCCAGAATGCCTCCGGCGCTGCGCCGTACCAATGGGCAAACAGGGCCTCCCCCACCGTCTCGGCTGCCAGATGAGGCGGCAGGGCGGCAGTGCGATGGACCCGGCGCCAGGCCGCAACCGGCCGGGGGGCGAAGGGCTGAGTCATGGCGCCTGCCCCCCACTTCCCTGCCCATTTTCCCGTCCAGTTCCCTGACCAATTCCCCCATTCCGCGCCAGCAGGGCGAAGTTGGCGATCACCCGGTCCCCATAGTCGGACAGGATCGATTCCGGGTGGAACTGCACGCCCCACAGCGGCAGGCGGCGGTGTGCCAGGGCCATCAGCACGCCATCCTCCTCTGCCCAGGCCAGGGGGATCAGGTCGGCCGGCAGCGGCTCGGCAACTGCCAAGGAATGATAACGGATCACCGGGAAGGATTGCGGAATGCCGGCGAACAGGCCCGCCCCGCAGTGCCGGATACGCGACAGGCGGCCATGGCGCGGCTCCGGCGCGGCGGTCACCGCACCACCGAAAGCGGCAGCGATGCCCTGATGGCCAAGACAGATGCCCAGAACCGGCAGGCCGCTGTGCAGCGCCGGCGCCGACAGGCCAAAATCCGCCGGCCGGTCGGGCCGCCCCGGTCCGGGGGAAATCACGATCGCGTCGATGCCCGCCAGGTCAACCTCCTCCCATCGGCACGCATCGTTGCGCAGAATGCGCGGCGGATGGCCCAGGGCCGCCGCGATCAGGTGGGCGACGTTCTGGGTGAAGCTGTCATAATTATCGATCAGCAACAGGCGCATGATCGCTGCTAAGTGGCAGCGACGGGGGCAAAGGTCAATCGGATCGCCGGCAGGGGGCTGCCTCTGTCGCGCGCGCCAGTGGATTTCGCCCCAGTGGATTTCGCCGCATGCCAACCCATTTCCGTGACACGGCATGCGTAATTCGAGAGAGATTGCTATGGCTGCACCCACCCGCTCGCTTCCCGTCGATGTCACAACCCGCAGCGGCGACCGGTTCGCCTTTCGCTTCCCGCTCCATTCCGAAACCGGCGATGCCTTGCGCGTTCGCCAGACGGTGGATGCCCTGCTGGCCGTGATCGACCGGGATCTGGCAGTGCTGGGCGAGATGTCCAACGGCGATGTGCTGCAGGCACTGGCAATGGCGATGGCCGTACGGGCGCGGATCGTCCATGCCCCGCCAGAAACCACGGCACGATTGGCCGAACACCTGCTACACTTGGCGCTTCACGCCGCCGATGAGGCAGAGCATCACCCCGCCCGCGCGGGGCGAGCCTGACGGAACCGTCCGAACGGGAGCATCTGGCATGACCGCAGCGCCGCCACCCCCAACCGGCCCAGCAATCCTCGACCATGCGATTGCCCCGCCCGATCTGGTGCGCGCCGCCCTGCCTGCGGTGCTGGACGCCCTGCGCGGCAAGCCCCACGGCCTCGTCTCCCCCGGATTGGGCAGCCTGTTTCGCGATTTGCAGCACAAGAAGCCCAGCCGGCCGGCCCATGAGGTGGAGGATCTGATCTGGGCGCACTGGTCCAACCATCCCGACCCCGCGCGGGGGGAGCTGATGGAGCGGGCGATCAACGCCCTGGCCAGCGGAGAACACGATCTGGCGCGCACCCTGCTGGACGAGCTGGTGGTGCTGGAGCCGGACTGGGCCGAAGCCTGGAACAAGCGGGCGATCCTGGCCTATATCGAAGATCGGGATGCCGAATGCATCCGCGATATCCTGACCGTCCTGCGCCTGGAGCCGCGCCATTTCGGCGCCCTGTGCGGCTTTGCCCAGATTGCGCTGAAGCATGGGGAGCAGGCGGTTGCGCTGGCCTGTTTCGAGGCGGCGCTGGCGCTCAACCCCCATATGGGTCAGGTGAAGAAGGCGGTGGCGGATTTGTCCCGCCAGTTCGGCGCCGCCCGCCACTGATTGGCATGCAGGCCGTGTAGGGAAACTACAAATTCCCCCCGATTGAGCGCTTGCGATTCTGGGATTGTGTAGTAAAACTACCTTCGCTTTGTTTCCGCGAAGGATTGCCCCTGTCATGGCCCAGATCATTCCCGTTGCGCCGTTCGATTACGTGGTGTTCGGCGGCACCGGCGACCTGTCGCAGCGCAAGCTGCTGCCCGCGCTGTATTTCCGCGACCGCGACCGCCAGATCCCCGACGATGCGCGCATCATCGCCGTCTCGCGCGCGCCGCTGGACCGGCAGGGGTTCATCGACAAGTTCGCGCCCGCCGTGCGCGGCTTCATCGGCGAGGGGGAGATCGAGGACGAGGCCTGGGACCGCTTCCTAGCCCGCCTGCACCATGTTCAGGTCGATGCCACCGGCGACAATGGCTGGTCCGACCTTGCCTCTGTACTGGCCGATGGGGCGCACCGGGTGCGGGTGTTCTATCTTGCCACCGCGCCCGATCTGTTCGGGCCGATTTCGCGCCGTCTGCAAGCGGCCGGTCTGGTGACCAAGGACAGCCGCGTGGTGCTGGAAAAGCCGATCGGGCGCGATCTCGCCTCTGCCCGGCTGATCAATGACGAAGTGGGCGCGGTGTTCGCGGAACGGCAGGTGTTCCGTATCGACCATTATTTGGGCAAGGAAACGGTCCAGAACCTACTGGCGCTGCGCTTCGCCAACTCGATGTTCGAGCCGCTGTGGAATTCGGCCTCCATCGACCATGTGCAGATCACCGTGGCGGAAACCGTCGGGGCCGGCCAGCGGGCCGGGTACTACGACAAATCCGGTGCCATGCGCGACATGATCCAGAACCACCTGCTGCAGCTGCTGTGTCTGGTGGCGATGGAGCCGCCGGCGCGGGTGGATAAGGACGCGGTGCGCGATGAAAAGCTAAAGGTGCTGCGCGCGCTGAAGCCGATCCCCGAAACCGAGATCGGCCAGTTGACGGTGCGCGGCCAGTACAAGGCGGGTGCGATCGACGGCCAGTCGGTCGCGGGCTATCTGGAAGAACTGGGCGGCCCGAGTCAGACCGAAACCTTCGTCGCCCTCAAGGCGGAAGTGGAAAACTGGCGCTGGGCTGGGGTGCCCTTCTATCTGCGTACCGGCAAGCGGATGCACCAGAAGGCGTCGGAAATCGTCATCCAGTTCCGCCCGGTGCCCCATTCGATCTTCCCGCGGGATGCCGGCGAAATCGCCCCCAACCGGCTGATCGTGCGCCTGCAGCCGAACGAAGGCATCCGCCTGCAACTGGTGACCAAGGACCCCGGCCCCGGCGGGCTGCGGCTGCGTCCGGCGACCCTGAACCTGTCTTTCGCCGAAGCGTTCAAGATGCGCTATCCCGATGCCTATGAGCGGCTGCTGATGGATGTGGTGCGCGGCAACCCGACCCTGTTCATGCGCCGCGACGAGGTGGAGGCCGCCTGGACCTGGGTTGAGCCGATCCTGGATGCTTGGGAGCGACGGGGCGAGACGCCGAAGCCCTACACGGCGGGCACCTGGGGCCCCGCAGCGTCGATCGCCCTGATCGAGCGCGATGGCCGCACCTGGCATGAAGATGGGGAGGAATAAGCAGATGGCAGCCCTCAACCCGACCGTCGCCGCCGTCACCCGGCGGATCATCGAGCGCAGCGCCGACAGCCGTGGCGCCTATCTGGCCCGTATCCGCGCCGCCGCCCAGCAGGGGCCAACCCGGATGCGCCTGTCCTGCGGCAATCTGGCCCACGGGTTCGCCGCCTGCCCGGCCGGCGACAAGGCCGATCTGAAAGCCGGGGCCAAGGCGAATGTCGCCCTGGTTTCCGCTTATAACGACATGCTGTCGGCCCATCAGCCGCTGGAAGTGTTCCCGGCCATCCTGAAGGATGCGATCCGCAAGGCCGGCGGCGTGGCCCAGTTCGCCGGTGGCGTGCCCGCCATGTGCGACGGCGTCACCCAGGGACAGCCGGGCATGGAATTGTCGCTGTTCAGCCGCGATGTCATTGCCATGGCGACGGCGGTGGCCCTGAGCCACGATATGTTCGACGCCGCCCTGATGCTGGGCGTGTGCGACAAGATCGTGCCGGGCCTGGTGATCGGCGCGCTGGCCTTCGGCCATCTGCCGACCATCTTCGTGCCTGCCGGGCCGATGCCGTCGGGCCTGCCCAATGCGGAAAAGGGCCGCATCCGCCAGCTTTACGCCGAAGGCAAGGTTGGCCGGGCGGAACTGCTGGAGGCGGAATCGGCCTCCTATCACGGGCCGGGCACCTGCACCTTCTACGGCACCGCCAATTCCAATCAGATGCTGATGGAGATCATGGGCCTGCACCTGCCGGGGTCCAGCTTCGTCAACCCCAACACGCCCTTGCGCGACGCGCTGACCGTAGCGGCGGGCGAACGGGTGTTGCAGATCACCCATCTGGCGGGGACGGAACCCACCCCGATTGGCGAGGTGCTGGACGAAAAAGCCTGGGTCAACGGTATCATCGGCCTGCTGGCCACCGGTGGATCGACCAATCACACCATCCACCTGATCGCCATGGCCGCAGCCGCCGGGATCCGGTTGACCTGGGACGATTTCTCCGACCTGTCGGCGGTGATCCCGCTGCTGTCCCGGATCTATCCGAACGGTCAGGCCGATGTGAACCATTTTCACGCCGCCGGGGGCATGGGCTTCCTGATCGGGGAATTGCTGGATGCCGGCTTGTTGCACGGCGATGTGCGCACCGTGGTCGGCATGGGGCTGGACCGCTATCGCCAGGAACCGTTCCTGACCGCCGATGGCCGCGTGACCTGGAAGCCGGGCACCGCCAAAAGCCTGGATACCGATGTGCTGCGCGGTGTGGCGGACCCGTTCTCTGCCGATGGCGGGCTGCGCATGTTGAGCGGCACGCTGGGCCGCTCGGTGATCAAGGTGTCGGCGGTGAAGCCGCAGCACCGGATTGTCGAGGCGCCGGCGCTGGTGTTCGACAGCCAGGATGCCCTGCAAGCCGCCTTCAAGCGCGGCGAGCTGGAGCGCGATTTCATTGCCGTGATCCGTTTCCAGGGGCCGAGAGCAAACGGCATGCCCGAACTGCACAAGCTGACCCCCACGCTGGGCGTGCTGCAGGATCGCGGCTTCAAGGTGGCGCTGGTGACCGATGGGCGCATGTCCGGCGCCTCTGGCAAGGTGCCTGCCGCCATTCACGTAACGCCGGAAGCGCTGGATGGCGGGCCGATCGCCCGCATCCGCGATGGCGATATTCTGCGTCTGGACGCCGAAGCCGGGACGCTGACCGTCCTTGACCTGGACGATGCCGCACTGGCGGCGCGCCCGGCGGCACCCCTGTCGTCCTTGGCGGATAACAGCTTCGGCTATGGACGTGAACTGTTCGGTGTGATGCGGCGGGCGGCTGCATCTGCCGAATTGGGCGGCGCGGTGTTCGGGGCGGAAGTGCTGGACCAAAAGGTGCCCGCATGACCAGCCTGCCGCACCGCGCCCCCAAGCCCTCTGCCAAATCCGGCGTTAAATCCGGCCCGGCCATCGTTGCCTCGGCGGCCTCCCCCTGGCTGGTCGCCGATATCGGCGGCACCAATGCCCGCTTCGGGCTGATCGACGATCCGGGCAACCCGGTCTGCGATATCCGGGTGCTGGCCTGTGCCGAATATTCCGGCCTGGCCGAGGCGGTGGACGCCTATCTGGCGGATGTCAAGGCACCCCGCCCGAAAGTGGCCTGTGTTGCCGTCGCCGGCCCGGTCGGCGGCGATCGCTTCCGCCTGACCAACCATTCCTGGGACTTTTCGATCGAGGAAACGCGGATAACCCTGGGCCTGGATCATCTGGCGCTGATCAACGATTTCACCGCGCTGGCCATGGCCCTGCCGTTCCTGTCCCCGGCCGATCTGATCGCGGTCGGTGGTGACCCGGCGGTGGTTGAGGCCATGCCCGGCCAGGCGCTGGGCGTTGTCGGCCCCGGCACCGGCCTGGGCGTCGGCGCCTTGCTGCCGGTCGGTGGGCGGTGGGTCCCGATTCCGGGGGAAGGCGGGCATGTCGATGCCCCGGCGGTGGAGGAACGCGAATGGGAGGTGATCCGCGTCCTCAAGGCCGAACAGGGCGCTGTCACAGCCGAATGTCTGTTGTCCGGCGGGGGGCTGGAGCGGCTCTATCGCTGTCTGTCGGTGATCGACGGCACCCGTGCCGAACCTTTGCCCGCCAGTCTGGTAACCGAACGCGGGCTGATCGCGCCAGGCACTCCCGGTGCCGATCCCCATGCCCGCGAGGCGCTGGAAATGTTCTGCGCCCTGCTGGGCAGCGTGGCAGGCAATGCGGCGGTCACGCTGGGCGCGCGCGGCGGTATGTTCCTGGGCGGCGGTATTCTGCCCCGGATGCCGGATATGCTGCTGGCCAGCCGTTTCCGCGCCCGCTTCGATAACCGTCTGCGCATGGCGGACTATGCCCGGCGCATTCCGGTTCATCTCATCATCGCCAAGACCCCGGCGCTGACCGGGGCGGCGGCCTGGATTCAAGATCGCCTGACCTTCGGCGCATAAGGATATCGTCCCATGTCTCAGGTTGCTTTGACTGTCGATCGGCTGGTTTCCCTGGCGCCCGTGGTGCCGGTGCTGGTGATCGAGGATGCGGCGACGGCCGTACCGCTAGCCCGCGCGCTGGTGAAGGGCGGTCTGCCCGCCATCGAGATCACCCTGCGCACCCCGGCTGCGCTGGAGGCCATCCGCCGGGTGGCGGGGGAGGTTGAGGGCGCGGTGGTCGGCGCCGGAACCGTCAACCGTGCCGAAGATGTCGCTGCTGCCCTGGCGGCGGGCAGCCGTTTTCTGGTCTCGCCCGGCACCACGCCGCGCCTGCTGGATGCCCTGCTGGACCAACCGGCGCCGTTCCTGCCGGGGGCGGTTACTGCCTCCGAGGTCATGGCGTTGATGGAACGTGGCGTCAGCCATGTGAAATTCTTCCCGGCCGAAGCGGTGGGCGGCGTCGGGGCGATCAAGGGCATCGGCGGGCCGATTCCCCAGGTGCGCTTCTGCCCGACCGGCGGGATCGATCTGGCCAAGGCGCCGGCCTATCTGAAACTGCCCAATGTGCCTTGCGTCGGCGGATCGTGGGTGGCGCCGGCCGATGCGGTTGCGGCGGGTGATTGGGCGCGGATCGAAACGCTGGCCCGCGAAGCTGCGGCCCTCAAGGGCTGACGCGGCGGTACGGCCATCTGGCGATGGAAAACCTGATCGACCGGCTGCGCGCTGCCCTTCCCACCCTGTCCCGGCGCGAGGCGTCGGTGGCGGAGGCCGTGCTGGCCGAGCCGGAGGATGCGCTGCGCAGTTCCATCGGCACGCTGGCGGCGCGGGTGGGCGTCAGCCAGCCGACGGTGATCCGCCTGTGCCGGTCCATCGGCTGCGACGGCTATGCCGATTTCAAGCTGAAACTGGCGCAAAGCCTGGGGCCCGGCACCCCCTTTGTCAGCGCCCATGTGGCGCCGGGGGACAGTGCGTCATCCTATGTCGGCAAGATCCTCGATGCCGGGGCCGCCGCCCTGCATGCGGCGCGCAGCAGCCTGGATATCGCGGCGGTCGAAGCCGCAGTCGGGGCGCTGGCCAATGCGCGCCGGATCGTGTTCTTCGGCCTGGGCGGATCGGCCCCAACGGCCGCCGACGCCGCCCATAAGTTCAGCCGCTTTCCCATTCCCTCCCAGGCGGTGCTGGACCCGCTGCTGCTGCGGATGCAGCTGGTTGGGATGACGGCGGGGGATGTGGTGCTGATCGTCTCCAACACCGGGCGCACGCGGGAAATCGTCGATATCGCCCGTCTGGCCCAGGATCAGGGTGTGACGGTGATCGCCATCACCGCTCCCGCCTCGCCGCTGGCGCAGCGCGCATCGATCGTTATTGCCACCATCCCGGCGGAAGACGCGGAACTGTTCACGCCGATGGCGTCGCGCCTGGTGCATCTGGCGATGATCGATGTGCTGGCGACCGGGGTTGCCTTACGGCAGGGGCCGGATCAATCCGCCCGCCTGTCGCGCATCAAGGACGTGCTGCGGCCGACCCGTCTACCAGGGGGTGCTGAGGGCCGCCCCGAAAAAGAGCAAGCTGAAAAAGAGAAGCCGGGGAAGTAGAAGGTGGATCTACTCGTCCTCGCCGCGCGGCGGGATGATGCCGGTGCCCCATTCTTCCACCAGCTGTTCCTGACGGCGATGCAGGGTGGCAATGCGCTTGCGGTCCTGGAAGGCCATCAGGCGCAGCACCGCTTCTGGAGTCCAACTGAACACGATCCAGCCAAGCGCGGCGGCGCCATACATGATCAGCCAGTTCAGCGGGCTGCCGATGATATGGCCCAGCGCGGGGAAAGTGCGACCCTGCACGAACAGTTCCAGCGCCAGGGGGATAACGCCGCACAGGTTGAAGCCGCCGACGCAGAAGGCCGCATATTTTTCCGGGCGACGGTCGATCAGAAAGGCCACCATGGTCGGGATCAGACCGATGGTCAGCAGCACGAAAACCGGCATTGCCACCAGCAGCACCAGCGGCGCGGTCACCCACACCCACCACAGGTTCCGCTTTTTCGGCTTTGCCATGCCGCGACGCGCAATATCGACCATCACTCGCTCTCCGCCCAATCGCCCTCAGGCGCCGCCCTTAGATGAACACTACGAAAATCGCCACCATGGTGGTGATGCTGACCAGGATACCGGCGGCCGCAGCAGCCAACTGCTCGCCGAACAGCCGGGTTTCTTCTTCGCGCTTCTGCCGTTCCGATTCGAAGGTGCGCAACGTATGCTCGATGGCGCGATATTCCGCCGCCGCCTCGTTGAAGCCGCGCAGATCGGCCGAACGTTCGCCCTCATCATCGATGACGGCCAGCAATTCGCCCAGCAGCCCTTCCGATGCGGCGCGCTTCACCCGCTCCTGGATCTTTTCCCGGCGCTTGCGGTGGTTATAGCTGTTGACGACCGGGGTCAGCTGTCCCAGCAGCCACTGCGCCAGGCTTGGCGCCGGCGGGGAGCTGGTCTGTTCCTGAACGCTGGCCAGCAGGCGCAGCCCCGCCAGCGCCTTTGCCCCGGCCTCAGCGGAATTCAGCCCGCGCAGCACTTCGTCGTTCATGCGGCGCGCGCGTGCGGCGATGAAGGCCACCACATGCCGGTCCAACGGGGTTTCCGGCCGGCCGCTAGCGTCTTTTGCCACCCGCTCCAGCGCCGGAACGATCTGCGCCAGTTCGGTCACATAATCGCGCTCGAACATCGGGCTTTGGCAGCGTTCGCTCGGGTTCAGCTCATACAGGCACCGTTCGACGCCGAAGCCGATCGCCGACTGGTCGATCATGCTGGGCAGCCGTTCCAGCATCTGCACCACGCGCAAATCTTCCGGGCGCGGCTTCAGATGGGCTGCCACCCACTGCACCGGCAGGCGGGAGGAAATGATCTCCGAAATCAGCTGCCGCCGTTCCCGGTTGTTCATCGCGGCGGCCAGGGCCGGCCCGATGCCGTCAATGGCAACGCCGAAGCCGCGATACCGGATCGGCGCCACCGGGTCGAGCGGAATGCATGCCCGCGCCACCAGCCGGTCTTCCGATCCGCGGCCGGACCCGATATTGGCTGAGGTCGAGGACACCGCCTGCTGTAACGCTTCGGCGCGGGCTTCGTCGTTCAGGCTGCGGCGCAGCCAGGCATCCAGCTGCTTGCTGCGCACCACCGGCACGGCGTGGGTATAGTCGCGCGACAAAGCCATGGCCAGGGCACGGGTGTTGAAATAATCAACCCCCTGGAAATTGAACGGGCGAGAGGCGCGCTGCGGCAGCTTGGGCTGCTTCGGGCTCTGTCGCCGCCCGGCCAGCCACATATCCAGATCAGTGACCGTCCAGCGTTCGCGCGGATCGTCAGTCAAAAGCCCGCGCAATGGCTCCATCAGGCTCAATGGAATACGGGCCTGACCGACCAAGGCGGCATAACTGCCGAATTCGATCTTATTGGCGAGAACCTTTTCCTCGTCCATATCGGCAACGGGGTTGCGGCCCATCACCAGGAACAGCAGGGTCACACCCAGCGAATACAGATCGTGCGACTGGTTGCCATTGCCGCGCCCGGTCGGGTGCGCCATGGCGCTTTCGATGGTCTCGAACACCGATGGCTGATCGTGGGCGGGTGGCGTGGACACGCATTCGCCCAGCACCATCATGCGGCGCCCGGCATCGGCATAGAACAGGTTATCGGGGCGGATCGCCCGGTGGGTCACCTGGCGTGCCGAAAATTCCCGCAAGGTGGACATCAGCGGCTGCAACAGCCCGGCCACCACTTCTTCCTCGCCCAGCGCCTGCTGCTGCATCGCCAGATTGGGGAAGACACAGACCGAGCCCGGCCGTTCGATCACGATCACAAACCGGCGGCGGCGTTCCGGGGTCCAGTCAACCATGCCCCAGTCCAGCACTTTCAACATGCCGGGCAGGTTATAGCCGCGCAGCATTTCCAGCACATCGGTGCGGGCCGGCAGATCGGGATCAACCAACAGGGCATAGAGTGCGCGGGTCGAATCCGCCTTCATCTGGCAATGGAAAGCGGGCGCGCGTGGCGAATTGAGGTTGGGTAGCGGCTGGTCTGAATAAATCAGAAAGCGATTTTTCAGTTCCACGACCGCCATGGAATCCGGCGACGGCGGCGGCGTCTCCTCATGTGGGGCCGCGTCTGTCAACTCCAGGGTTTCAGTTTCCGCCGAATCCATGCTGCACCACCTAAAGGCATTGACAGGTTACAGTTCTTGCACCTGTTCGCGCCATATCAGATCTGATCGTCCGGCCAGCACTTCGACGCCAGGAAAGCTACCCTTCCTCAGAGCGCAGCAAGCGGCGCTGACGGCACACTTTCATTGTGCCCGCCAAGTCGCCAATAGAAAAGGATTTTTTGCCGCAGCTGGTATTACGGGGCCGGTCAGGCCGGGGCGAAGGGATCGCGGACCAGGATCGTATCCTCGCGTTCCGGGCTGGTTGACAGCAAGGTCACCGGCGCCTCGATCAGTTCTTCGATCCGGCGAATGTATTTCAGCGCATTGGCCGGCAGATCAACCCAGCGGCGTGCGCCCCGGGTGCTTTCTGACCAGCCGTCCAGCGTCTCGTAGATCGGCTCCACCTCCGCCTGGCCGGAAACCGAGGACGGATAGTGATCCAACACCGCGCCCTTCCAGCGATAGCCGACGCAGATCTTGATTTCTGACAGGCCGTCCAGCACGTCCAGCTTGGTCAGGGCGATGCCGTTGATGCCGCCCACCTTGCAGGCCTGGCGCACCATCACCGCGTCGAACCAGCCACAACGGCGCTTGCGGCCGGTGACAGTGCCGAACTCACGGCCGCGCTCGCCGATGCGGTCGCCGATCTCGTCGAACAGCTCGGTCGGGAACGGGCCCGAACCCACGCGGGTGGTGTAGGCCTTGCAGATGCCCAGCACATAGCCGACGCCGCCGGGGCCCATGCCCGAGCCGGTGGCGGCATTGCCGGCGATGGTGTTGGACGAGGTGACGAAGGGATAGGTGCCGTGGTCCACATCCAGCATGGCGCCCTGGGCGCCTTCGAACAGCACGCGCTTGCCGGCGCGCTTGACCTCGTCCAGGCGCTGCCACACCACATCGGCATAGGGCAGCAGCTTGGGCGCCAAGTCGCGCAGCTTCTGCATGGTCTCGGTGGCGTCCACCTCGGGCATGCCATAGCCGCGCAGCAGGGCGTTGTGATGGGCCAGCATGCGCTCGACCTTCATCTCCAGCACATCGTCATCGGCCAGATCGGCGATACGGATCGCGCGGCGGCCCACCTTGTCCTCATAGGCCGGGCCGATGCCGCGGCCGGTGGTGCCGATCTTGCCGGCGCCCGAGGCTTCCTCACGGGCGCGGTCCAGATGGCCGTGCAGCGGCAGGATCAGCGGCGCATTCTCGGCGATTTTCAGGGTGTCGGGCGTGATGTCGATGCCCTGGGCCTTGATGCGCTCGATCTCATCCATCAGCGCCCAGGGGTCGATGACCACGCCGTTGCCGATGATCGACAGCTTGCCGCGCACCACGCCGGACGGCAGCAGGCTCAGCTTGTAGGTCACCCCATTGATCACCAGGGTATGGCCGGCATTATGACCGCCCTGGAACCGCACCACCA
>CAYRWZ010000008.1:42276-47139 GCA_964428065.1 uncultured Comamonadaceae bacterium | reverse complement strand
CCATGGGCTGCATCATGGTGCGCCAGTGCCATTCCAACACCTGCCCGGTTGGCGTCTGCACCCAAGACCAGAAGCTGCGCGATAAATATGACGGCAGCCCGGAAAAGGTGGTCAACCTGTTCAGCTTTATTGCCGAGGAAGTGCGCGAGATTCTCGCCTCGCTCGGCGTGCGTTCGCTGAACGAGGTGATCGGCCGGACCGACCTGCTGCAACAGGTGACGCGCGGTGGGCACTATCTGGACGATCTGGACCTGAACCCGCTGCTGGCCCAGGCCGATCCGGGCGATTATCCGCGCTATTGCACCCTGGAGGGGCGCAACGAGGTGCCGGATACCCTGGACGCCCAGATCGTCAAGGATGCCAAGCCGGTGTTTGAGGCGGGTGAGAAAATGCAGCTCACCTACAATATCCGCAACACTTACCGGGCGATCGGCACCCGCCTCAGCTCTCATCTGACGCGGAAATTCGGCATGACCGGCCTCAACCCCGGCCATGTCACCGTGCGGCTGCGCGGCTCTGCCGGGCAATCGCTTGGGGCCTTTGCGGTGCAGGGGCTGAAGCTGGAAGTGTTCGGGGATGCCAACGACTATGTCGGCAAGGGCCTATCGGGCGGGACCATTGTGGTGCGCCCGATGACCTCCAGCCCGCTCAAGACCGAAGAAAACACCATCATCGGCAATACGGTTCTGTACGGGGCGACGGCGGGCAAGCTGTTTGCCGCCGGACAGGCGGGTGAACGCTTCGCCGTGCGCAATTCCGGGGCGGAAGTGGTGGTCGAAGGCTGCGGCTCCAACGGCTGCGAATACATGACCGGCGGCACCGCCGGTGGGCGACAATTTCGCCGCCGGCATGACCGGCGGCATGGCCTTCGTCTATGATGCCGACGGCCTGTTCGAAGCCCGGCTGAACCCGGAATCGGTGCTGCACCACCGGCTCGAATCGCCCCATTGGGAGGCGTTGCTGCGTAGCCTGGTGGAGGAGCATGTGCGCGAGACCCAATCGAAATATGCCGAGGCGATCCTGGCCGATTGGGAACGGGAAAAAGCCAAGTTCTGGCAGATCGTCCCGCGCGAAATGGTCAACCGTCTGGTCCACCCGACCCGGCTGACGGCGGTTGGCGCCGCCGAATAGCGGGCGTTCGGAGGACTATGATCCGGGAAGGGGCGGCGCAGACCGTGCCGCCCCTATCCCGCGATCAGATCGATCACCCGGTCGATGCGGAAACCATGTTCGGTGCCGTGCGGCTCCCACACCGCGACGGTCTCCCCGATGCGCAGTGGCCGCTGGCGCAGATCGGTCCGCCAATATTCGTCCGGGGTTTGGGCCAGCGCCGCGCCGAAATCGATTTCGGCCCGGCCCAGGCCGTTCGGTTCTTTCAGAATGCAGGGATACAGGCCGCCATGGGCATCGCGGCGAAAGCCGAAATGCCAGTGATGGTCGACCATGCGGCCATTATCGTCCAGTGCGATGTCAAACGTGAATGTGCCGAGGTCGCCACTGCTGAGAGTGACCCGTTGAACCCGTTTGAACATGGCGCCCCCAGGTGACTGACTGATGGATGATGGTGCAGGGTAAAACGTCTTGCGTTCATTGGCCTTGATCTGCCTCAAGCACTTGGTTAACCGGCATAAACCCTTTTGACCAGATTCCCCCATGCGCTATAACCGGGGGCATGCGCGTTCTGTATCACGTCTGGCTGTCGCCCTTTGCCCGCAAGATCCGTCTGATGTTGCGGGAAAAGTCCCTCGATTTCGATTTGCAGGTCGAACGGTTCTGGGAGCGACGGACCGAGTTTCTGGCCCTCAATCCGGCGGGCGATGTTCCGGTTCTGGTGGAACCGGACGGCTCCGTCCTGGCCAATGCCACCGCGATTGCCGAATATCTGGAGGAAGCCTATCCCGACCGGCCGCTGATCGGCACCCGCCTGCATGACCGGGCCGAAGTGCGCCGTCTGGTTGGCTGGTTCGACGGCAAGTTCCAGGATGAAGTGACCGCCAATCTGGTTGACGAGAAGATGATGAAGCGGTTTCTGGGGGTCGGCCAGCCGAACAGTGCGGCGATCCGGGCCGGATACGCCAATATCCGCTATCATCTGGACTATATCGGCTATCTGGTGGATCGGCGCAAATATCTGGCGGGCGATGATTTCAGCCTGGCCGATATCACCGCCGCCGCGCACCTGTCCTGCCTGGATTATCTGGGCGATGTGCCGTGGGAGGATCATCCCCAGGCAAAGGAATGGTACGCGCGGGTCAAATCCCGCCCCAGCTTCCGCCCGCTGCTGCAAGACGCCGTGCCGGGCACGATTGCGCCCAAGCACTACGCCGATCTGGATTTCTAACCGATCAGGTCTGCCGCGATTGGCTCCAGCAGGGATGCCCCCAGCCGCTGACAGCGCCGGGCCGACCAGCCGAAGGCGGTATCGGGCGCGTTGGCATTGTCCTTGAACGGCATTTCCAGCGTCAGGGCCAGGCTGCCGAAGGTTTGTGTGGCAAAAGGCGTCAGCTTTTTGATGCTGGCATGGTCGGGCCGGCCGATCGGATAGCCGAACTTGGTTTGGAAATCCGGACAGGCACGCAGGAAGGCGGCTTCGAACCGGCTGCGGCGGTCGCGGATCGCCTGGGTCAGCCCCGGCAGATCGTCGGCCCCGACAGTGAAGATATAGGGCAGGGCCTCATCGCCATGCAGGTCCAGCACCAGATCGGCGCCGGTCGCCTCCATCGCCCGCCGCACTGCCAGCACTTCCGGGCTATGCTCCGCGCTTGGTTCCGCCCATTCGCGGTTCAGGTTCGCGCCCCTGGCATTGGTGCGCAGGTTGCCAAGGCGCGCACCATCTGGGTTGATATCGGGGATGATGTGGAATTCCACTTGTTCCAGCAGGGCGCGGGCGGTGCTGTCGCCAACCGATAACAGCCGGTCGATCAGGCCTTCGACGGCAAAGGGGCCCTGGGTTTCGCCCGGATGCTGGCGGGCCACGATCCAGCAGGTTTTGCGCACCCGCTCGCTCGCCCGGATCACCACCCGTTCGATTGCTGCGCCCTCCGCCGACCAGCCCACCACATCGACCGCCACCCGGCCATCTTGCTGGATACGGCCGATGAACCGGTGCCGGCGCTCGTCGCTGTACGGCTCGAAATAGGCGTATTGGGTGATCGGAAATACCGGCATGTACTGGATGGTCAGGGCCTGGCCGTTGAAATCGGTCGTGGTGCGCCGCCAGTTTTCCCCATCTTCCGATACGCAGGCGCGATAGCGTTCCCAGCCGCCGGGATAGGCCGCCTGCGCCGCGTTCAGGATGCGGATGGTCTGCGGAATCCCGCGCGGCGCATAGACCTTGAAATTGAACCATTGGCGGATGTCGGGCGCGGCGCTGTCCGCCCGCAGATTCAGCAGAATCTCCCCCGGGTGGCTGCACTCCACCACCTCGATGGCGCCGGAATGAAAATCACTGGTGATAACGACCGGCGCCATCGCGGGGTTACTCCTGCGGGCGGCCCAGGGTGGCCATCAGCTCCCGCCATTCGCGCTTGCTAAGGCCGCTGTTCTCCGCCGTGACGGCCTCACCCGCCAGCAGCCGCTTGACCACGGCCAGCATCCCGGCCGACAGCAGCGCCGCATTCTGGCGATATTCGACAAAGGCATCATAGGTGATCGGCACCCACGCCTTCACCGTTTGCAGCATTGCCTCGGCATAGGCACGGATTTCGTATTGGGCATGGGAATCCGCCCGCAGGCTAAGGAAATGCAGCAGGTTATGCAGATCGGTTTTCCAGTACCATTGGGTATAGGTATTGAGCGTCAGGTTCATGCGCGCCAGTTCGCGCGCCAGGCCCTGGCGGCCTTCCTCCACCGGATTGCCCGCCTCGTCCTCGTTCAGCATCCAGGCATAGTTGCGATAGCAGCGCTCCGCATCTTCGCGCAGCAGGTCCAGCACCTGGGCGGCCTCGGCGCCTTCCAGCACGGCGCCGCGCCCCTGGCGGTTGATCGACGACTGGGCGGCCAGATGGTCCGGCGCCGGGATGTAGAACTCCTTGTCCAGGATCGAATAGCGTGCCGAATATTCGTTCACATTGGCGGTGCGGTGGCGGATCCACTGGCGCGCAACGAAAATCGGCAGCTTGATGTGGTACTTGATCTCGCACATCTCGAACGGCGTGGTGTGCCGATGGCGCATCAGATAATTGATCAGGCCGCGATCCTCGCTGACCTTCTTGGTGCCCCGGCCATAGGACACGCGCGCCGCCTGCACCACGGCGCCATCGTCGCCCATATAATCGATCACCCGGACGAAGCCGTGATCCAGCACCGGCAGTGCCCGGTACAGCATCTCCTCGATCCCGGCGACGGTAGCCCGGCGGGTTTGAAACTGGTCTTGGCGCTGCGCTTCGATTTCCGCTGCCTGGTCGGCGGTCAATGCCATGGGAAGTGTCCTTATTCGAAACGAAATCCGCGCGACTGTAGTCCCCCATCGTCCGATAGGCAACGATGGCACGGCAAAGACCGGCACGATCCCCTTCCTTTACCGTGCGGGCTTGCCTATATTCAGGGTGTCGGCTTGCCGACTATGGCGATAAACGCTTTGTGGAATAATCGTTACGGACCCGGGGGCGGTACCCGGCGCCTCCACCATCGAACCCGCAGAACCCGGACGACAGGGGCATTTGCGGGGGCCATGGGGGCGAAACAGGATCGACGTGCGTGGTAAAGACAAGGTTTTCGCTCGGCATGGTTCCGCCGTCATCGGGCCAACTCAGAAGTGCCAACGACAACAAAGTTGCACTCGCTGCCTAACTAGGTAAGCGCGGTTCGGGGGGCACCGGGCAACAGAAGCCCCCCACCTTGCGGAGGCCCCAGCGTCGGAAT
>CAYRWZ010000008.1:0-42266 GCA_964428065.1 uncultured Comamonadaceae bacterium | reverse complement strand
CAGGGGCGGAGCCGCCGGGGGTGATGACGGCGTCGGAATCGGGGGGCTGGAGGCAGACAGAACAAAAAACGACGGGATAAGGCGTACCTGGGAATGACGATGAACCTGCTCCGCTATGATCGCATGATTGAAGAGGCGTTGCGGGGCGTTGTTCGTCGATCGCTTCGGATTGTCGCCAATACCGGCCTGCCGGGCTCGCATCATTTCTACATCACCTTCCGCACCCATGCCGATGGGGTGGAGATTGCCGATTACCTGCAGGAACGCTATCCGCAGGAAATGACCATCGTCCTGCAATATCAGTTCTGGGCGCTGGACGTGACGGATGAAACCTTCGCTGTCACCCTCAGCTTCAACGATGTGCACGAGCGGCTGGTGATCCCGTTCTCCGCCATCACCGCCTTTGCCGATCCGGCCGCCAAGTTCGCCCTGCAGTTCCAGCAGGCGACCGGTGCCGATGCGGTGGGCGAAGCGGATGGCGGCGACGCGGTGGAGGGCGGCAAGGCCAAGGCCCGCCCGGCCCCCCGGCTGGATATCGCCAAAGCCGAGTCCGGTAAGGGCGATGCCGGGAAGGGTGAGACCGGCAAGGGCGATTCGGCGCCCACCCCGCTGCCGGTGGTGGCCAAGGCCCCCGCTGCGAAGCCTGCGGCCAAAACGTCGGACGATGTCAAACCCGCCGATGCTGCGGCGGGCGATGGCAGCCATGCAAAGGACGAAGGCGGCAACAACATCGTCACGCTCGACCAGTTCCGCCGCAAATAGCATCATGCGGGCATGACCCCGCCCAATTCGTCCCCCGCTTCTTCCCATGCGCTTGCACCCGCCCGGCTTTTGCAGATCTTCCTGATCTTCGCGCTGGGTTATCTGCTGTCCTATCTCTACCGCACGGTAAATGCCGTGCTGGCGCCCGATCTGGTCCGCGATCTGGGGCTGACGCCGGGGCAGCTGGGGGCCTTGACCTCGGCCTATTTCGTCACCTTCGCCGCGTTTCAGATTCCGCTGGGCGTGCTGCTGGATCGCTATGGCCCGCGCCGGGTGGAAAGCCTGTTGCTGGTGATTGCCGCCGCCGGGGCCCTGCTGTTCGCCCTGGCCGATGGCTTCGGGCCGCTGGTCGTCGGCCGCGCGCTGATCGGGTTTGGCGTCTCCGCCTGCCTGATGGCCGGGTTCAAGGGCTTCTCCCTCTGGTTCCCCAAGGATCGCTTGCCGCTGTTCAACGGGCTGCTGATGGTGGCAGGCGGGATTGGCGCGGTCAGCGCCGCCGCGCCGGTCGAATTCGCCCTGACCCTGACCGATTGGCGCGGCGTGTTCGCCGTGGTCGCCGTGATGACGCTGGCCTGCGCCGCAGCGCTGTATCTGATTGTCCCGGAACCACCGGCGACCGGGCAGCCGCCGGCCTCGGCCAAAATGTTGCTGGCGGGGGTGGCGGAGGTGTTCCGCGCCCCGCGCTTCTGGCGGGTGGCGCCGATCGTTCTGGTCTCGCAGGGAACCTTCCTCGGCTTCCAGGGGCTGTGGATCGGCCCTTGGCTGCAACGGGTCGAAGGGATGCAACGGGCAGAGGCGGCGGGCGTCGTCACCCTGGCGGCCATCGGCATGGCGGCCGGCTTCCTGCTGTCCGGCCTGATTGCTGACCGCCTGGCCCGGCGCGGCGTTAAATTGATCGTGGTCGGCGGGACCGGCATGGCCTTGTTCGCCGGGATCCAGCTTCTGATCGTCGCCGATATTGCCCTGCCGCCCGCCCTGCTGTGGTTCTGCTTCGGGCTGGTCGGCACGTCCAGCTCCATCAGCTATGCCGCCCTGGCGCAGGCATTTCCGGCCCATCTGTCCGGCCGGGTGACCACCGCGATCAACCTGATGGCCTTTATCGGGGCGTTCCTGGTGCAAAGCGGCACCGGCTGGTGGCTGGACGGCGTTGCCGATCAGGCCCAGGGGCTGCGGACCGCGTTGACCGCGATCCTGGTGCTACAGGCGGCCGGGCTGCTGTGGCTGGTGGCAGCAGGGCGCATCGCCGCTGCGCGCTTTCCCGGCGCTCCCGGCGTGACGCGCTGATCCGGCCCGATCGACATTCCCACATCAGCGCCGTTGCGCCAGCAAACGCCGGGCGCGCTGGGCCACCGGCGGGTCGATCATCTGGCCGTGGAGGGAGGCAATGCCCTCCCCCCGGTCCAGGGCGGCATCGAAGGCCATGACCACGGCCTCCGCCTGGGCCAGATCGGCCGCGGTGGGGGTGAAGGCGCGGTTGCACGGCTCCACCTGCGCGGGGTGAATGCACAGCGCGCCGCTGAAGCCGAGCAGCCGGGCCTTCTGCGCCAGGGCGAAAAACCCTTCCGGCGAATCGAACCGGGCCAGCGGGCCGGGCACGCCGATGGCGGCAATGCCCGCTGCGGCGGCAGCAATGGCGACCATCTGGGCCGGCAGGGACAGGCTTTCCGGGCTGGGCTCCACCCCCAGTTCAGTGGCGAAATCCTCTGACCCGAAGGCCAGGGCGACAATCCGCCCATCGGCCGATCCCAGGCGGCTGCCGTTCAGCAGCCCGGCGGCGGTTTCCACCAGCGGGATCAGCTTGATATGGGTGGCGGGCAGATGGTGGCGCGCTTCTGCTGCCGCGATCAGGGCGGTGATCGGGTGCAGCGCCTCCGGCCGTGGAATCTTGGGCAGCAGGAACCCCTCTACCTCCTTGCAGGTGGCGGCGGCGATATCCAGTGCTGCATCGGCCCCGCCGGAATTGATCCGCACCCAGACCGCCGCGCCCTTGGCCCGCAAATCGGCTGCCAGCGCGGCCACGCGCCCGCGCGCCTCCTGCTTGCGGCTGGGCGGAATACCGTCTTCCAGATCAAGGATGATGGCATCGGCCCCGCGCTCCGTTGCGCGGTCCAGGTGACGATCGGCCAAGGCGGGAACGAACAAAAGCGACCGGTGACGGAACTGACGCATGGTCCAGCCTCCCCAGATCTTTCGTTTTCTGCCACGAGCATAGACGCAGCCGATATCACCTGTCCATCGGCCCCCTTGCCGCCGGGGGAGGGCGCGGCTATGGTCCGCACGATCATATGTAAGGGGGTATCATGACGGATGTGGGCGGCATCGCAGCCGATCAGTTGCGGTCGTATATTGAGCGGATCGAGCGGCTGGAAGAAGAAAAGGCGGCCATCGCCGCCGATATCAAGGATGTCTATGCCGAAGCCAAGGGCAATGGTTTCGATACCAAAACGATGCGTGAGATCATCCGCATCCGCAAAAAAGAACCCCATGAGGTGGAAGAGCAGGAAACCCTGCTGGACCTGTATAAGCGGGCGCTGGGCATGGTCGATGCCCCGCCCCTAGAGGGCTAAGCCGTAGGTAAGGCCGGACGGCGCACCATTTTCAGATAGAAGCCATAGCCCAGAACGGATAAGGCCCCGATGATCAGGCTCATCGGGGCGGCGCTCTGTGTGTGCAGGATGCCCAGCGTTGCCGCTGCCAGGGTGCCGATGCCGAACGGGAACACCCCGCCCAACGCTGCTGCGGCACCGGCAATGTGCGGAAAGCGCTGCATCGCCCCGGCGGTGGCATTGGAGCCGACCATGCCGAGAGGGGCGACGGTGAAGAATAGCGGCACAGCGACACCGTAAATGCCGCCAATGCCCAGCCCGCCGAACAGCGCCAGGCTGCACGCGCCCAGGGCCTGCATGGTCACCCCGATGCCGAGCAGCCGGTCGGAGCCATGGCGCATCACCAGCTTGCCGTTTAATGCTGCAACCCCAACAATCCCCAGCACATTGACCGCAAACAGATAACCGAAATGCTGCGGGCTGATGCCAAACACGTCGATATAGACGTACGGCGTTCCGGCGATATAGGCGAACATCCCGGCATATTGGCAGCCAGAGGCCAGCATATACCCCATATAGCTGCGGCTGCGCAGCAGTACCCAGTAATCGCGGAAGGCGCCGCTAAGCCGGGTGGTTTGCCGATGCTGTTCCGGCAGGGTTTCCGGCAGGCTGACCAGGGTTCCCAGCAGGCATAGCGCGCCGAACAGTGTCAGCGTCCAGAAGATCCAGCGCCAATCGGCATGCAGCAGGATCTGCCCGCCGACAATCGGCCCCAGCATTGGTGCGACCCCGAAGATCAGCATCATCAGCGACATGACGCGCGCCGCCCGATCGCGCCCGTAAAGATCGCGGATGATCGCCCGGCTGATCACCGGCCCTGCCGATGCACCCAGCCCCTGAATCAGGCGGAAGACAGTCAGGCTGATCGCATCCGGGGCCAGCGCACAGCCGATGCTGCCCAGAATGAACAGCACGATTCCCGCCGCCATTGGCCATTTCCGGCCATGACGGTCGGAAATCGGCCCGTGCACCAGTTGGGACAGGGCAAAGCCGATGAAAAACGCCCCCAGGGTCAGCTGAATCTGCGCCGGGCTTGCCGCCAGCGCCTTTTCCATGGCGGGCAGGGCGGGCAGGTACATGTCGATGGCAATCGCCCCGAACATGGACAGGGTGCCCAGCAGAACGACCAAGAATCGGGTGGGTGACGGCCGGGCCGCCGCTTCATTTGAAATCGATGTCATCCCATGACGATACTTACGGCTGCAACCAATGCCCAGCCGTATTCCTGCACGGCCCCCATGCTTTTTATCGCAATCCTGAGCGCAGTCTGGCCCCGTCTGTCGATAGCGGGGTGGTTTATTTCACCCCGACTTCACCGGCCAGCCATTCGGTCTTGGATTTCCGGTCGACGATCCGCCCGCCTTCCAGGGTGAAGATCTGGTCGGCATTGCGGATGGTGGACAGGCGATGGGCGATGATGATGGTGGTCCGTCCGACGACGATCTTGTCCAGCGAGCGCTGGATGGCCGCTTCGGTTTCCACATCGACCGCGCTGGTCGCTTCGTCCAGAATCAGGATCGGCGCGTCCTTCAGGATCGCCCGGGCCAGGGAAATACGTTGCCGCTGCCCGCCGGACAGTTTCTGCCCGCGTTCCCCCACCAATGTGTCATAGCCCTGGGGCAGGGCGGCGATGAAGTCATGCGCCTCTGCCAGCTTGGCGGCACGTTCGATTTCGTCCCGGCTGACGGCCCGGTCGGCGGCGCCATACGCGATATTGTCAGCCACGCTGCCGTCAAACAGGAACACATCCTGGCTGACATAGGCGACGGCGCGGCGCAGATCGGCGATCTTCAGCGCTGACAGCGGCGCGCCATCCAGCAGGATGCGCCCGGCGCTGGGTTCGTAGAACCGCAACAGCAGCTTGGTCAGCGTGCTTTTGCCGCTGCCGGTGGTGCCGATAAAGGCCGCAGTGCTGCCCGCCGGAATATCGACGCTGACATCGGTCAGCACATCGGGCCGATCCCGATAGGCAAAGCCAACCCGGTCGAAGGTCAGGGCGCCTTGCGGGCGGTGCAGTGGCTGGCCGCTGTCGATGGCCGGGGCGGGGGTGTCCAGTAGGTCGAGCACCCGGTTGGTCGAGGCCATGGCACGCTGATACAGGTCCAGCGTTTCGGCCAGCCGGGTCAACGGCCAGAGCAGCCGCTGGGTCAGGAAGATCAGCACCGAATAGGCGCCGATCTCCAGCGCGCCGTCCAGCACCAGCCGCCCACCATAGATCAGCGTTACCAGGAACCCGGCCAGGATCGCCATGCGGATCAGCGGGATGAAAGCGGAACTGACGCGGATCGCGGCGCTGTTGGCGGCGCGATAGGCCTCGCTATCGGCGGCCAGTGCCGCCAACTCGCGCGATTCGGCCGTGTACCCCTTGATCGTTGCGATGCCGGAAAGATTATTCGCCAGCCGCCCGGAAATCCGGCCCGCCCAGTCGCGCACCCGGGCATAGAGCGGTTCGGCCTTGCGCTGGAAATAGAAGGAGCCGACCAGAATGATCGGGATCGGCAACAGCGACAGCAGGGCGATCACGGGCTGCAACACGGCAAACACCGCGCCGACGGCGACAAAGCTGGTGGCGGTCTGAATCAGCTCGTTCGCGCCCTTGTCCAGAAACCGTTCCAGCTGGTTGATATCGTCATTCAGGACGGCGACCAGCCCGCCGGTCGATTTATCCTCGAAATAGGCCATATCCAGCGTCTGCACATGGCCATAGGCGTCCAGCCGCAATTCGTGCTGGATGGTTTGGGCCAGACCGCGCCACAGGATTGAATAGAGATATTCGAACAGCGATTCCCCGGCCCAGATCAGGAAGGTCAACACCCCCAGCACCACCACCTGCATCCAGGGATCGACAATGCCCAGGCTGGACAGGAAACTTTCGTCCCGCCGCACCACCACATCGACCGCAACGCCGATCAGGATTTCCGGGGCCACGTCGCACAGCTTGTTCATCACCGAACAGGCGGTTGCGGCAATCATGCGGCCGCGATGGCGGCGGGCATAGGTCAACAGGCGGCTGGCTGGGCCCTGTGAGATGCGGGCTTGGGGGATGCGCTTTGTCATGCCGGCACCATATCTGCCGAAGGGTGTGGCGGCAATCCACCGCAGCAGGGTTTTACCTCCGGAGGCACCTGGGCGGTTTACCTCCGGCGGGCGGGGATGTACAAGCAGCCGGTCAGATCGCGTTCCGCAACCGAAGGATTTCCGCATGTCTGCGTCCAGCTTCGATTTCCACCCGATGATCCCGGCGACCGAGGATACGACCCCGTATCGCAAGCTGACCGGGGAGTATGTCTCAACCATCGATGTCGGCGGCCAGACGGTTGTGAAGGTGGAACGGGAGGCGCTGGTGACGCTGGCTCGCGCCGCGTTCCACGATATGTCCCACCTGCTGCGGCCGGGCCATCTGGCGCAGCTGCGTGCGATTCTGGACGATCCCGAAGCCTCGGCGAACGACCGGTTCGTGGCGCTGGACCTGCTGAAGAACGCCAATATCGCCGCCGGCGGCGTGCTGCCCATGTGCCAGGATACCGGCACGGCAATCGTCATGGGCAAGAAGGGCCAGGGCATCTGGACCGGCTTCGATGACGAAGCCGCGCTGGCCGAAGGCATCCGCCGCACCTATACCGAAACCAATCTGCGCTACAGCCAGATGGCGCCGCTGACCATGTATGAGGAGGTCAATACCGGCGACAATCTGCCCGCGCAGATCGACCTTTATGCCACGCCGGGCAATGCCTATAAGCTGCTGTTCATCGCCAAGGGCGGCGGGTCGGCCAACAAGACCTTCCTGTATCAGCAAACCCGCGCCGTGCTGAACCCGCAGGCTTTGCTGAAATTCCTCGATACGCAGATCCGCACCCTCGGCACCTCTGCCTGCCCGCCCTATCATCTGGCGATTGTGATCGGTGGCACCTCAGCCGAACAGACGCTCAAGACGGTCAAGCTTGCCTCCACCCGCGCGCTGGACGGTCTGCCGACCCAGGGCAACAAGCATGGCCAAGCGTTCCGCGATGTCGAACTGGAACAGCAGGTGCTGGCCCTGACCCGCGAAATGGGCATCGGCGCCCAGTTTGGCGGCAAGTATTTCTGTCACGATGTGCGGGTGATCCGCCTGCCGCGCCATGGCGCCTCCTGCCCGATCGGGCTTGGTGTGTCTTGCTCCGCCGACCGGCAGATCTGGGGCAAGATCACGGCAGACGGCGTGTTTCTGGAGCAACTGGAACCGAACCCCGCCCGCTTCCTGCCAGAGGTTGAGGATACCCATCTGGGCGGCGAGGTGGTGCAGATCGACCTTAACCGCCCGATGGCGGAAATCCGCCAGACCTTGTCGCGCTATCCGATCAAGACGCGCCTGTCGCTGACCGGATCGCTGATCGTCGCGCGCGATATCGCCCATGCCAAGATCAAGGAGCGGCTGGATCGGGGCGAGGGGCTGCCCGACTATTTCAAGGAAAAGGTGGTCTATTACGCCGGACCTGCCAAAACTCCGGAAGGGTATGCCTCCGGTTCCTTCGGTCCCACCACCGCCGGGCGGATGGATAGCTATATCGATGCCTTCATGGCGGCGGGTGGCAGTTTCATCAGCCTGGCCAAGGGCAACCGGTCCAAGGCAGTGATCGATGCCTGCAAGAAATATGGCGGCTTCTATCTTGGCTCCATCGGTGGCCCGGCGGCCCGTCTGGCGCAAGACTGCATCAAGAAGGTCGAGGTGCTGGAATATCCCGAACTGGGCATGGAAGCGGTGTGGAAAATCGACGTGGTCGATTTCCCGGCCTTCATCGTGACCGACGACAAGGGCAATGACTTCTTCGCCGGGATGACCGGTTAAACGATCATGGGCTTGCCGTTCACTCCGCCGCTTGCCGCAGCGGCGGGGTGGGGGCGAAATCCCGCGCGGTGACGCGATTGTCGCGCACGGTCAGGAATTGCGCCTCGCCCACTTCGTTCCAGCATTCCTTCGCCATGTCCAGCGGTTCCGACACCACCAGAACCGCGCCAGGGCCAGAGGCAAAGTGGCATTCGCCACCTTCCACCGTCACATTGCCGCCTTGGGCGTAATAGAGCGTGGGTGATTGCCGGTCGCTGGAATAGCGGATGGCATAGAGCGTGGTGCCGTCGGTGAACACGGCGGTCAGGCGCAAGGGATCGTCCACCGCGGCCTCCCGCATGGCCGTTTCGACAATCCCGGCAGCGCGGGCGGCGGCGCCATAGGGATCGTCCATCATTCCTTCCGCGATCATCAGCTGGAAGAACAGTTCGCTGTCGGTCGATCCTTCGCGGGCATTGTACAGCTCCTCCGGCAGCAGGAATTCCAGCCGCCGGCGGACCTTTTCATAGCCGCCGATCTTGCCGTTATGCATGAACAGCCAGGTCTGGTGGCGGAACGGATGGCAGTTGGAGCGCGAGGTCGCCGTGCCGGTCGAGGCGCGGACATGGGCGAAAAACAGCGATGCCTCAATCTGTTCAGACAGGCTTTTCAGATTATCGTCGTTCCAGGCCGGGCGCACATCACGGAACACGCCGGGTTGCGGGCGGGAGCCATACCAGCCGAGGCCAAACCCATCCCCATTGGTGGCGACGGTGGCCTTGCGCGCCAGCAGGCTCTGGTTGACCAGGGAGTTTTGTGGGGCAAACAGCAGGTCGCTCATATAGATCGGGCATCCGCTATAGGCCAGCCAGCGACACATTCTCCGCACCCTTTATGTCAGTGTTTGACTATTCCTGTGTTCAATTACCGTAACATGTCAGTAAAACGAATGTCACGCAGCATTGCGCGTCGGATATCGCCTGATATACGCGCTATGCGTCTGACCCAAGGGGGGAGGCGATGGTTTTCCGCTTTTGCTGCTGGGACAGCCCAGTTAGCGTTGAGCCAGTTAGCGTTGAGGATAATCGTGTCCGAATTGGGGTTGGGGGAGGAGCCTGCCGGTGCAAGCCGTCTTTAATGTCGCCCTGCCGGTTTTCGCCCTGATACTGGCGGGATTCATCGCCGCCCGGCTGAAGCTGCTGGGCCCGGCCTCCAGCGAGGCGCTTAACAAGTTCGTCTATTATTTCGCCCTGCCGGCGCTTTTATTCCTGGTCATGTTCCGGGTGCCGCTGGCCAGTGTCGCCGACCGGGAATTCCTGTTCGCCTATGTCGGGCCGATCGGGGTGGTGCTGGTGGTCACGGCGATTGTCGGGCGGCTGGTCTGGGGCTTGCGCCCGTCCGATCTGGCGGTTCAGACCATGACGGCGATCTATGGCAATGTTGGCTATATGGGCATTCCGCTGTGCCTGATGACCTTTGGTGATGCCGGGCTGCCGATGGCGATTGCCGCCACCATCATCACCGGGTCGATCATGTTCGGCCTGGGCGTGATGGTAATCGAGGCCGATCTGCGCTCCGGCGCTGGGCTGCTGAAAGCGGCCTTGGGCGTGATCAAGGTCGTCTCCCGCAATCCGCTGCTGATTGCCCCAATTCTGGGCGCGGTCTGGGCGTCTTCCGGCGTGGGCTTGCCGGTGCCGATCAAAAGTTTTCTAGATCTGATGGGGGCGGCGGCCAGCCCCTGCGCCCTGTTCGCCCTGGGATTGTTCCTGGCCGGGCAGCCGCTGCGCAGCGATCTGCCCCCGGTCACCTGGCTGGTATTCCTGAAGCTGGTAGCGATGCCGGCGCTGACCATGCTGTTCATCTGGCTGGACAGCGGCGATCAGCCCTTGACCTTGGCCCAGCAGGTGGCATTGCTGCTGAATGCGTTGCCGACTGGCGCTGGATCTTTCGTGCTGGCGCAACAATATAATCGTTTGGTTGCGCAAACCTCTGGTGCAATTCTGATTTCCACCGTCCAGTCTGTACTGTCGGTTTCGTTCCTGGTTGCGATCTTTGCGATAAAATAAGATGGCATTTACCCGAATTTCGGGTAACCATTTGTACCAATCGCCAAAGACCTGCCCAACGACACGCGCAAAGACACGCGATGTCGGCAAGACCAAGATTTGGGAGACGAAACCATGCTGGACCCGCAATGCCGCAATCTCTACATCAACGGCCGTCGCACGACCGTGCGCCTGGAACGCGCGGTCTGGGACGCGCTGGAAGCGATTGCCGCCAAGGAGGGCCTGACCCTGCCGGTGGCGATCAGCCGGATCGAATTGCTGATGCGGCATAATAACCTGGCCTCGGCGATCCGCGTCTTCACCATCTGCTACTTCCACCAGGTTTCCTCGGCTGAGGAGCAGGCGTTCGTCGCTCAGGTGCTGGCCGGGGCGCCGGGGAAGAAGAAGCTGGCGGTCTGACGCACGGCATCCGCCAGGCCGACGCGCTGCACCTCCACCCCCGGCGGAAAGGCGGTGGTAAGGCGCGACGGCATCATCGGATCGAGCAGCACGAACACGCCGCGGTCATCGGTGCGCCGGATCAGGCGGCCAAAGGCCTGCTTTAATTTCAGCCGGGTCAGCGTATCGTCATAGACCCGGCCGCCGAACGCCTCCCGCCGGGCGCGGTGCAGAATATCGGGGCGCGGCCAGGGCACGCGGTCGAACACGATCAGCCGCAGGGACCGGCCGGGAACATCCACCCCGTCGCGCACTGCATCGGTGCCCAGCAGGCAGGCATCCTCCTCCGCCCGGAAAATATCGATCAGGGTCGATGTTTCCATCGCATCCACATGCTGCGCATAGAGGGGGATGCCCGCTTCCTCCATCGCCGGGGCGATGGCGCGATGCACGGCGCGCAGCCGGGAAATCGCCGTGAACAGCCCCAGCGCCCCACCGCCGGCCGCCTGGAACAAGGCGCGATAGGCGGCAGCCACCTGACCCAGATCATCCTTGCGCACGTCGGTTACCACCAGCACGCGGGTGTGGTTCGGATAATCGAATGGGCTGCGGATCGATGCGCGGCTGGCGGCAACCGGCAGATGCACGGTGCCCAGTCTGCGTTCGGCCGCGCGCCAATCGGCCTCCGGATTACCAGAGCCGTTGGTCAGCGTGGCCGAGGCGACGACAACGCCATGGGCTTGGGCGGCCACGGTCTGGGCAAAGGGACGGGATGGATCGACCCAATGGCGATGCAGGCCGATATCGGCCTCGCTGCCGTCCATGCGGTCGATCGACAGCCAATCGACGAAATCGTCTGGCGTGGTCCCACCAACCGACCGCAGCATGCCGATCCAGGCTTCGACCGCAATCACCAGTCGGCGGTCCAGCGCACGGGCCATGGCCTCAATGCGCTGGCGCATCGGCGTATCCAGGGTTTCCGCCTCGTCCTCCAGCCGGTCTTTCAGGCGCTGGACCAGCAGTTTGGCCGGCCGGGCCAGATCTTCCAGCGCATCGGCTGCGGCCTTGGCCGCCTGGTCCAGCCCGTCGATGATCGGGCGCAGATCGCATTCCAGATTATAAAGCGGGGCATCGCCGCCATCGGCGGTGCGGGCCAGCACCTGCTGGCGCACCAGGGCCAGAAACGCCTCGACCGGGCCGTTCGGTGTACCTTCGCCCAACCGCGTCTGCCAGGCTTCGGCCGGCAGGATGCGGGCCGCGCGCAGAATGGCGTCCAGACTGCCCTGCATGGCGTCGCTGACGATCAGTTCCTCAATCCGTCGCCGCAGCCCGCGCGCACGGCTGCGCATACCGCCCTCGGCCCCCAGCAGCCAGCGGCGCAGCTCCACCCCCTCATTGGCGGACAGGTGGGCGGAAAAGGCGCTGTCGGCGGCGTCGAACAGGTGATGCCCTTCGTCGAACACCAGATGCGTCGGCACGCTGCCGCCATCTTCGCCGCCGCCCAGGGCGGCCTGGATCATGACCAGCGCATGATTGGCGACCACGATATCGGCCCGGCGCGCCTTGCGGATGGCCCGTTCGATGAAGCAGCGGTCGAAATGATGGCAGGCGGAATGAATGCATTCGCCGCGCCGGTCGGCCAGCCCCATGGTCCGGCCCCGGCCCAGCAGTTCCGGCAGCCAGCCGGGCAAATCGCCGCCCGTCAGGTCGCCGTCGCGGGTGGCGGCGATCCAGCGCGCCATCAGCCCGGCGGTGATCGCCTCGACCGGGCGGGGGCCGGTGCTGTGTACCAATTCCTCGAAGTTCAGCAGGCACAGATAGTTTTCTCGCCCCTTGCGCAGCACCGCCTTGCGCGCCTTGGTCTCGGCATCGGGATACAGCCGGTCCAGTTCGGCATCGATCTGGTGTTGCAGGTTGCGGGTATAGGTCGAAACCCATACCGCCCCGCTGTTGAGATCGGACCAGACCGCGGCGGGCGCCAGATAGCCCAGCGTCTTGCCGACGCCGGTGCCCGCTTCGGCCAGCACGATATTGGGGGCACCGAACCGGTCGCGCGGGCGGAACCCGCGCGCCACGGCAGAAGCGAAATCGCCCTGCGCCGGGCGATCCTCTGCACTGTGGCCCAGCACCTCCGCTAATTTGCGGCGGGCGGCAGATTCATCGACCGGCAGGGTGCCGGGCGGCGGGGCGGGGGCGAAGTTTTCGATCTCCGGCACGGCGCGCCATGCCGCCAGCCCGCGCGGCGCAGCATTGGTGCCCAGCCCGTTCGGCAGATCGGACTCGTCTTCCGACAGGGCGGCCAGGGCGAACCCGGCCCAGAACCAACCGCCATCACGCATCTTGCGGGCAATCGCCTGCGCTTCGGCATCGCGCGACAGGCGCAGTTCGGACAGCAGCAGCGCCGCCGCATCGCGCAGCAGCAGGGCCTCCTCCTCCACATCGCGCGGGCGCGGCAGGTCCAGCGCTTCGGCCAGGCCCTTGGGGGTGGGCAGGCAGAATTGCGCCGGGCGGACAAAGGCAAACAGTTCCAGCAGATCGAAGCCGACCAGATCGGGCAAATCCAGCCGGCGGGCAGTGGCAGGGCCATGGCACAGTAGCGGCACCACCACCGGCGCCGGGTTGCCGCCCCACTCCCCATTCCGGTTACCGCTGGGCCGCAGACGGCGGCGCGCTTCGGCCACGGACAGGGTTTCGATATCTCCATCGACCCCAACCCAGCCAACCGCCCGCGCCCCGGCCACCAGGGCGGGGATATCGGGCAGCAGGATCGGACGGGCCGAACCGGCTGTGTCCATCGGGGCGGGCGACTCTGGCATGGCGCGGATCATAGCGGCCCGCCAGGCCAGGTCTAGCCTTTTGGGCGTGGTGGCCAGGGCGATCAGTTTCCGCTTGCCGATAATGGTTTCATGCGCAACTATCTGGGCGCTTGTTTCTGATCCCTCTTGCCGCCCCTGGAGGCCAGCATGAGTGCATCTACCGCCGCCATGTCGCCCAGCCCGTCAAGCATTGGCGGGCATCCCCATCGCCCCCTGTCCGACCGGGACGATTTCACCATCGCCCAGGCCTATGATCGTTATACGGCCGAGGATCATGCCATCTGGTCGCGGCTGTTTCACCGCCAGGCCAAGCTGCTTCAGGGCCGCGCCTGTCAGGAGTTTCTGGATGGCATCGCTGCGCTGGAGGTGACCGCCGATGGCATCCCGGATTTCCGCCGGCTGAACGATATCCTGGGGCGGCGGACCGGCTGGCAGATCGTGGCGGTGCCGGGACTGGTGCCGGACGATATCTTCTTCGATCATCTGGCCAACCGGCGCTTTCCGTCCACCTGCTTCATCCGCACGCTGGCGCAACTGGATTATCTGCAGGAACCGGATGTGTTCCACGATGTCTTCGGCCATGTCCCGTTGCTGGTGAACCCGGTCTTTGCCGATTACATGCAGGCCTATGGTCAGGGCGGGCAGAAGGCGTTGGGCCTCGGCGCGTTGGACCGGCTGGCGCGGCTTTACTGGTACACGGTTGAATTTGGCTTGATCGAAACGCCGGACGGCCTGCGCATCTATGGGTCTGGCATCGTTTCTTCGGCGGGGGAAAGCGTGTTCTGCCTGGACAGCCCGGCGCCCAACCGCATCCGGTTCGATCTGATGCGCATCATGCGCACGCGCTATCGCATCGATGACTATCAGGAAAGCTATTTCGTCATCCGCTCGTTCGACGAATTATTTGACGCGACACGCCCGGATTTCACCCCCTACTATGCCGAACTGGTGGCAAGCGAGGATATTGCCCCCGGCGCCCTGGTGCCAGGGGACAAAATCCTGACCAAAGGAACGGGACGGGATGGGGAACGGCATGGCGAAACAGCAGACCAAGGTAAAGTTGGCGGCGCTGGAGGATGATGCGGACGGCCTTGACCGCAAGCATTATGAGGAGCGGCTGAAGGCGGTGCAGGAACGCCTACTGGCGATCCAGCAGGCCTATCTGATGCAGAAGCGTCGTGCGGTAATTGTGTTCGAAGGCGCCGATGCGGCGGGCAAGGGCGGCACGATCCGCCGCCTGACCTCCTACCTCGATCCGCGCTTCTGCAAAGTGTGGCCGATTTCCGCGCCGGACGATCATGAACGCGGGCAGCATTATCTCCAACGCTTTTTCTCCCGCTTGCCGGGGGACGGGACCATGGCGGTGTTCGACCGGTCCTGGTATGGCCGGGTGCTGGTGGAGCGGGTCGAAGGGCTGGTGCCCGACACGGTGTGGCGGCGTGCCTTCAATGAAATCGTCACCTTTGAAAAGCTGCTGACCGACGAGGGCATCCGGGTCGTCAAGCTCTACCTCCATGTCAGTCTGGAAGAACAGGCGAAGCGGTTTCTCGACCGGCTGACCGACCCGGTGAAACGCTGGAAAATCACCCGCCGCGATTTCGAGGCGCGCGCCTTCTATCACGGCTACACCAAGGCGGCAGAGGAAATGATTGCCCGCACCCATCGCCCCGAAGCCCCCTGGGTCGGCGTGTCCTTCGAGCGCAAATGGTATGGCCATGTGGTGGCGCTGACCGCGATTGCCGATCATCTGGCTGCGGGGGTCGATCTGGCACCACCCCCGCTCGACCCCGAACTGCGCCTGCTGGCCCACAGCGTGCTGGGGGTAGAACTGCCGCCGGATCGTTCCTAGGCAGAGTGTCCCTCAGCCCGACTGCCTTCAGCGCGGTGGCAGCCCGCAGGGCAAAACCCGCGCGATCCGGCCCCGTGCCATGGTGTGCAGCGGCCCCGCAATCGTGCCTGTTTGCCGTCCGTGTTCCAGCGCTCCGGCCGGTTGGAAAAAATCTTCGATTCCGATCATTTTGGCGTTCCAAACTGACTGAATGATGGGGCTGCCATTCCTATAGTGAGGGCCCGCTACCCGTTTTTGGAATGGGTACGTTCAGGCTTCATTTGGGAGAGACCCAGACATGAAAAAATGGGCATTTGCTGCCGCGCTTCTCGCTGGTACCGCCGTGGCGCTGCCGGCTGCGGCCGTTTCGTTCAAGATGGCACGCGGACAGGATGCAACCACGCTGGACCCGCACGCACAGAATTCGGGCCAGAACTTCAACCTGCTGCATCAGATGTACGAGCCGCTGGCCCATCGTGACCAGAACGCACAGCTGACCCCGGCCCTGGCTGTGTCCTGGGGCGTGACGAGCGATCCGACCGTCTGGGAATTCAAGCTGCGCCCGAATGTGAAGTTCCACAACGGCAATGCCCTCACTGCCGATGACGTGGTGTTCTCGATCAACCGCGCCCGGGGCGACAAGTCGCAGATGAAGGGTCTGCTGACCACCATCGCCGAAGTGTCGAAGGTTGACGATCTGACCGTGCGGATCAAGACCACCGGCCCGACCCCGCTGCTGGTCAACAACCTGACCAACATCTTTATCATGGATAAGGAATGGTCGGAGGCGAACAACGTCGTCAATTCGCAGGATTTCAACGCCAAGGAAGAAACCTTTGCCGTGCGTAACGCCAACGGCACCGGCCCCTATGTGCTGCGGACCCGCGAACCCGACGTGCGCACCGTGATGGCCGCCAACCCGAATTACTGGGGCAAGGGCACCTTCCCGCTGAAGGTGACGGAAATCACCTATTCGGTGATCGCTGCCGCGCCGACCCGCGTCGCCGCGCTGCTGTCGGGCGAAGTCGATTTCGTGCAGGACGTGCCGGTGCAGGATATCGCCCGCATTTCCTCCACCCCTGGCATGCGCGTCAATTCGGGCGCGGAAAACCGGTCGATCTTCTTCAGCCTGAATGTCGGCGATGCCGACCTGAAGTTTGACGATGTGCAGGGCAAGAACCCGCTGGCCGATCTGCGCGTGCGCCAGGCGATCGACTTCGCCATCAACCGCGACGCCATCCAGAAGGTCGTGATGGCCGGTCAGTCCACCCTGTCGGGCACCCTGGTGCCGCCGGGCTCCACCGGCTACACCAAGGAACTGGACGCGGTGACGCCCTATGACCTGAACAAGGCCAAGGCGCTGATGAAGGAAGCCGGTTACGAAAACGGCTTCGGCATCACCCTGCGCTGCCCGAACAACCGCTACGTCAATGACGAAAAGATCTGCCAGGCCGTCGTCGGCATGCTGGGTCAGATCGGGATCAAGGTGACGCTGGAAGCCCGTCCGATGGCCCAGCATTCGCCGCAGATCACCGATGCCGCCATCGACTTCTATCTGCTGGGTTGGGGCGTGCCGACCTTCGACGGCGAATATGTGCTGTCGTTCCTGTACCACACCCGCGAGGGCGGTGGTTCGTATGGTCAGTACAACCCGAAGTATTCGAACAAGGAGCTGGACGCGATGATCAAGTCGCTGGCGACCGAGACGGATACGACCAAGCGCAACGCCACCATGGCGCAGGCACTGAAGATCGCGAAGGACTCGCTGGTGCACATTCCGGTGCATAACCAGAACATCGCCTGGGCGATGAAGAGCGCCTACAACATCCCCGTGCAGACGGAAAACACCTTCTACGTTAAGTACGTGGACGTGAAGTAAATCTTCACGATTGTCGTGTAGGACCGGGGAACCTGAACGGGTTCCCCGGTTCGCTTTGATGGATCTGCCTGTTCAGGCAGTTGCACACCCTTTGCCGGATATACCCGGCGCTGTGGTTTCCCTTCAGGTGGATCGCCGGGCGCTGCCTGCTGTCCGTTTTATCGAGTCCCTCTGGTGTTGAGGCCTTGAATGCTCGCCTTTGTCCTGCGTCGCCTTATGCAGGCCCTGATCGTGATGATCGTGGTCGCTTTGGTGTCTTTCTCGATGTTCCGCTTCGTCGGCGATCCGATTGCCATCATGGTCGGCCAAGAGGCCAGCCAGATGGATCGCGATATGCTGCGCCAGCAGCTGGGGCTAGATAAGCCCTTCCTGGTTCAGTTCGCCATCTATATCGGCAATGTGCTGCAAGGCGAATTCGGCGTCTCCTACCGCGTTGGCCGGCCCGTGCTGGACCTGATTATCGAACGTCTGCCCGCGACGCTGGAATTGGCCTTCTGCGCGGCCATCTTCGCATCGGTGTTCGGGGTCGGCTTCGGTGTTTTCACCGCGCTGAAGCGCAACAGCCTGATCGCCAAGGGGGTGATGACCTTCTCCCTGATCGGCGTGTCGCTGCCGACCTTCCTGATCGGGATTGGCCTGATCTATCTGTTTTCGGTGGAATTGAAGTGGCTGCCGTCCTTCGGGCGCGGCCAGGTGACCGATCTGGGCAGCTGGACCACCGGGTTCCTGACCGTGTCGGGCCTTAAATCGCTGGTGCTGCCGACCATTACCCTGGGCCTGTTCCAGATGACGCTGATCATGCGCCTGATCCGGTCTGAAATGCTGGAGGTTCTGCGCGCCGACTATATCAAGTTTGCCCGTGCGCGCGGGCTGTCCAGCCGGGCGGTGCATTTCGGCCATGCGCTGAAGAACACGCTGATCCCGGTGATCACCATCATGGGGATCAAGCTGGGTGCCTTGGTTGCCTTTGCGATCATCACGGAAACCGTGTTCCAGTGGCCCGGCATCGGCTTCCTGTTCATCTCGTCGGTCCAGTCGGTCGATATCCCGCTGATGGCAACCTACCTGCTGCTGGTGGCCTTCTTCTTCGTGGTGATCAACCTGATCGTCGATCTGCTGTATTTCGTTGTCGATCCGCGCCTGAAGAGCGGCGCGGCGATGGCTCGTCACTAAGGGGCGTTCCATGTCCGAGGCTTCCGAAGCGACCAAGATCCTGCCCAAGGTGACGCTGGCGCAACGCCTGCACCGTGCCTGGGATTCCGATATCGCTTATTCGTTCCGCCAGTCGCCGATCACCATGGTCGCGGCGCTGGTGGTGGTGCTGATTTTCGCCGGGGCCCTGCTGGCCCCGCTGCTGGCGCCGCAAAACCCGTTCGATCCGGCGTCGCTGAACCTGATGGACGGCAAGACGCCGCCGATGGAACCGAACGCTTTCACCAACAAGGTCTATCTGCTGGGCACCGACGATCAGGGCCGCGATGTGCTCTCGACCATCCTTTACGGTTCGCGCGTGTCGCTGCTGGTCGGGTTTGCCGCAGTCGGCCTGGCGCTGGTGCTGGGCGTAACCCTGGGTCTGATCGCCGGGTACAAGGGCGGCATCGTCGACAGCATCATCATGCGGATCGCTGATATTCAGCTGACCTTCCCGTCGATCCTGGTCGCCATGCTGATTTTCGGCGTGTTCCGGGGCGTCATGCCGCCGCAGAGCCATGGCACCCTGGCCGTGCCTGTGCTGATCCTGGCGATCGGCCTGTCCGATTGGCCGCAATATGCCCGCACCGTGCGCGGCGTAACGCTGGTGGAGCGGAACAAGGAATATGTGCAGGCCGCGCGCGTGATCGGCCTGTCGCCGCTGGTGATCATGGTGCGCCATGTGCTGCCCAACGTGCTGGGGCCGGTGCTGGTGATCGGCACCCTGGGCCTCGCCCTGTCGATCATTGCCGAGGCGACCCTGTCCTATCTGGGGGTGGGTGTGCCGCCGACCCAGCCGTCGCTGGGCACCCTGATCCGCATCGGGCAGGAATATATCGCCTCGGGCGAATGGTGGATCCTGCTGTTCCCGTCGCTGACGCTGCTGGCCCTGGCCCTGGCGGTCAATCTGCTGGGCGATTGGCTGCGCGACGCGCTGAACCCGAAATTGAGGTAGTCTGACATGAGCGAAACGTCTAAGCCGCTGCTGGAGGTTCGCGATCTGGTGGTGGAATTTCCGACCCGCCGGGGCGTACTGCGCGCGGTGGACCGGGTATCCTTCACCCTGAAGCCGGGCGAGGTTCTGGGTCTGGTCGGGGAATCCGGGGCCGGCAAATCCCTGACCGGCACCGCCATCATCGGCCTGCTGGAGCCACCGGGCCGCATTGCCGGCGGATCGGTGACCCTGAAGGGCGACCGGATCGACACGCTGGATAGCGATGCCATGCGCCAGGTGCGCGGGCGCCGGATCGGCATGGTGTTCCAGGATCCGCTGACCTCCCTCAACCCGCTCTACACGGTGGGCCAGCAACTGGTGGAAACCATCTGCACCCATCTGCCCATGTCAGAGGCGGAGGCGCGCAAGCGTGCCGTCGATCTGCTGGTCGAAGTGGGGATTCCGGCGGCGGAAAAGCGCCTGGACAGCTATCCCCATGAATTTTCCGGCGGCATGCGCCAGCGCGTGGTGATTGCCCTTGCCCTTGCGGCCGAGCCGGAACTGGTGATCGCGGACGAGCCGACCACCGCGCTGGACGTCTCGGTTCAGGCGCAGATCATTGCGGTGCTGAAGCGCCTGTGCCGGGAAAAGAATACCGCCGTCATCCTGGTCACCCACGATATGGGCGTGATCGCGGAAACGGCCGACCGGGTGGCGGTGATGTATGCCGGCCGGATTGTCGAAATCGGCCCGGTGCGCGATGTCATCAAGGCGCCGCGCCATCCCTATACGCGCGGCCTGATGGGGTCGATTCCGGATCCGGAAGCCGAAGCGGAGCGCCTGGCCCAGATTCCGGGCTCGATGCCGCGTCTGACCCAGATTCCCAAGGGCTGCGCCTTCAACCCGCGTTGCACCTTCGCCTTCGACCGCTGCCGGGCCGAACGGCCGGAAATGCGCGATGTGGCGGGCGGCAGCGTTGCCTGCTTCCTGGATGAAACTCAGTTGATCGCACCCGCCGCCGCAGCGCCCGGCGGGCTGGAGAAGACCGCGCCATGACCGCCCTTCGCAAACCCCAGTCCGATGCAGCCACCCCGATGCTGACTGTCGAAGGGCTGCGCCGCGTGTTTGATGTGTCCAAGCCGTGGTTGAACCGCGTGCTGGAAGGACACAGCAAGCAGTTCCTGCAGGCAGTCGATGATGTGTCGTTCCAGATTCCCAAGGGCGAAACCTTTGCCCTGGTGGGGGAATCCGGGTCCGGCAAATCGACCATCGCCAAGATGATCGTCGGGCTGCTGAAGCCGACCGCAGGCAAGATCGTGTTCGATGGCACCGATCTGGCGCAGGTGAAGGATGCTGCGGAAATGCGCCGACTGCGCCGCCGTTTCCAGATGATCTTTCAGGACCCCTATGCCAGCCTGAACCCGCGCATGCGGGTGGATGCCATCATTGCCGAACCGATCCGCGCCTTCGGGCTGATGTCCGATGCGGCAGAGATTGAGGCGCGGGTGGCGGAACTGCTGCGTCTGGTTCGGCTCGATCCGGCCGACGGGGTGAAGTTCCCGCACGAATTTTCCGGCGGTCAGCGCCAGCGCATCGCCATCGCGCGCGCCCTGGCGGGCAAGCCGGAATTCATCGTCTGCGACGAGCCGACCTCCGCCCTCGACGTTTCGGTGCAGGCGCAGATCCTGAATCTGATGAAGGATCTACAGGCCGAACTGGGGCTGACCTATCTGCTGATTTCCCACAATCTGGCGGTGGTTCGGCATATGGCAACCCGTGTCGGTGTGCTGTATCTGGGGCGCCTGGTGGAAGTGGCGCCGTCGCGCACGCTGTTCACCCAGCCGCAGCATCCCTATACCCGGATGCTGCTGGATGCCGTGCCCGATCTGGCCATGACCGGCCGTCAGCGCACCCCCGTGCAGGGTGAAATCCCCAATCCGATCAATCCGCCGCCGGGCTGCCATTTCCACCCGCGCTGCCACATGGCGACCGACCGCTGCCGGTCGGAAGCGCCCAGCGTGACCGTCAAGGGCGAAGCGCGCATTGCCTGCCATGCGGTGGCCGAAGGGCGCGCCGCCTGACGTTGAGCACCCGGCAGTGCCGTCTATCTCTATCTGGTCCAAGGAACCCCGCACCGGCCCGTCCGGCGTGGGGTTTCTTTATTGGGAATGCTGTATCCCGGTTGCATTTTTCCATCACACGTTTATATCTTCAATGTATCGAAGATAACAGAACGGTGCGGTTTTCAAGGAGAGCCGGCATGTCCCAATCCGCCCCGCTGGTCAGCAGCTTTTTCGACCCCGCCACCAATACGATCAGCCATCTGGTGCGCGATCCGGCCAGCCGCGCCTGTGCCGTGATCGACCCGGTGCTGGATTTCGACTATGCCGCCGGGCGCATTGCCACGGCGTCGGCCGATGCCATCATCGCCGCGATCCGGGACCAGGGGCTGCATCTGGAGTGGATCATCGAAACCCATGTCCATGCCGATCATCTGACCGCCGCGCCCTATCTGAAGCAGGCGCTGGGCGGCAAGATTGCGATTGGGGAGCGGATCGTCGAGGTGCAGCAGACCTTTGGCGAGGTTTTCGCCGAAGGGCCGGATTTCGTCCGCGACGGGCGGGATTTCGACCATCTGTTCACCGATGGCGAGGTCTATCGCATCGGCACGCTGGAGGCGCGGGCGATGGCAACCCCGGGCCACACCCCGGCCTGCATGACCCATGTGATCGGCGATGCCGCCTTTGTCGGCGATACTCTGTTCATGCCCGATGGCGGCACGGCGCGGGCGGATTTTCCCGGCGGCGATGCGGCGATCCTGTATCGGTCGATCCGCAAGGTGCTGGACCTGCCCCCGGAAACCCGGCTGTTCATGTGCCACGATTACGGCCCTAACGGGCGGGAGATCCGCTGGCAAACCACCGTGGCGCAGCAGCGGGCGGCGAATATCCATATCCGCGATGGGATCAGCGAGGCCGATTTCGTCAGCCTGCGCCGCGCCCGCGACCGGACCCTGGATATGCCCCGGCTGATTCTGCCGTCGCTTCAGGTCAACATGAAGGCTGGGCGGCTGCCGGAACCGGGGCCGGGCGGGCGCCGGATGCTGAAAATCCCGCTCAATACCCTCGTGTCGTAAGGGGGGGCGTCAGGGGTGTCGTCAGGGGGGGAATGCAGGCGCTAAACCGCCCGCACCCCGCTGATGAAATCCTGCACGCTGTCGCGGATCAGCTCGGCTTCCCGGCTGACGCCCTGGGCCGCGCCCAGCACCTGCGCCGCGCCGGACGCGGTGGAGGTGGCAGCGGCCGAGACATGCTCGATCGATTTGGCAACGCCCGCCGTTCCCTTGGCCGCATCATGGGCATTGCGGCCGATTTCGCGCGTCGTCGCCGCCTGTTCCTCCACGGTTCCGGCCACTGTGGTTGCAACTTCGTTCAGCCGTTCGATCACCGTCCCGATCTCGCCGATCGTGCCGGTGGCGGCGGCGATGCTGGCGCGCATGCCTTCCACCTGTTCGCGGATTTCATCGGTGGCGCGGCCGGTCTGGGCAGCCAGATTCTTTACTTCGCTGGCGACGACGGCAAAGCCCTTGCCGGCCTCCCCGGCGCGCGCGGCCTCGATGGTTGCGTTCAGGGCCAGCAGGTTGGTCTGCCCGGCAATTTCCGAAATCAGGCCGACCACCGCGCCGATCCGGCCGCCCGCTTCCTCCAGCGTCTTTACCATTTCCCGCGCGGCGGTGGCCCGGTTAACGGCTTCCGCCGCCACGCTGCGTGCGGTTTCCATCTGCTGGGCGATTTCCTGCACCGAAGCGCTCATCTGTTCCGTCGCCGAGGCAACCACTTCAACATTGACCGTGGCCTGTTCCGACGCGGCGGCAACCGCCGTCGTCTGTTCCGACATGCTGAATGAGGTGTTGCTCAGGCTGGTGGCGGTGCGTTCCAGCTCCTCTGCCGCCCCATGGACGCGGTTCAAGGCGGCGTCGGCATTGGCCTCGAAAGCCTTGATCAGATGGGCGATCCGGTCGGCCCGCTGGCGTTCCGCACTGCGGTCGCGCCGTTCTGCCTCCACCAGCTGGGCGCGCGCCTGCGCGTTTTCCTTGAACACCGCCATGGTCCGCGCAATGTCGCCCAGTTCGTCGCGGCGCGCGGCGCCAACCACTTCGGCGTCCAGATCGCCATCGGCCAGCTTCTGCAAGGCATTGGTGATCAGGCGCAACGGGCGCACGATCACGCGCCGGACGATCACAATGGCAAGCCCGCCGCCGATCAGCAGCCCCAGCGCCGCCGCAGCGATCAGGGCAATCTGCAACTGCTCCGCCGTCTGGCTTGCGGTTGCCTGTACCTGGCGCACAGCTTCGGCAGACTTGCGGTTGAAGGTCTGGATCTTGTCGGACAGGTCGGCCTGCACTGCCTGGCTTGTAAGCAAATGTGCCATCAGTGTCGTGCGGGCTGCGGAATCGCTGGCATCGGCCGCTATAACGGCCGCCAGTTCCATGGTCTTGCGCACCTGTTCGGCATATTTCTCGTAGGCGGCATCGACCGGGCGCAGATCTTCGATCAGGGATTGATCGTCGGATGACATGGTCAGAAAGTCCAGTCGATCGCGGATATCGCCCAGGGAACGCTCCACCGGCCGTTTCAGATCGTCCAGCGTTTCCGGCTGTAGGGCGGCGCGCAGTTCCAGCTGGCCCAGCTCTGCCACGTCGGACTTGAAGGAGACAGTTTCCTGGGTCGCACCAGACAGACGTTCGACATTGCGGACATCTTCGCTCAAGCGGCGCGCGCCGATCCCGCCGACTGCAGCGACCCCCAGCGCAACCAGCCCCATCAGCAGAACCACCGTCAGCAGACGGTTACCCAAAGACTTTCTGCGCACCTTAGGGACGCGGGGCCGCGAAAGTGCCGCCCATCCCCGGGCCCAAAGGCCCCGCATGCCCAAACCCATCGCCATCCTCTCCCCTTTGACGCGAGTTTCGTTGCCGAAGTTTCCCTTTTCGAAAGGGAATTTCATTTTACCATGAAATGTAACAAAAATATTAAACTGATTGGATAAATAGGAAAAAAGCGAAGCGTTCAGCAATTTATGCGCGCAAATGAAAGCCGCCGCATCCTGGGGATGCAGCGGCGGTGCAGGCCGAACCTGATGGTGGCAGTTTACCCTTGAAGGGCCGACACCAGTTCCTCCAGGATTGCGGCAGCGCGCGTGGCATCGATCTGGCAGGTGCCGGCCGCCTTGTGGCCGCCCCCGCCATGTTTCAGCATCAGGGCGCCGATATCCGCGCTGCTTGACCGGTCGAAGATCGATTTGCCGCAGGCGAACACCACATTCTGCTTGTCCCGGCCCCACATGGCGTGGATCGAAACCTTGGCGCTGGGGAACAGGGCATAGATCATGAACCGGTTGCCGGCATAGATCACATCCTCGCCGCGCAGATCCAGCACCACCACATCGCCGGTCTGTTTGGCGCAGCGCTTGACCTGTTCGGTGAATTTCGCGGCCTGTTCGCGGTACAGCGCCAACCGTTCCGCCACATCCGGATCGGCCAGGATGCCGGCCAGATCCTTGGTGCGGATCAGGTCGATCATCTTGACCATCAGCTGATAGTTGGAAATGGCGAAATCCCGGAAGCGGCCGAGCCCGGTGCGCGAATCCATGATGAAAGACAGCAGGGGCCAGCCGCCCTTGGTGTCCATCACTTCGTCCTGCGTCCATTGCGCGCTGTCGGCACGATCGACCGCAGTCATCAGGTCTTCGCCGAAGGTCGGGAAGCGGGCGGCGCCGCCATAATGCTTGAACACCACCCGTGCGGCCGAAGGCGCATCCGGGTCCAGCACCAGATTGGCGGGCAGGGTGCCCAGCCGCTTGGCCTCGCTGGAATGGTGATCGAAGGTCAGGTGGCAGCCCGGCACATAGGGCAGATTGGTGATGATATCCCGGTCGGTCACGGTCACCTGACCGTCCTGCATGTCCTTCGGATGGCAGAACTGCACATCGTTGATCAGGCCGATCTCGCGCAGCAGGGCAGCGCAGACCAGGCCGTCGAAATCGCTGCGGGTCAAAAGGCGGTACTGTCCGGTCGTGGCAGACATGCGGGTTATTCTCCCTGGTGCGGTTTCCTGTAGGGGTTTTGGGCGCGGATTTCTATTTCGCGGGAATGGTTTGCGAATTTAGATCGAATTGCAAGGATTTCGGGATGGGCCGGGCAGGGCGATGGCGGTCCGCCGCCCCACGGCTGCGCGCCCGCCGATCATCCGCCCCTGGGGCAGGGCATAGAGCTGTTTGGAGGCTTCCACCACCACAACCCCGGCAATCTGCGGGAACCAGCGGTCGCCAAAGGCTTCCCAGGCCGGGGCGATGTTCAACATCACCCGGCTGTCGCTGGGCGGGGTGAACAGCGCCTGGCTGGATTGGGTGGGCAGAAACAGGGTATCGCGCAGCAGGCGGGACAGTTGACCGGGGGAAAAGGGCTCCCCATGGCCGAACGGGGTGCGATCCAGCCGCGCCCAGATGCCGCGCCGGTTGGGGGCGACGACCAGAACCCGCCCATTGCCTTTCAGCACCCGCCAGACATCGCGCAGCATCGGCCGCAGCTGTTCCGTCCGCTCCAGCGCATGGACCAGCAGCACCCGATCCACCGATTCGTCGGCCAATGGCAAATCGCCCTCATCGGCCAGAAAGGCCAGATTCGGCTCCCCCCGCGGCCAGTGCAGCACGCCCTGCGCCGCCGGCATGGCGGCGATCACGCGCGCGCCGGTATCGCGCATCTGGCGTAGATAGGGGGTGGCATAGCCAAGGCCCAGCACCGTCATGCCCGAGACATCCGGCCAGATCAGCCGCAGTTTGCGGCCCAGGGTGCGGCGCGTCGCCTGGCCCAGCCGGGACTGATAGAAATCGCGCAGATCGATGACGTCCTGGTACATGCGGCCAAGTCTAGACTGGAGCGGAGGGACGAGAAAGGGGCGGCAAGATGATGCCACCAAAATGAAGATGAGGGCCGCGGCTGGCCGCGACCCTCAACCCATGTGAAACGATGTGACCCCGAAAGATCAGCGGAGGGAGACCCCCCTCTCAGTGTCCTTGAAGCCATGGATCGCATTCCGCAGGGTAGACACTGGATCACCTCCTTTCGGTTGTTGAGGCCAACGGCGAAAACCGTGACACAGGCTTAACGGATAATCAACACATTGTGGTGGGTGTCACAAAACCATCAAGGTTTGGTGGCGGCAATCGGGCGCAGTTTTTGTGATTGCAAACCGTTCGCATTTGCGTATGATCGCTTCAGATAATGCGAATGGTTCGCAGTTGCCTGTTCTCCTGTCCCTTGCCCTACGTGTGGAGATTTGCCCGATGTCACGCTGGATCAAACGTTTCAATGCCGCTGCCATTCTTGGCCTTGGTGTCGCCTTTGGCGGCGCCGCGCTGATGCAGTCCGCCCCCGCCCAGGCTCAGGGAAAAGAGGTCAATGTCTATTCCTCCCGCCACTATCCGGGCGATCAGGCGGTGTTCGATGCGTTTCAGAAACAGACCGGGATCAAGGTCAACGTCGTCTCCGGCGATGTGAATGGCCTGATCGAGCGGCTGAAGCGGGAAGGGGCCAAATCCCCGGCCGATCTGATCGTCACCGTCGATGCCGCCAACCTGTACCGCCTGAAGCAGGATGGCCTGTTGCAGCCGGTCAAGACCGCCGGGCTGGAGGAAGTGGTGCCCGCCCCGCTGCGTGATCCCGATGGCCTGTGGTACACGATCGCCACCCGCGCCCGCGTGATCGCCTATAACACGGACAAGGTGAAGCCAGAGGATGTGGCGACCTATGAACAGCTGGCCGATGCCAAGTTCAAGGGCCGTCTGCTGGTCCGCTCCTCCAACCATGTGTACAACCAGTCGCTGATTTCGGCGCTGATTTCCCACAATGGTGTGGATAAGACCGAAGCCTGGGCCAAGGGCATCGTCGCCAATCTGGCGCGCACCCCCCAGGGCGGCGATACCGACCAGCTGAAGGCGATTGCAGCCGGGGAAGGCGATGTCGCCATCGTCAACAGCTATTATTATGCCCGCGCCAAGGATGGCTCGCCGGAGGAACGCAAGATGGTCGAACGGATCGGCGTCGTGTTCCCCAACCAGGCTGATCGCGGCACGCATATCAACGTCTCGGCGGTCGGGCTGACCAAGACCGCGCCGAACAAGGATGCGGCGGTGAAGCTGATGGAATTCATGCTGACCCCGGAGGCCCAGAAAGCGCTGGTGTCCGGCACGGGCGAATTCCCGGTGCGCAGTGGGGTGGAACCGATGCCCGCCGTCAAGGCCTTCGGCACCTTCAAAATCGACCAGCTGAACCTGTCCAAGCTGGGCGAGGCCAATGCCGAAGCGGTGAAACTGGCGGACCGGGCCGGCTGGCGCTAACCCCTGCCAATCCCTCGCGGGGTGAATGAACCGACAGCGCGGCCTTTCAGCCGCGCTGTTTCGGTTTTGCGCGTTCGGCTGTCCGGGGTCAGGCTGGGCGTTTCAGCGGCAGGGTCACCGGGCCGGTTTCAAGATCGGCGGTCCATTCCAGAATGTCGCCCGGCTGGCAATCCAGCGCTTCGCAGATTTTGTCCAGGGTTTCGAACCGCACGCCGCGCACTTTGCCGGTCCGCAGCAGGGACAGGTTCGCCTCGGTAATCCCGATATGGGCCGCCAGATCCCGCGCCTTCACTTTCCGGCGCGCCAGCATGACGTCAAGGGTAACGCGAATCGGCATCGCTTCCGGCCTTTCTGTCTATAATCCGGGTGCTCAGGCCCGCTGCTTACACGATCTGCGCATGATCGGCGGCCAGGTCGGCCGACAGGCGCAGTGCGCCGCCGATGCCCAGCAGAATGATCCCGAACAGGCCGAGCCACAGCCCACTGCTGCTGATGCTCAAGGCAAAGCCGCCCGTGCCCCAGGCCGCCCCCATGACGGCGGATAGCAGGCTGGAGCCGATCGGTTCGACCGGGACCGAGATCAGCAACCAAAGGCCGATCCGATGCACCTGCCGCGCCGCTTGCGGAGAGAATACCCCGCCTTCGGCATAGAGGGCGAACAGACGCCGGGCCGCCAGCAAGGCCAGCAGCATCGGCATGGTGCAGGCCAGCAGAATGGCCAAGGCGAGCGCCCGCACCGAAAGGGTGGTGGCGGCAAGCGGCAGGCCGGGCTGATCGCCCAGCTCCAACTTGTCCAGCCCCAACTTGTCCAGCATCGGTGCCAGCCAGGGATGGCCCAGCAGCGCGGTATCGCTGGCGAAGACATAGAGCGCGATCACCACCGGCAGTCCCAGACAGACAAGGCCCAGGCCCCGTTCCGCCCGCCGGGCGAAACGAACCAGGCGGGGGTTGCTTGCCAGGATCGAGGATGGCGGGGCTGAGGATGGCGGGGCTGAGGATGGCGCGGATGACGATGGCGGGGCTGACGATGGCGGGGCTGACGGCATGGGGATCCTCCCAATCAGATAAGCTTGTCCCTTAAACAGTAGGCAAAAACTTTCTGTGAAACAATAAAAAATTGCGGATGCGCTGCCGACTCGGTGCCAATTGGTTTTTCTGCCGCATTGGCACTAAGGTATCAGCCCTTTTGGCGCTTCGATTTTTTGCAGGAGTTTCATCATGGCAGAGTTGGCCCAATCCCCAGTCGCCGCAGTCGCAGCGCGTCGGCCCAGGGTGGATGCCGCGTGGGCCGCGCTGGACGCCCATCGCGCCGCCCGGCAGACAGTGACCCTGCGCGATCTGTTCGCGGCGGATGCGGGCCGGTTCGACCGGTTCTCCCTGCATCAGGACGATCTGCTGCTGGACCTGTCGAAAACCCATCTGACCGACGAAACCATTGCCCTGCTGCTGGCCCTTGCCGAAGCGGCGAACCTGCCAGCCCAGCGTGCGGCGCTGCTGTCGGGTGCGAAGGTCAATGTCACGGAAGGCCGGGCGGCGCTGCATACGGCTTTGCGCGCGCCGCGCACGGCGTCCATCCCGGTCGATGGGGTGGATGTGGTGCCGCAGGTCCATGCCGAACTGGACCGGCTGGCGGCCTTTGCCGATGGGGTGCGGGCCGGGCGGATCGCGGCACAGGATGGCCGCCCCTTCACCGATGTGGTCAATCTGGGGATCGGCGGGTCCGACCTTGGCCCGGCGATGGCAACCCTGGCGCTGGCCCCGGATCATGACGGCCCCCGGCTGCATTTCGTCTCCAATGTCGATGGCGCGCATCTGGCCGATACGCTGACGGGGCTGGACCCGGCGCGCACCCTGTTCCTGGTCGCCTCCAAAACCTTCACCACCATCGAAACCCTGACCAATGCCCGCTCTGCCCGCGCCTGGCTGGTTGCGGCGCTGGGGGAGGGGGCGGTGGCGGCCCACTTCGCCACCATTTCCACCGCGCTGGACAAGGTGGCGGCCTTCGGCATCGCACCGGACCGGGTGTTCGGCTTCTGGGATTGGGTCGGCGGGCGCTATTCGATCTGGTCGGCCATCGGCCTGCCGCTGATGATTGCAATCGGCCCGGCCAAGTTCCGCGCCTTTCTGGACGGGGCGCAGGCGATGGACCGCCATTTTGCCACCGCGCCGCTGGCCCGCAACCTGCCGGTCATGCTGGGGCTGGTGGGCGTGTGGCACCGGGCGGTGTGCGGGTTGCCGGCGCGGGCGGTGCTGCCCTATGACCAGCGCTTATCGCGGTTTCCCGCCTATTTGCAGCAACTGGACATGGAATCCAACGGCAAGCGGGTTGCCGTGGACGGCACGGCCCTGACCCGGCCCAGCGGCCCGATCGTCTGGGGGGAACCGGGCACCAACGGACAGCATGCCTTCTATCAGCTTCTGCATCAGGGCACCGACCCGATCCCCGCCGAATTCCTGATCGCCGCGCAGGGGCACGAACCGCATCTGGCAGAGCATCACCGGCTGTTGATCGCCAACTGCCTGGCGCAGAGCGAGGCGCTGGCGTTCGGCCGCACCCATGCGGAAGCAGCCGCCCAGCTGGCCACCCAGGGCATCGCCGGCGCACGGGCGGAGCTGCTGGCCCGGCACAAGGTGTTCCCCGGCAACCGGCCGTCGATCACCCTGGCCTATCCCCGGCTGGACCCGGCGATGCTGGGGCGCCTGATCGCCCTGTACGAGCATCGCGTGTTTGTCGAGGCGGCGATCTACGGCATCAACCCGTTCGACCAATGGGGGGTGGAACTGGGTAAAGAGCTTGCCACCCGACTCCAGCCTGTGGTGGAGGGGCGTAGCCCGGCAACGGGTTTCGATTCGTCGACGGCGGGGCTGGCGGCATATCTGACGGGCCGTCGCACCGCCGGCAATCCGGCCGGTTGAAACTTTCGACTGGCAGAGTCCCTCGAACTGGATTTACGGTTCTGGTGAGATGTTTATATCGGGGGTTGAGGATGGAGCAGCGGAAGGTTTTCTCGGCGGAACTGAAACAGCTGCGTGGCCTGCTGGAGGCCCCTGGCGGCATTGCGGCGCAGGCCGTGCCGGCCGGCCTTCCCGCTGCAATCGCACCGCCGGCGGGAACGCCGGTCGATACCGGCGAGGTGCTTGACCGTATCGCCGCGCTGGAAGCGAAGCTCGACCGGTTTCTCGCCTATGACCATACGGAAATCGAGCGGATCCGGGTGGAGATCGAGGATATTTCCGGCCGGATCAAGGCGACCAAGGCCGAAATCGCCCAGATCCGCCATCCGCTGGCCAATGAGGACAAGTTCCAGGAAGCCTCGCAGCAACTGATGGCAGTCGTGTCCTCCACCGAGGATGCGACCAACATCATCATGAACTGCGCCGAGCAGCTGGAAGAAATCATCAACGAAGTGCGCAGCCAGCTGCCGGAAGGCTATCAGGCCGACCGGCTGGGCGATATGAACGATATCATCATCCGCATCTTCGAAGCGTGCAATTTCCAGGATCTGACCGGCCAGCGCATCACCAAGGTGGTGCGGACGCTGACCTTTGTGGAGGAGCGCGTCAACGCCATGATGTCGGTCTGGCATACGCGTGAATTTGAAACCCTGCCCTTGCCCAAGACCACCGAGAAGGAGGATGGTAGCCTGGTCCTTCACGGTCCAACCAAGGAAACCGTGTCGCAGGCGGATATCGATGCCCTGTTTGCCTGAGCATCGGTGCCCCTGAGGCGCGGCCCCATCCCAGGATGATTGATCAATGAGCCAGAGCCTTGCCTTCGCCCCGCAAATTCTGCCCGCACAGGTGCCCCAGGTGGCCGCGCACGGGTTCGTGACCGTCATCAACAACCGCCCCGACCATGAAGAACCCGGCCAGCCGCTGAGTGCGGAGATTGCGGCGGCCTGCGCGGCGGCCGGGCTCGACTATCACCATATCCCGATCCGCAGCGGCATGGTCACGCCGGAGGCGGTGTCCGCCTTTGCCGAGGCCGTGGCCGCCAGCCCCGGCCCGGTCTTCGTCTTTTGCCGGAGCGGCGCCCGCAGCCGAATGTTGGCGGAGGCGGCGGGTCTGACCGGCTGACCGGTCCGGGCCTTTATCATGCTGCCGATCATCGAACGGTTCGACCGCGCCACCGACCCTGCCCTGTATCGCCGCTTGCCGTCCGATTGGGCGATGGCGACGGCCGATGTGGTCGGCAGCACGGCCCTGGCCAATTCCGGCCGCCGCCGCGATATCAATTTCATCGCCGGTGCAGTGATTGCAGCGGTCCAGGCGGCAATTGCGGAAACCAATGCCGATCCGGTTGCCGCCCAGTTCGGCGGCGATGGCGCCACCATTGCCGTGCCGCCGGAAGCGCGCGGGCGGGTGCGGCAGGTGATGCGGGCGCTGGGCCACTGGGCGCACTCCACCTTCGGAATCGAACTGCGCGTCGGCCTGATCGATATTGCCGCGTTGGAAGCGCAGGATGCGCCGGTTCTGGCCGCCCTGTACGATGCCGGAGGCGGCAACTATTACGGCCTGTTTCTGGGCCGGGGCGCGGGACTGGCGGAAAGCCTGATCAAGACCGACCCGGACCAACGCCTGGCGCCCGAACCGGGCCCGGTACCGGGCCTGGATATCCTGTCCTGCCGGTGGGAGCCGGTGCCGAGCGAGCGTGGCGTCATCCTGTCGATCATTGCCGATCCGGTTGCGGAGGGCCCCGATGGGCTGCGGGCGGTTGCCGAACTGCGCGCCGGCATCGATGCCATTGCCGGGATCGATACCGCCGCCCCGCTGGGCAGCGGGCGCGGGCTGGTGCCGCGCCTGTCGGCGATTCCGCGCGCGATCCGCCGGGAGGTTCTGGCCCAGCCGCTCGGCCGCCGTTTCAGCAAGGCGATGGCCGCAGCCTTGCTGACCGTCTTGTTGTGGGTTTTGTACCGAACGGGCTGGACGGTCGGCGGGTTCGATCAGGCCGTCTATCGAGGGCGGACGGCGCAGCATACTGATTTTCGCCGGATTTCGGCTGGACTGCGCCTGGTGCTGGACGTCACTCCCGCCGCCGCCGAGGCAATCGAAGCCCTGCTGGAAGACCAGTTCGCCCAGCGCCGCATCGTTTATGGCCTGCATCGCAGCGATGCAGCGACCCTCACCTGCCTGGTTCAGAATCCCGTAACCGGACGCCATATCCATTTCGTCGATGGCGATGGCCTGGGCATGTGGCAGGCCTCCATCGGCTATAAGTCGCGCAAGGCGGCCCTTGGGTGATCTTCCCGGATCATCATCCCAACAAAGAATTGTGTTTGCGACGCCGTTTGCTACCGTAACCATCGATTGACAGTTCCAGCAATCGAAAGGGCGGGACGATGGCAGCCAAAGCGGGGATCGCCAAGGGGCAACCAAAAGGTGACGGCGGCACCTTTGCCATCGCCCTGGGCGGGCTTGGCGGATCCAATGCCCATGGTGTCGGCGTTCTGCAGGCGCTGACCGATGCCGGCCTGCGCCCGCGCGTGCTGTCCTGCACCTCCGGCATGATTGATTGGGCCGCCCGCTGGCTGGCGGGGGAGGATTTGCCTGCGTCCCTTGCCGCGTCGATCCGCAAGGCACAGCCATGGCCGCGCGATCTGCCGCTGGCCAACTGGGCCACGATCCTGGCGCGCGGCGTGCCGGGGGTTTTCCGCCCGGCGGTTGCGGAATATTGGCAGCGCTGGCTGCAACCCTTCGATCCCTTCGACCGCAAGGGCTGGCTGGACCGCCTGGCGCCAGCCCAGGCATGGGTTCCCCTGCGCGATCCGGGAACCTTTGCCGAGATCGCCGACACCTTCAACCGCGCCGACGATATCGCCATCCTGTTCAACAGCTACGACCCCGATGACGGGTGCGAGATTGTCCACGTCAATCCGAACGGCTGGGATTATCTGCAGGATTTGCGCCGCGCCCGCGCCAAATCCGGTGCGTCCACCGGGCCGCGCGTGACCTATGAGCCAATCACCGCCGATAGCGTTCGGGATGCCCTGTGGCTGAACGCCTATGGCTTCGGCCCGCCGGATCAGCCGCGCCAGCGGATCGACGGCGCCTATGTCCGACAATTCATCCTGTCGGAACTGGTGGGCGTGGATCGCATTTTCGTCGCCCGCCCCCAGGCTTATTCCTGGCTGGGCGCCGCGCCGCAAAATTATTTCGAGGTGCAGGATTTCCAGACCGAATTATGGTTCAACGCCGCCTATGCCCAGCAAGTGAAGGCCATAGAGATGGTGAATAACTGGATAGAGGCCGGGCGATTGTCCGGGGCGGGTTATCGCAAAGTCGTAATCGATCCTATCGAAATACAAAATCAAAGGGGGTATTCAGACTATTTCTCCGAGTCGCTCTCTGTGTTCGATCATGCCAGGGAGGCGGCACTAGACCGATTTTTATCTATCGGGAATCTGGTGGGGTGACGCCTGTATGGCACTAAGGCTGCCCCTTTATTAACGAATACAAAAATATTCATTTGATTTTTCTCGAATGCTGATGCACCCATGCCAAGGGATGGATTGGTCCAGAAACCGTCCGATGGTCGGGGGATGACCCCCGGCATGGGGTCCGACAGACATTCGGGGGCGTGGCCATGCGCGATCAGGCGACTACAGTCTTGGCTGCAGAAGATTCGGCTGCTGCTTCGATGCCGGCCTCCTTGACGATGGGCTCAGGAAAGATCGGGCCTGGAAAGATCGAGTCTGAACGGGGCGCAGCCGGCCAGCCTCCCCTCCTGTCGGAACAGGATCTGCGGTTCCGCTTTCTGGGGATCGACGCCGAAACCCGCGCCGTCCTGCGTGGGCTGCTGCCAATCGTCCAACCGCACCTGCCCGGTATCATCGAAGATTACTATCAGAAGATTCTGACGGTTCCGGCCGGCAAGGCCACTTTCGGGGCCAACCCGGAAACAGCGCAGCGGATCAAGCAGGGGGCGGTCGAAAGCTGGGTCAACCAGCTGAAGGCGGAATTCGATGCCGTCTATTTCGAAAAGGCGCGCTCCCTCGGGCATATGTTCGCCAAGATCCAGTGGGAGCCGCGCTGGTTCATGGGCGGCAAGGTGTTTGTCGTCAACCGCATCGTCGATGTCCTGGCACAGCATTACCGCTGGCGGCGGCAGGCCCTGTCGGCCGGGATCGTCGCGCTGAACAAGCTGGCGATGCTGGATCTGGACGTGATGACCACGGCCTATCTGGAGGCCGTGGAGGAACGGGCGCGGGCGCGCCGGATGCAGATTGCCGACAGTTTCGAAACCCTGGTGCGCGGGGTGCTGACCGGGCTGCGGCAGGCTTCGGTCGATCTGGAAAATTCGGCCGGGTCGATGGCGGCGTTGGCCGATCAGACCAACAGCCAGGCGGCAACCGTGGCCGATGCCGCCCGCCAGGCATCGTCCAACGTGCAGACGGTTGCCTCCGCCACCGACCAGCTGCGCAGTTCGATCTCGGAAATTGCCGAGCGCGTGTCCCTCTCCAGCGATATCGCCCATCGCGGGGCGGCAGCGGCGGAGGAAACCAGCGGCACGGTGCAAAGCCTGGCCGATCGGGCGGTACGCATCGGCGAAGTGGTGCAGCTGATCCAGTCGATCGCTGCGCAGACCAATCTTCTGGCCCTCAATGCCACCATCGAAGCCGCGCGGGCGGGCGAGGCCGGCAAGGGGTTCGCCGTGGTGGCGGGGGAAGTGAAAACCCTGGCCGCGCAAACCGCCCGCGCGACTGAGGATATCACCCAGCAGATCGCCGCGATTCAATCGGCAACCGAAGAAACCGTGCGGGCGATCGGCACCATCAACGGCACCATCAGCGAATTGACCGGGATCAGCGCCATGATTGCCGCCGCCGTCCAGGAACAGGAAGCGGCAACCGCCGAAATCGCCCGCAATTCGCAGGTCGCCGCCGCCGCCACCGACGATGTGGCACGGGTGGTGACCCATGTGATCGATGCGGCTGGGGAAACCGGGCAGTCGGCGGCGCGGGTGCATGGCAATGCCCAGACGGTGGCCCAGGACGGCACTGCGCTGGACCGCGCCGTGCGCAGTTTCATCGACAGTATCCTGGCCGATGAGACGGATGGCGCCGCCAGCCGGGCATCTGCCTAGGGGCTTGCCAAAACCCGCCAAGTGCGGTCCTGTTCGGCAACCGATCTGTTCACCGGTGCCGTGAAGGAGCCTGCTTGATGCGTCGCCTGCCAACCGAACCCGCCGGGGCCGTCCATACCCTGTGGCTGGATAGCGCCTTGCTGAAGGGCAATCTGCTGGGCGATCCGACGCGCCGGCGCGTCGATGTCTATATCCCTGCGGGACATGACGGCACGGGCCTGCCCCTGCTGGTCGATATTGTCGGCTATACGGCCGGCGGCCCGGTTCACACCAACTGGAAAAACTATGACGAAAATGTCCCGGCCCGCGCCGACCGGCTGATCGCCAGCGGGGCCATGCCGCCGGTCGCCATCGCCTTTCCCGACTGCTTCACCCGCCTGGGCGGCAATCAGTATGTCAACAGCGCCGCCATGGGCCCCTGGGCCGATGTGCTGACGCAAGAGGTTCTGGCGCTGGTCGAAGGGCGGTTCGGCTGCGGCGGGCCAGGCAAGCGCGGCCTGTTCGGCAAAAGCAGCGGCGGCCATGGCGCTATCCTTCATGGCATGTGGCATGGCGGGACGGTGTGGAACGCCATCGCCTGCCATTCGGGCGATATGTTCTTCGATCTGATCTACCGGTCCGAACTGGCGGGCACCTTGCGCGCTTTGGCCAAATATGGCGGGCGGCCGGAAGGGTTCATGCGCTATTTCGAGACCGCCAAGAAGGTGAAGGATGACGATTGGCACACGCTGATGATGCTGTGCCAGGCCGCCAGCTTCGACCCCGATCCCGCGCTGCCCCTGGGCATCCGCCTGCCGGTAACCCAGGATACGTGCGAGCTGATCCCGGAACGCTGGGCCAACTGGCTGGCCTTCGATCCGATCAGGGTGGTCGATGACCCGCAGGCGCAGGCGCGGCTGAAGGGCCTGAAGGCGCTGTTCATCGATTGCGGCGATATCGACCAGTATAACCTCGTCTATGGCGCGCGCATCCTGCACCGCAAGCTGACTGCGCTTGGCATCGCCCATCGGTACGAGGAATTCCCCGACACCCATTCGTCGATCGATTACCGCATGGACGAAAGCCTGCCCTTCCTGGCCAAGGCGCTGACGGCATGACTGGCGCACCGCAGCCCTTCTGGCGCACCAAGCCGCTGCTGGCCATGACCGAGGCAGAGTGGGAATCGCTCTGCGATGGCTGCGGCAAATGCTGTCTCGGCAAGCTGGAATATGAGGGGGAGGATGGGGAGCCGACCGGGGAGGTCGAATTCACCGACATCGCCTGCCATCTGTTCGATCCCGAAACCTGCCGCTGCACCGATTATCCCAACCGGTCGCTGAAGGTGCCCGATTGCGTCAAGGTCACGCCGGACAATGTCGGCGCCCTCTATTACATGCCGCCCTCCTGCGCCTATCGGCTGCTGTCAGAGGGAAAGGATCTGCCGGACTGGCATCCGCTGGTCTCGGGCGATCCGGAAACCGTGTTCCTGGCCGGGCATTCGGCGCGCGGGCGCACGGTCAGCGAGGCCGATGTGACCGAGGAAGATTGGCCCCACCGGATTGTGGAATGGCCGTGGAAACCGGCCTAGGGCACCGTGCATTGCACCGGCGGCGGGTGTGGCCCGAAACTCTGGCCGGTACTTCGCCCAGTAACTTCACCCAGTAACTTCGCCGGTAATTTTGGCCTGTTCAATCAGTGGGTTGCGCGGTTACTATCGGATTGGTCTTGGCCTCGCCCTTGTAACGGTTTGGGAAACAACGGATGGACAATGCCCTGGACACGGACCAGCAGGCTCATGGTCGCAACGCCCATGGTCAACGCGCCGGCGGCCTTGCTTCGCGCTTGCGTGCCTGGTGGTCGGGCGGGGATGGGGCTGCAGCCGATGCCGATGCGGCCCCGGTCGAAGATGAAGAGGTCTTGCTGCTGACCGATCGGGCGCCCGACCAGCCGCATATGGAGATGGTCGACGATCCGAATAAACTGTGGCCGCGCGCCCGGATCGAGGCGGCCGAGGTGATCTGGGGCCAGGATGCCCTGGGGCCGGCAACCCCCGGCTTTCTAACCGATCTGGCCAAGCCCTTTGCGTTCAACAGCAGCCATTATCTTCTGTATATGGGCGGCGGTCTGCTGGGTGCCCCGCGGGAGATTGCGCGCCGCTTCGGCGTCTATGTCGTGGCGCTGGAGCTGGATGCCGATCTGCTGCATGACGGCAAATCGCGCCTGACCACCAGCGAGACCGACCGCAAGGTGACGCCGCGCGCCTATCAGCCGGAAAAATTTGTGCTGCGCCCGCGCGGGTTCGACGGGATTTTCGCCGATTGCGCCTTCCACAACTTCCCCAACAAGCAAGTGCTGTTCATGGAGCTGGCCAAGGGCTTGAAGGATCGCGGGCAGCTGATCTTCACCGATATCGTCGCCGGCCAGGAAGGGCGGGAAAGCCCGGCGATGAAGGCGTGGGCCGGCCGGGAAGCGCCGCGCCCGGCGCCCTGGACCAAGGGGCAGATCATGGGGGCCATGGTCCAGAACCGCTTGGATTGCCGGATTCAAGAGGATATCACCTCGGTCTATCACGACCGCATCGTGACCGCCTTCATGACGGTCAAGCACCGGCTGGCTGCGGGGGAAGTTCCGCCCTTCCTGATCAAGCCGATCCTGGCCGAAGCGGAACGCTGGACCGCCTTCGCGACCTGTCTGGAGCAGGGCGATCTGCGGATTTACCGCCATCATGCCTTCAAGGGCGATGCCGGGGTGGCGGACTGATAAGCGCAGGCTTGACAGACGCGCCGCGTCTCACTAGTTTCCGCCCCTGTCTTTAGAACCGGCAGCACTGCCATGTGGTGCCAAGCAGAACGGCACCCGCGCGGGCCATAATGGGGTTAGTCATGAAGATCGTGAATTCGCTGAAGACCATGAAGAACCGGCACAAGGCCTGCCGCATGGTGCGTCGCAAGGGCCGCGTCTACATCATCAACAAGGAAAACCCGCGCTTCAAGGCCCGCCAGGGCTAAGACCGCGGGTTGGGCCGGGTACATCCCTGGCCTGCCTGATGAGGATTGAAAGCCGCCTGCGGCAATCGGGCCGCGGCGGCTTTCGTGTTTTTAATCCCATCCCTTTTGAAATGGCGCGTTCGATCTGCCATAGTATCGCAGGGAAGGGGGCCTACCACTCATGGCCGGACGCAGCAGCCGATTCACCGTCGCTATTCACGTGCTTGCCGCCATTGCGGCCAAGGGCGGATGCAACCCTGTTTGCTCTGATATTCTCGCCACCAGCGTCAATACCCACCCGGTCGTGATCCGCCGCCTGATGTGCGCCCTGCGCGAGGCGGGGTTGATCCGCTCGGTCGCCGGGGCCAATGGCGGCTTCGTGCTGGCCCGCCCGGCCGGCCAGATCGGTCTGGGCGAAGTCTATGCCGCCGTGGAGCCGGAGGGCGCCTTCGCCCAGCATGACGAGCCGAACAAGGCCTGCCCCGTCGGCCGCTGCATGCCCGACCTGCTGGACAGCGTGATCAGCGGGGCCAACACCGCCCTGATCTCCTACCTCAATCAATGGACCGTCGATGCCGTGGCCCAGCGGCTTGACAGCGCTGCCTGAGTCCGGCCGGACTGAGCTCGGCGGCAGCACCACGCGAAGGAAGGCCCGGCCATGCGGATGCCCGATCCCGATCAGACCCTGCTGAACCGGCGGGAGGCGATCGTTGCCGGTTTGCGCCGCCTGGTGCCGGCGGATTGCGTGATTGCCGACGAGGTTGGCCTGCGCCCCTATGAATGCGATGGGTTGACTGCCTATCGCCAGCTGCCGATGGCCGTAGTTCTGCCGCGCAGCACGGCGGAAGTGTCGGCGGTGCTGGCCTATCTCCATACCGAAGGGGTGAAGGTGGTGCCGCGCGGGGCGGGCACCTCGCTGTCCGGCGGGGCGCTGCCGATCGCCGATGGCGTGGTGCTGGGCCTGGGCAAGCTGAACAAGATTCTGGAGATCGATCTGCCCAACCGCTGCGCCCGCGTGCAGCCGGGCGTCACCAATCTGGGCATTTCCAACGCGGTCGCCCATGCCGGCTTCTATTATGCGCCCGATCCGTCCTCGCAGATTGCCTGCACGATTGGCGGCAATGTGGCGGAAAATTCTGGCGGCGTGCACTGCCTGAAATACGGGCTGACCACCAACAATGTGCTGGGGCTGGAATTGGTGCTGATGGATGGCGCCGTGCTGCGCCTGGGTGGCAAGGCGCTGGACACCAACCCCTATGACCTGCTGGGCATCGTCACCGGGTCCGAAGGCCTGCTGGGCGTCGTGACCGAAGTGACGGTGCGCCTGCTGCGCAAGCCGCAGGTCGCGCGGGCCCTGCTGATCGGCTTTCCCACCAGCGAGGCGGCGGGCGATTGCGTCGGCGCAATCATTTCGGCCGGGATCATCCCCGGCGGGATGGAGATGATGGACAAGCCCGCCATCCACGCGGCAGAGGCGTTCGTCAAGGCGGGCTATCCGCTGGATGTGGAGGCGCTGCTGATCGTCGAACTGGATGGTCCGCCGGTCGAGGTGGACGATCTGATCGGCCGGGTGGAGGCGATAGCCCGCGGCTGCGGCGCCGTTACCCTGTCGGTCAGCCAGTCAGAGGCGGAGCGGATGGCCTTCTGGGCCGGGCGCAAATCGGCCTTTCCTGCTGTTGGGCGGATTGCGCCCGATTATTACTGCATGGATGGCACCATCCCACGCCGCCGCCTGCCCCAGGTGTTGCGGCGTATGGGCGAAATGGCGGAACAGTATCGGCTGGGCCTGGCCAATGTGTTCCACGCCGGCGACGGCAACCTGCATCCGCTGATCCTGTTCGATGCCAATGTCCCGGGGGAGCTGGAGCGGGCAGAGGCGTTCGGGTCCGATATTCTGCGCCTGTGCGTCGAAGTGGGCGGGGTGCTGACCGGCGAACATGGGGTGGGCGTGGAAAAGCGCGATCTGATGCCGGTGATGTTCGATCCGCCCGATCTGGATCAGCAGCAGCGCCTGAAATGCGCCTTCGACCCCGACGGGTTGCTCAACCCCGGCAAAGTATTCCCGACCCTGCATCGCTGTGCCGATATGGGCTGGATGCGGGTGACCGGCGGGGACCTGCCGCATCCTGACCTACCGCGATTCTAGGCGCCGTTCATGTCCGATCTGCTGACTCCCCGCGACGCCGCAGATATTGCCGCCGCCCTGGCCGAAGCCGCCGCCGCCCGCCGCCCGGTCGAAGTGATCGGCCGGGGCAGCAAGCGCCCGTGGGGCAAGCCGACCAACATCGCATCGGGCCTGCTGCTGGAATCGCTGTCCGGCGTTACGCTGTACGAGCCGGATGAGCTGGTCTTGACCGCCCTGCCCGGCACACCGCTGGAGGAGATCGAGGCCCTGCTGGCGGCAAACCAGCAGCAGCTGGCCTTCGAGCCGCCGGATTTCGGGCCGCTTTATGGCGGATCGGCAGGGCAGGGCAGCCTGGGCGGCGTGCTGGCGACCAACCTGTCCGGCCCGCGCCGGATTGCGGCGGGCGCGGCGCGCGATCATTTGCTCGGCTATCGGGGCGTCAACGGCCTTGGCGTTCCCTATAAGGCGGGCAGCCGGGTGGTGAAGAATGTCACCGGCTACGATCTGCCCAAGCTGATGTGCGGGTCCTTCGGCACCCTGTCGGTCCTGACCGAAGTGACGGTCAAGGTTCTGCCCCGGCCCGAAAAGACGCGCACCCTGCTGATTGCCGGGCAGCGGCCGGAAGAAGCGGTGGTCACCCTGTCCGACGCGCTGGGCAGCCCGCACGAGGTGTCGGGCGCGGCCTATGTGCCTGCGTCCGTCGCAGGGGGGATGGGCCTTGCCCATCTGCCGCCCGGCCAGCCGGTGACGGCGATCCGAGTTGAAGGGTTCGGCCCTTCCGTCGCCGCCCGCTGCGAGGCCCTGCGCCGGGAGCATGGCGAAAGCAGCAGCGGCAGCACGGCGGTGGACGAACTGCACAGCCACAATTCCCGCGCCTTCTGGGCGCATCTGGCCGATGCGGCGCCGCTGGCCGCCCGGCCCGATCTGATCGCCTGGCGGGTTTCCGTGCCGCCGATGCTGGGTGCGGCGCTGGTGCGCGCGGTGGGGGAGATGGCGCTGTTCTGGTTCGATTGGGGCGGCGGGCTGGTCTGGCTGGGGCTGGAGCCGGGCGAGGCGGATGCCGGCGCGGCACGGGTGCGCAAGGCGCTGGCCCAGGTGGCCGGCGCCGATGGTCAGGCGGTGCTGATGCGCGCGCCGGATACCGTGCGGGCGACGGTGCCTGTGTTCCAGCCGGTTGCCCCGGCCCAGGCCGCGCTGCTGGACCGGGTGCGGCACAGCTTCGACCCCCACGGAATTTTGACCCCCGGACGGATTGGGTAACGCCCCGATGCAGACCAGTTTCACCCTGGCCCAACTGGCCGACCCCGAAACCGCCGCCGCCGAGAAGATCCTGCGCACCTGCGTGCATTGCGGTTTTTGCACCGCCACCTGCCCGACCTATCTGCTGCGCGGGGACGAGCTGGACAGCCCGCGCGGCCGCATCTACCTGAT
>CAYRWZ010000007.1:49015-49241 GCA_964428065.1 uncultured Comamonadaceae bacterium | reverse complement strand
GGGGTCCAAGAAGGAAAGCCATGTGGTGGTGCTGTCCTGGAAGGGCGGCAAGGCGTCGGAAAAGCCGGTGGCTTTCGTCGGCAAGGGCGTTTGCTTCGACAGCGGCGGCCTGTCGCTGAAGCCGGCCAAAAGCATGGAAGACATGAAATGGGATATGGCCGGGGCGGCGGCGGTGGTCGGCGCCATGGCGGCGCTGGCCGGGCGCAAGGCCAAGGTCAATGCGGTC
>CAYRWZ010000007.1:37704-48949 GCA_964428065.1 uncultured Comamonadaceae bacterium | reverse complement strand
ATATCGTCACCTCCATGTCGGGCCAGACCATCGAGGTGCTGAACACCGATGCCGAAGGCCGTCTGGTTCTGGCCGATGTGCTGTGGTACGCGCAGGACCGCTTCAAGCCCAGCGCGATGATCGATCTGGCGACCCTGACCGGCGCGATCATCATCGGCCTTGGCCATGAACATGCGGGCCTGTTCGCCAACAACGACGCGCTGGCCGACAGCATCCTGGCGGCGGGCAAGGCGACCGGGGAAACCCTGTGGCGGATGCCGCTGGGCGAAGGCTATAACAAGCTGATCGATTCGCCGATTGCCGATATGAAGAATATCGGCGATGGCAGCGCGGGCAGCATCACCGGGGCCGTGTTCCTGCAACGCTTCGTCAACGATGTGCCGTGGGCGCATCTGGACATTGCGGGCATGGCCTGGTTCGCCAAGGACAAGACGGTGACGCCGAAGGGCGCATCGGGCTGGGGTGTCCGGCTGCTCGACCGCCTGGTGCGCGACCGCTACGAGCAATAGTCCGGTCCGGGCGCGCGGTCTGGATCACGGCGCATGGCGGAGATCCGCTTCTATCAGTTGCTGCGCAGCTCGCTGGAGCAAGCCCTGCCCCCATTGGTGCAGGGCGCGCTGCGCCTGTCGCCCCGGCTGGTCATTCTGGCCGGATCGGAAGCGCGGATGGACAGCCTGAACAGCGCCCTCTGGACCTTCGACGATGCCTCCTTTCTGCCCCATGGCAGCCGCAAGGACGGCCATGCCGCCGACCAGCCGATCTATCTGACCGACCGGGAAGAATGCCCGAACGGGGCCGATGGGATCGTGCTGGTCGATGGCATGGAGGTCGCCGACCGCAGCCGCTGGGCGCAGATTTTCGATATTTTCGACGGCAATGACCCGGCGGCGAAAGACGCCGCGCGGGCACGTTTCCGCACCGCCAAGGCCGAAGGCCACAGCCTGAAATATTTCGAACAGATGGAGCGCGGCTGGGAACAGCGCGCCTGACCCGATGCGGCCCAGCCATCTGGTTTGGCGGCCGGGATATCGCCGATTTCCGGAAAATCACCGCTTTTTGTTGCGGCGCAACGCGGGCGCGGCTATAACCCGCCCGCTCTAATGAGATTCACCCAAAGTGGAGATAGAGGCTGTCATGGCCACCGAACGCACCCTGTCCATTCTGAAGCCCGACGCAACCCGTCGCGATCTCACCGGCAAGATCAATGCCCGGTTCGAAGAAGCCGGTCTGCGCATTGTGGCGCAGAAGCGCCTTCAGCTGAGCCGCGCCCAGGCCGAAAAGTTCTATGAGGTCCACAAGGCCCGCCCGTTCTTCAACGATCTGGTGTCCTTCATGATTTCCGGCCCGGTCGTGGTCCAGGTGCTGGAAGGCGACAGCGCCGTTGCCCGCAACCGCGAAATCATGGGCGCAACCGATCCGTCCAAGGCCGATCCGGGCACCATCCGCCGCGATTTCGCCGAATCGATCGAAGCCAATTCGGTCCATGGTTCGGACTCGGCTGAAAATGCCGCCCGCGAAATCGCCTTCTTCTTCGCGGAAACCGAAATCGTCGGCTAATCCCGCGCCAGGGATTGCAGACAAAGAAAAAGCCGCCCGGAACCGGGCGGCTTTTTTTATGCCGGTGTTCGCTTCGACTACAGCAGCGTTGCGGCCATCACCGCCAGCAGCACCACCACGGCGCCGGTCACATAGGTGCCGAACTTCATGAAGCCGTGGAAAAAGCGGGCGTGTTCGCGTTCCATATTCGGGTTGCTGGCCATAATCTGTCCCTGTTTCTGGTTTTGACGTCGGCTGGCCCGGCTGCGGCCGGTCCTATGCCCTTCTTGATAATCGAAGCCGATGGCCTTCGCCAAGCCTTCGGTTGGGGGGTGGATCTCCCGCGCGCGGTGCCAGCGGGTTTGCCCCGGCTGGCGCGGGCCGCGATGCTGCCGCTGGCGTTGCAGCGCGGCCGGGGGCAGGGGGCGAAGCTCGTCGGTCATCGGGGCGGATCGCTTCCGGCAGGCTCAAGGCACCGGGCGGCCATTGGCCGCTTCCAGCAGCAGGAACCATTGCTGCCGGTCCAGCGCGATATCCGCCGCACGGGCATAGCGGCGGATGCGGTCGGCATTGCCGGTGCCCAGCACCGGGATCGGGCGGCTTGGATGCTGCATCAGCCAGGCCAGCGCCAGGGTGCCGATATCGTCGCCGCTGTCGGACAGGCCCAGTTCCGCCGCCACCTGCTTCAGTGCCGCCAGCAGCCCGGTCAGCGCCGGATCGGGCGTTGCGGCGAACAGGCCACCGCCACCCAGCGGTGACCATGCCATCGGCGCCATGCGCAGCCGCTGGGCATGGTCCAGCGTGCCATCGGTCAGCGGGGCGGTGCGGGTTAAGGATAGTTCGATCTGGTTGGTCACCAGCGGCACCACCAGGCGCGATTGCAGCAGGTCAATCTGCGCCGGGGTGAAGTTGGACACGCCGACATGGCGCGCCAGCCCGCGGTCAATCACCTCGGTCAGTCCGGCGGCAGTCTCGTCGGCATCCATCAGCGGGTCGGGCCGGTGGATCAGCAGCAATTCCACCTGATCCGCCCCCAGCGCCTTCAGGCTGGTTTCCAGCGATCCGACGATATGGGCGCGGCTGGTGTTGTAATGCTTCACGCGGTGGGTCGGGCGCGCCGCATTCTTCAGGCAGATGCCGCATTTGGTGATCAGCTTCAGCGCCGATTTGCGCGCGCCCAGCCGGGCCAGCGCGGCCCCGAACAGCGGTTCCACCTGATAGCCGCCATAGATATCGGCCAGGTCGAAACTGTCGATCCCGGCATCCAGCGCGGTTTCGATCAGCCGGGCCACCGCGTCGGGGGTTGCCTGCTCGGGGGTGGCGGTCAGGCGCCAGGTGCCGAACACCAGGGCGGAGACCGAGGGGCCATTGGGGTGCATCAGCGTCTGACGCATGGGAACCGATCCTTAGACATTGGGACTGAAAAGCGCGGCGCCGTCCGGGGTTTCGCCCGCGACATGCACCTGATTGCCGTCGATTTGGATGCGATGTTCGGCGATCAGGCGGACCGCAGCCGGATAGATCCGATGTTCCGCCGCCAGCACCCGCGCGCCCAGGCTGTCGGGCGTGTCGCCCGGCAACACCGGCACGGCGGCCTGCATGATGATCGGCCCGGCATCCATTTCCGCCCGCACGAAATGCACCGTGCAGCCATGAATGCGGCAGCCGGTTTCCAGCGCGCGCTCATGGGTGTGCAACCCTTGGAAGGCGGGCAGCAGGGCGGGGTGAATGTTGATCATCCGGTCAGGCCAGGCGGTGACGAACCAGGGGCTGACCAGCCGCATGAACCCGGCCAGGCACACAAGTTCCACCCCCGCCGCGCGCAAGGCGGCATCCACCTGCCGGTCGAAACCTTCCCGGTCGGCAAAGCCTTTATGGTCGATCACGCAGGTGGCAATCCCCGCTGCCCGCGCATGGTCCAGCCCGCCGGCGCCGGGCCGGTTGCTGACTACCAGTGCAATTTCTGCCGGAAAATCGGGCGCAGCGCACGCCGCGATCAGGGCTTGCAGATTGCTGCCCCGGCCCGAGATCAGCACCCCCAGTTTCAGCCGCTGGTTCATCGAACCGGCCTAGCGGGCGGCTGCGGAACTGGGAGCCGACAGGGCCGCGCCCAGATCGCGCACATCGACGCGCGGCACACCCGGCTGTTCCGCCCGCACCGTGCCGATCACCTGCGCGGTCTCGCCATGGCCGCGGAAGGCGGCCAGGGCAGCGTCCACATCACTCTGCGGCACGATCACCGCCATGCCGATGCCGCAGTTGAACACCCGCGCCATTTCCGCTTCGGCCACGCCACACCCGGCCAGCCAGCCGAACACCGGCGGCGCGCGCCAGGCCGTGCCGTCCAGCGTTACGCCCAGCCCATCGGGCAGCACGCGGGGAATATTCTCGACAAACCCGCCGCCGGTGATATGCACCAGCCCGCGCACCCGCGCCGCCTGGAAGGCAGCCAGGCAGGCCTTGACGTAAATCCGGGTCGGGGTCAGCAGCGCTTCGCCCAGCGACACGCCGGGCTGGAACGGGGCCGCATCGGCCAGCGCCAGCCCCTGAAGTTCGATCACTTTGCGCACCAGGGAAAAGCCGTTGGAATGCACCCCGCTGGAGCCAAGGCCGATCACCGCATCGCCAGCGGCAATCTGCCGCCCGGTGATCAGCCGGTCCCGTTCCACTGCGCCGACCGCGAACCCGGCCAGATCGTAATCGCCATCGCCGTACATGCCCGGCATTTCGGCCGTTTCCCCGCCGATCAGGGCCGCGCCCGACTGGCGGCAGCCCTCGGCGATCCCGGCGATGATGGCGCGACCCTGGTCGACCGACAGCTTGCCGGTGGCGAAGTAATCCAGAAACAGCAGCGGTTCCGCCCCCTGCACGATCAGGTCGTTGACGCACATGGCGACCAGATCGATGCCGACCGTATCATGACGGCCGGTATCGATTGCCAGCTTCAGCTTGGTGCCGACCCCATCGGTGGTGGAAACCAGCAGCGGATCGACGAACCCGGCGGCTTTCAGATCGAAAATCGCGCCAAACCCGCCCAGGCTGGCATCGGCCCCCTTGCGGGCGGTAGAGCGCGCCAGCGGCTTGATCGCCTGGACCAGATCGTTCCCGGCATCGATATCGACCCCCGCGCTGCGATAGGTGGGGCCATGAGTTCCAGTGGGGGGGACGTGCGGGGGAATGGTGACTTCTCCTGACCGGCTGGGCTATAGATCAAGATGACGGTTAGAGACCGGCGATGGGTTGCCGAACAGCGCCGAACATAGCCGATCCGACCCCGATTGCAACGGTGGGAACTGCAATGCGCTTACCCCTTTTTCGCCTTGCTGCGCTTTTCGGCCTGGTTCTGGCCGGTCTGATGCCGCTGGCCCGCCCGGCGGGCGCTGCCGATCAGGCCTATACCATCACGGGCATTGCCTTGGATCGCAGCGCGGCGACCGCCACCGAAGCGCGCGACAAGGCCCTGGCCGACGGGCAGCGCCTGGCCTGGGGACGGCTGCTGGACCGGATCGTCACCGGCGGCCCGGCCGACGGGCTGCGCGCCCTGCCGGACCGCGATCTGTCCGCGCTGGTTGCCGGGTTCGCGGTGGAGGAGGAACGGCCGACCGCAACCCGCTATCTGGCGACCTTGACCTATCGGTTCCAGCCCGCTGCGGTGCGCGAGGCGCTGCGCCGCGCCGGTGTTTCGTTCGTCGAGGGCCAGTCGCGCCCGGTGCTGGTGCTGCCGCTGCTGCGCCAGTCGGGCAGCGCCCCGCTTTTGTGGGAAGATTCCAATGAATGGCGGCGCGCCTGGCAGGCCCTGGGACAAAAGCGCACCCTGGCCGCCGGGCTGGTGCCGCTGGTGCTGCCGGTGGGCGACAGCGCCGATGCGGCGGCGGTCGATCCGGCTCGGCTGGCTTCCGGCACCGCCGATATCGGGGCGCTGCTGCGCCGCTATGGCGCCATCGACTGGCTGAGTGTCGAGGCTGCACGGGACGCAGCTGGAAACGGCGCTGGCCTGTCCCTGATCGTCAGCGGGGCGGGCGGCGCGATGCAATCCCCCCTGCGGGAGACGCTGACCCCCCAGGCGGACGAGGCCCCGGAGGCGCTGCTGGCGCGGGCAATCGCCCGTACTGTCGAGCTGATCGATGCCCGCTGGAAGCAGGAGGCCGCGGCCCGTCCGGCATCTGACCAAACCGCAGCCTCCGCCGGCGGCCCTGTCAATCTTGCCGCCGGTGGGTTGATGGTGCGCGTCGCCCTGACCGGGATCGAGGACTGGCGCGATGTGCAGCAGCGGCTGGCGGCGGTGCCGCTGGTGCGCGGCGTTACCGTGCGCGCGCTGACCCGCAGCGAAGGGTGGCTGTCGCTGGACGTGGCCGACCGGGGCCCGGCGCTGGTGGAACAGCTGCGTCAGCGCGGGCTGATTGCCCAGCCGCCTGAGTCCCACCCCCCTGAGTCCCATCCCCCTGCGTCCCAGGGGGATGCGCCCGCTGGGGGAATTTCGGTCTGGGCCTTGCGTCTGGCCGGGTCGGCACCGACATCAGGGCAATGAGCCGCGAGTTTCAACCCCAGCGTGCCGCGCCCCCTCTGGTCGAGGCACCCTCCCAAAAAACAGCGTCTGCGGCAGCGTCCGCAGTGCCGATCTGGCATCATCTGCCCAACCTGATTTCGCTGGTGCGCTTTGCCGTGGTGCCGGTGGTGGCCTGGGCCATTCTGGCGGAACAGCCGGTGCTGGCTTTCGGGCTGTTTGTCGCCGCCGGGATTTCCGATGCCATCGATGGCGGCCTGGCCCGGCTGTTCCGCGCCCACAGCCGCCTTGGCACCTATCTCGATCCGGCGGCCGACAAGGCGCTGCTGATGACCATCTACGCCATGCTGGCGATGGAAGGGGATCTGCCGGTCTGGATCGCAGCGCTGGTGTTCGGGCGCGATGCGATGATTCTGGGCGGGGTGGCCGTCAGCGTGCTGAAGGCCGAATCCTATGACATCCGGCCATTTTTCATCAGCAAGATCAATATCGTGTTCCAGGTGGTTCTGGCCGCCTGGACCCTTGGCTGCGCGGCCTTCGGCGTTGACTGGCCGGCGGTGACCGATGGGCTGATCATCGTGGTGGCAATCACCACCATTGCCAGCGGCATGCGTTATGCGGTTCATTGGGGGCGTCGCAATCGCCGCACTGCCGTGGCTGAATAACGCCGGTTTGGATTACCAATAGATGCAGACACGTACCTGGTTCTGGATTGCCCTGCTGGGCGGGTTGATTGGCCTGTTATGGCTTTTGTCACCCATTCTGCTGCCGTTTGTTGCCGGCGCGGCGATTGCCTATCTGCTGGACCCGCTGGTCGACTGGATGGAGCGCAAGCGCATCGGCCGCACCTGGGGCACGGTTCTGGCGCTGGTTCTGTTCTTCCTGGCCGGGCTGTTGGTGCTGCTGCTGTTCGTGCCGATCCTGCAAAAACAGGTGGTGGATCTGGTGCAGCGGGTTCCGGCGCTGGTGACACAATTGCGCGACCGGTTTGATGGCTTGGTGGCTGAACTGGATCTGGCCGCCCGCATCGCGCCGTCCGATGTCCAGGCCCTGCGCGATGCCGCCAGCGGGCAGGTCAGCCGCGTGGTCTCCTACCTGGCGCAGCTTCTGTCCAATCTGCTGGTCGGCGGGATCGCGCTGGTCAACATGCTGTCGCTGATCTTCATCACCCCGGTGGTCGCCTTCTATCTGCTGCGCGACTGGGACCGGATGATGGGCATGATCGATGGCTGGCTGCCGCTGACCCAGGCCGACACGATCCGCGCCCAGGGGCGGGAAATCGACCTGATTTTAAGCGGCTTTGCCCGTGGGCAGGCGCTGCTGTGCCTGTCGCTCGGCAGCATTTATGCCATCGGGTTGACGCTGATCGGGCTGGATTTCGGCCTGATCGTCGGCCTGCTGGCGGGCATTCTGTCGTTCATTCCTTATGTCGGAACGGCGGTGGGGGCGGTGACCAGCCTGGGCCTTGCCTTCGCCCAGTTCGATAGCGCCATGCCGATCATTCTGGTCGGTCTGGTATTTCTGGTTGGGCAGGTGCTGGAAGGGTATGTGCTCCAGCCCTGGCTGGTGGGTGACCGGGTCAAGCTGCATCCGCTGTGGATCATTTTCGCCCTGCTGGCCGGGGCCACGCTGTTCGGCTTTCTGGGCGTGCTGATCGCGGTGCCGGTGATGGCGGTGATTGGCGTGCTGTGCCGGTTCGCCATCGGGCGGTATCTGTCCAGCTCGCTGTTCGACCCGGCGATCCAGGACCGGCTGACCGGCACGCCGATCGGTCAGGGGCATGGGGGGGATGACCGTCCCTCCCCGCCGGTGGCGTAACCTTTGTGCGGCCTTGCGGTTAACCCATGCCCGTTGCGCGCCAATATCCGCTCGATCTGCATTTCCGTCCCGCCCTGGGGGCAGAGGATTTTCTGCTGACCCCCGGCACGGCGGCGGCGGTTGCCTGGATCGATGCCTGGCCCGATTGGCCGGGGCGGGTGCTGGCGCTGATCGGGCCGGGCGGTTCGGGCAAATCCCACCTGGCGGCGGTCTGGTGCGCCCGGTCCGGCGCCACCTGCATCGACGGCGGCACGCTGACCGCAACGCTGGCGGATAGCGCCATGCCCGAGGGGCGGGCGCTGGTGCTTGACCATGCCGACGCGGTGCCCGACCCGGCGGCGCTGTTCCACCTGATCAACCTGACCCGCGAACGCGGCGGCTTTCTGCTGCTGCTGGGAGAGGCCGCGCCCGCCCATTGGCCCTATCGCCTGCCGGATCTGGCGTCCCGCCTGGCCAGCCTGCCGGTTGCGGCCATCGAGCGCCCGGACGATGCCACCCTGCGGCTCATCCTGCTCAAACATTGCGCCGACCGCCGCCTGACCCTGACGCCAGAGGGGATCGAGTATCTGGTCAAGCGGATCGAACGCTCCTTTGCCGCCGCGCGCGATATCGTCGCCCGCATCGACGCCGAAAGCCTGGCCCGCCGCCGCGCCCCAACCTTGCCCCTCCTGCGCGAGATCCTGCCCGATATGACGGGTGATCTGTAATCTTCTGCTGTTTGGTTGATTTTCCTGCAATTAATATTTCTTTTTTGGTTTTATCATTGGGATAAATTGCGAAATCAGATAAATTAAATATCGTTTTTACTTTTTTACTTGATTGATATAATTGTTTTTCCATCCTACTTATTTGTCATCTTTGGCGACGGTAATCGGAAATTGTGTATATTATGATATGGGATCCTCATAAATGAACTATGTATATGAAAATCCGAAAAAACTTTATGAAATGTACTGTTCTCTATATGGCGTTGTGAGGGGAGTGATTCTGATTCTTTTGACTTTAGTTTTTGGAGCTATTTTGTTGTATATGTACATGGTGATGGTTGTTGATTATATACTCCCTCAATATGAGGAAGTGGTATATGGTTTTACGTTAGTTTTATTTATTATCTGGACGTGGCGGTTTGTGAGCCTTGCCTTTGACACGCTCGACAGATTTTTCCTTAAGGTCACGGTCAATCAGAATGGTGTTTGGGTGACCAAGGGGTTGTTTCCGGCGCGATATACCCGTGGCTATCATTGGGCAGAGATTGGGTCCGCCGAGATCAAAAGCGGCTTTATCCTTGGCTATCTTGGCCGTTTCGTGGGCAGCTATGACATCGAGTTGCGGCACAACTATTATCCGGACAACAAAATCCGCATCCTTTCGTTAAAGGATGGGGATTGGCTGGTTGACTATATCAACTATCAGATCTCTGAGGACGAAGCGGCTTGATCGTAACAGGCCGTCTTTGTAACAGGCCGTCTTTGTAACAGGCCGCCTTTGTAACAGGCCCCATTTGTAACAGGCCCCATTTGTAACAGGACCGTCGCATGACAGGCGGGCCGTGCCCGTGGTAAGGACAAAGGGGTGTTGGCCCGCATCCTGCGGGCCGTGCCTGCCTGGATGATGAGTGCGATGACTGCCGCCCCGATCAGCGTTCCCCCGATCAGCATTCCCCCGATGCCGCCTTCCATACCTCAGGACTCTGTGATGAATGGACCGCAGGGCAGCGAGACCTTGGCCGCTGTCTCCCCGGTCGATCCGGCCTTGCTGATGACTGCCCCGGCGCGCTTCATCAACCGCGAGGTGTCGTGGCTGGCCTTCAATCGCCGGGTGCTGGAAGAAGCCTCCAACCCCCAGCATCCCTTGCTGGAGCGGGTGCGGTTCCTGTCGATTTCGGAATCCAACCTGGATGAATTTTTCATGGTGCGCGTCGCCGGGCTGAAGGGGCAGGTGGCGGCGGGGGTGGCCGGGGTCAGCCAGGATGGGTTGACGCCGCAGCAGCAGCTGGATGCGATCCAATCAACCGTCCGCTCGCTGGTCGATGTGCAGGAAAATACCTGGGCGCGCCTGCGGGAAGATCTGACCATCGCCGGGATCGACGTGATCGGCGCTGCCCAGGTGCGCGAGGCAGAGCGCGCCTGGCTGGGCGCCTATTTCGACAGCGATCTGTTCCCGATCATGACGCCGCTGGCCATCGATCCGGCGCATCCGTTTCCCTTCATCCCCAATCGCGGCTTCGCCCTGGTGCTGCAACTGGTGCGGCCCAGCGACGGCAAGCTGATGAAGGCGCTGCTGCCGCTGCCGGCGCAGTTGCCGCGCTTCGTGCGACTGCCCGCAGCCGACGGCGATACCGTCCCGGCGCTGGCTGTGCCGGGCATTCGGCTGATCGCGATCGAGGAAATCATCGCCCTGTTCATCGACCGGCTGTTTCCGGGGTTCGAGGTTTTGTCGCGTGGCCATTTCCGCATCAACCGCGACAGCGAAATGGAGATCGAGGAAGAGGCGGAAGACCTGGTCCGCCTGTTCGAATCGGCGCTGAAGCGGCGGCGGCGTGGCAATGTTATCCGCCTGGTCGTCAATGCCGACATGCCGGAAGATCTGCGCGCCTTCGTGATCGACCAGCTGCATGTGGTGGGCGAGGATGTCTATGACAGCGCTGCCATTGTTGGGCTGGCCGATGTCAAACAGTTGATCGTCGATGATCGGCCCGATCTGCTGTTCCAGCCCTATAACATCCGCTTCCCGGAACGTATCCGCGATTTCGGCGGCGATTGTTTCGCTGCGATCCGGCAGAAGGATATCGTTGTCCACCACCCGTATGAAAGTTTCGACGTGGTGGTGCAGTTCCTGATTCAGGCAGCGCGCGATCCGGCGGTCATCGCCATCAAGCAGACCCTGTACCGCACGTCGGAAAACAGCCCCATTGTCCGCACGCTGATCGAGGCGGCGGAGGCCGGAAAGTCCGTCACCGCGCTGGTGGAGCTGAAAGCGCGCTTCGATGAGGAAGCCAATATCCGCTGGGCGCGCGATCTGGAACGGGCCGGGGTGCAGGTGGTCTATGGCTTCATCGACCTCAAGACCCATGCCAAGGTTTCCATGGTGGTGCGGCGGGAAAATAATGGCCTGCGCACCTATGTCCATTTTGGCACCGGCAATTATCATCCGATCACCGCCAAGGTTTATACCGACCTGTCCTTTTTCACCTGCGATCCGGTCCTGTGCCGCGATGCCAGCCGCCTGTTCAACTTCATGACTGGCTATGCCAGCCCGGAACGGCTGGAGAAAATCGCCATTGCGCCGCTGACGCTGCGGCCCACGCTGCTGCGCCATATCCATCAGGAAATCGATAACGCCGAACAGGGCAAACCGGCCTTTATCTGGGCCAAGATGAATTCGCTG
>CAYRWZ010000007.1:28065-37665 GCA_964428065.1 uncultured Comamonadaceae bacterium | reverse complement strand
CTCCCAGGCGGGGGTGCAGGTCGATCTGGTGGTGCGCGGCATCTGCTGCCTGCGGCCGGGGGTGCCGGGGCTGTCCGAAACCATCCGCGTCAAATCGATTGTCGGCCGGTTTCTGGAACATTCGCGCATCGTCTGTTTCGGCAATGGCGCGCCGCTGCCCAGCCGTCAGGCCAAGGTGTTCATTTCCTCGGCCGACTGGATGCCGCGCAATCTGGACTGGCGGGTGGAAACCCTGATCCCGGTGGAAAACCCGACTGTGCATCAGCAGGTGCTGGACCAGATCATGGTCGCCAATCTGAAGGATCAGGCGCAAAGCTGGCTGTTACAGCCCGATGGCACCTATCTGCGCCCGGTGGAGGCGATGGACGGGTTCAGCGCCCATACCTTCTTCATGACCAATCCCAGCCTGTCGGGCCGGGGCAGCGCCGCACGCGGCGGCAAGGGGCAGGGCGGCAAGGGCGCCAAGGGCCAGCCGCGCCGCAGCAAGACGGATGATTGACCCGCGCCCGCAAGGGGGCGGGCGGTGAAACGGGGGTTGACTCTGCCGGGCAAAAGCGACACCCCTGTCAGCCGTCTTTCTTGACTCACGGTCCCCTTGTCCATGCCCAGCCGCAAGCGCATCGCGATCATCGATATCGGGTCGAACTCGATCCGCCTGGTGGTCTATCGGGACAGCAGCCGCTCCCCCCTCACCATGTTCAACGAAAAGGTGATGTGCGGTCTGGGGCGCGGCATTGCGGCGACCGGGCGCCTCAACCCTGAAGGCCGCCGGTCGGCCATTGTCAATATCAAGCGGTTCAAGGCGCTGGTCGATCATATGGATGTGGCCGATACGCTGATCTATGCCACCGCCGCCGTGCGCGATGCGATTGACGGGCCGGAATTCGTGGCAGAGGTGGAACAGGAAACCGGTCTGCGCCTGACCGTCATCAGCGGCCAGGAAGAAGCGCGCCTGTCGGCCCTGGGCGTGCTGTCGGCGATCCCCTGGGCCGATGGCTTTGTCGGCGATCTGGGCGGCGGCAGCCTGGAACTGATCGATGTCGCCGGCGGCAAACCGGGCAAGATGGTCTCCCTCCACCTGGGGCCGCTGCGCCTAATGGACAAGGCCGATGGCAGCCTGCGCAAGGCTGCCAACATCATCCGCAAGGAATTACAGGATCTGCCCTGGATCGACCGGCTGGAGGGGCGCGATTTCTATGCCGTCGGCGGGGCGTGGCGTGCGCTGGCCCGGCTTTTGATGGATCATCGGCATTATCCGCTGCACATCATCCACCATTACGCCGTTCCGGCCGAGGATGCCGCCGCCTATTTCACCAAGATCCACCGCATGGACCGCGATGCGCTGAAAAAGGTGCCGAACGTGTCGCGCCGCCGGTCCGATGCCCTGCCCTGGGCCGCGCTGGTGTTCGAACAGGTGTTCCAGGTGGCGAAACCGGCGCGGATCGTGTTTTCCGCCTTCGGCCTGCGCGAAGGGGCCTTGTTCGACAAGCTGGGCCCGGCGCTGCGCAAGCAGGATCCACTGCTGGCCGGGTGCCTGGCGATGCGCGGCGATAGCCGGTTCGAACTGCCCCATTCGGAACTGCTGGCCTTCATCCGCCCGATTCTGGGGCTGGCCGATCCGGAAACCCTGCGCCTGGCCGAAGCGGCCTGCATCGTGTCGGACATCGCCTGGACGGAGCATCCGGATTACCGCGCCGAACAAGCCTATCGCAAGGTGATGTGGCTGCCGATGCCGGGCATGGACCATCGCGCCCGCGCCTTTTTGGCCTATGCCATCGCCCTGCGCTATGGCGCCACCTTGAACAGTCTGCCCGACGGCACTGCCCGCCTGCTGCTGAACGAGGCCGATATCCGCACCGCCGGGGCGATCGGCGTCGGCCTGCGGCTTGGGTATCTGCTCTCGGGTGGTGCGCCGGGGGTGCTGCCCGAAACCCCCCTGACCATCGCCAATGGCGTCATTACCCTGCATCTGCCGACCGACGGTTCGGTTGTGCCGGGCGATGCGGTCAACCGCCGGATGGACAGCCTGGCCAAGATCCTGGGCCTGACCGCCAAGGTTGACTGACGCTTTGCCCGTCTCCGCCGCAAAATAGCAGGATCGGCCGGGTCAAACCCGCTGCCGGGCGCTAACCTGCCGTGCGAAGCGTTTGGCGGGCAGTAGGGGGATGGGATGGGGGAGCCTCAGGAAGCCTATCGGGCGGGGTACAGCGCGGTATCGCTGCGGGATGCCGTGCAGGGGGCGGATATTCCCTGCCTGATATTCTATCCGACCCTGGCGGTGGAACAGCCGGTGCAGGTTGGTCCCTATGTGGCGGAGGTGGCGGTGGATGCGCCGCCCTGTGCGCTGGGGGATGGTTTGCCGCTGGTGATTCTGTCCCACGGCAATAACGGATCCCCCTGGACCCTGCGGCATCTGGCCGTGGCGCTGGCCCGGGCGGGCTTTCTTGTGATCGCGCCGGAGCATATCGGCAACAGCCGCAGCGACAGCAGCCTGGACGGAACGCCGCTCAATCTGGAAAACCGTCCGCGCCATATCATGCTGGCCATCGATGCGGCGCTGGAGGGGCGTTTGCGGCCCGATCTTATGGGCCATATCGCGCCAGACCGGATTGGTGCGCTGGGGATATCTATTGGCGGCTATACGGTGCTGGCGGCGGCCGGGGGCAGGCCGGTCTGGGTAACGCCCGATGCCCCCTTCACCCCCGCATCGCCGCCCGTGGCCGTCACCGCCGATCCCCGCATACGCGCGCTGGCGCTGCTGGCCCCGGCCACGCCCTGGTTCCTGGCCCCCGGCGCCCTGTCGGATGTGCGGGTGCCGATACTGCTGCGCACCGGCAGCGAAGACCGCATCACCCCGCCCTGGCATGCCGATCTGGTGCGCAATGGTGTGCCCGACCCGGCCTTGATTGACGATCAGGTGATTGCCGGGGCGGGCCATTTTTCCTTTCTGGCCCCATTCCCTGCCACAATGGTGCGGCCCGATTTTCCGCCCGCGCAAGACCCGCCCGGCTTTGACCGCGCAGCCTTTGCGCCCAAACTGGCGGGGGATGTGGTGGCGTTCTTCAACCGCACCCTGGCGCCATCGGCATGACGGATCAGCGGGGGCGATGGGCCCGCTGGCTGAACCAGACCCCGCCCAGCACCAGCGCCATGCCCAGCATCTGCCACGCCGTCAACGCCTGACCCAGCGCCAGCCAGCCGATGATCACTGCCGAAACCGGGCTTAGGAACCCCAGCGGCGCCACCCGGTTCGGCCCCAGGCGCGTCAACCCGCGAAACCACAGCCAATAGGTTGCTGCACCGCCAATGACGCCCAGGTAAAGCAAACCCAGCAGCGGCGGCAGATCCAGCGCCGGCAGGGGCGGTTCGATCAGCAGGGCGAATGGCAGCAGAAGCAGCCCGCCTGCCGTCATCTGCCAGGCTGTTACCGTCAGGGCAGTCGCCGGAAGACTTGTCGGGCCAAGGCTCTGGTGCCAGCGGCGGGTCAATACCGTGCCTGCGGCCATGGACAGGGCGGCGGCCAATCCGGCGGCAATGCCAATGGTATCCAGGGCGGCTGCGGGGGTCAGGATCAGCAGGCCAACCCCGGCGATCCCGGCAATGGCGGCTGCAATGCCCAGCGCAGGGATCGGCGTGCCCAGCGCCAGCCGGGCCAGCACCAGCACGATCAGGGGCTGCACGGCGCCAACCGTGGCCGCCACCCCGCCCGGCAGGCGATAGGCCGCCACGAACAGCAGCCACCAGAACACGGAAAAATTCAGCGCCCCCAGCACGCCTGCCTTCAGCCACCAGATGCCCCGCGGCAAACGCCGGACCAGCAGCAACAGCAGCAATCCGGCGGGCAGGGCGCGCAGCATCGCCACCGTCAGGGGATAGCCGGGCGGCAGAATTTCGGTCGTCACCCAATAGGTGCTGCCCCAGATGATCGGGGCCAAGGCCGTCAGCAGGATATCGGCCGACGGCATCATCCCGGCCGGATGGGCGGGGGATGCGGCTGCCGATGCGGTTGTCGATGCAGGGTGGGCGGGAGCGGTCTGGCTGGTCATCAAGGGCGTCTTTCGGATTGCGCGCGGCAAGATATCTTGACGTCAAGATAAGCATGACTGTCTTGACGTCAAGATAACGGCATGCTGGGCTGCCCTCCATGGATCGCGTGGATGATATTCTGGGCCAGTGGCGGCAGGAACGGCCCGACCTAGACACCGGCCCGATGGGGATCATCGGCCGGGTTTTGCGGCTGGCCAAACATCTCCAGCGGGATATGGAACGCACGCTGGAACGGCACGGACTGACCTTTGCCAGCTTCGATGTGCTGGCAACCCTGCGCCGGTCCGGCCCGCCTTACCGCCTGTCGCCGGGGGATTTGCTGGCGACGATGATAGTGTCGTCCGGCACCATGACCAACCGGATCGACCAGCTGGAAAAGGCCGGCCTGGTGCAGCGGCAGGCCAATCCTGACGATGGGCGCAGCGTTCTGATCGCCCTGACCGATGCCGGGTTCGGGGTGGTGGAGCGCGCGCTGGCCGATCATGTGGCAACCCAGGCCCGGCTGACCGCGCTGCTGACCGGGGAGGAACAGGAACGGGTGAGGGCGCTGCTGTCCCGCTGGCTGTCGCAGCTGGAGGATCGCCCGTAAAACCCGTTGGTCTTGCGGCCCGACACTGGTATGACGGGCGGCTGACAGACGCAGCCTTCACCGGGTTTTATTGGGACAAAGATGCGCGCTCAACGGGGATGGCGGTATATCGCCGGATTATTGCTGCTTGGCAGCGCGGTATGCGTCGGCCTGGCCGATGCGGGGGCCAATGCCGGGGCTAATGCCGGGGCCAATGCCGGGGTGCAGGGCGCATCCGTCCAAACGCCGTCACCGGTTTGCCGGTCGGTCCATGATGGCGGCACCCGCCCCCCCGTGCTGCTGCAATATTATGAATGGTGGAAATATTACGTCGATACCGACGACAAGTTTACCGACCGCTTCGATTATGCCGCGCTGGGGATAGAGCGGAACCGCTATCCCGATAACGATTACGATTTTTATCGCAAGCAGTTCGATTACATCCGGGGCCTGGGCGTCGATGCGCTGGTGTGGGAATTCCATCCGAAGATGGAACGCAAGCAGCTGACCTATCTGCTGCCCAGCCCGATGATTCTGTCCGCCCTCCGCGATGCCGGGCTGAAGCTAACCTTCATGTACGATCTGGAAATCGGCTTCAAGGTTCATCTGGGCGAAGAACGGTTGCCCACGCTGGGCGGCAAGAACATCACCGGCACGCTGGAGCAGGCGCGCTTTTTCGCCGAGGAAATCAACCGCTTCTTCGCCGCCGTACCCAGGGATCTGCTGGCGCGCGACGCCAAGGGGCGCATCCCGGTCTATGTCTTCGGCTATGGCTTCAATGACGAGGCGAACGACCCGCGCCGCTGGTCGGCCTTTGCCGAGGACTTGCTGGGCCGCATCGAAGCCCAGATCGGCGAGAAGCCAACCTTTTACTGGACCTCGGTCAAATCCTATTTCGCCGAACACCTGTTTCAGCACCACCGCGACCATTTCGTGCCCTATCACTTCGTGCTGGATACGCCGCAGCATCAGTTTGGCTCCGATTCGGTCAGCTGGAATTTCGGTTTCGACAATCTGGGCGTTCAGCGCACCCACCCCGGTATGGAGCGGGTGATCCGCATCCATCCGGGATATATCGAGGAAATGGGCTGGCTGGCGGGCCACACCAATCCGGCGGCGGTCTATATCTATGGCTGGAACGAGGCGCTGGAAGGCTCCACCCTGTTTCCGACCCAGGATTGGGGCGATCGCAAGCCACGGCTGGCCAAGGCGATGATCGAGCGCCTGTGCGCGCCGAAGGCAGAGCCGCCCCTGCCGAAAACCGTGATCCTGGTTGACGATCTGTCGCGCCAGTTCGCCCAGGCGGAAACGCCCTGGCATTACATCATCCTGCGCGACCGGCTGCTGTATAGCCTGCGCCGCCTGGCCCCCCACGCCGATGTGCGCATGACCCACGAGGCAAGCGCAGAGCTGCTGGAGCGGTATGAGGCGATTGTCGATATTGCTTCGGACAAGGATCCGGCTGTCAGCACGCGGCTGCTGGCCCTGATGCCGCGCAAGCGGGTCATGGTGTTCGACCCGAAGGCGATGCTCAATGGCGGCGCCTTGGGTGCCCCGTTCATGGAGCGCCGCACCTATCGCAACCGCACCATCGAGGGGGAGGTGCTGGGCTGGGGCGAACGGTTCTTGGCCCGGGACGATGTCTATGACGGCACCGTTTGCCGCCAGTGCGAGGTGCTGCTGGAAGCGCACTTCCCGCCGCAGCCTCTCCCGGCCTCTGCCGATTGGCGGGCGCGTTTCAAGGAGTTCGTCAATGGCCCGCCCGACCAGGCGGTGCCCCTGGTGATTGCGCGCGGCGACGATCTGCTGGTCAATTACTATGGCGAGGGCAATGCCCCCTATGATGCCGCCTTTGCGCGCTTTTTCGGGCGGCCCCTGATCGACAGCGTGATGTATGGTGAAGGGGCGCAGGCCGAACGGCTGGAGGTCCATGGCCAGACCCGCGCCCTACGGCACAATCGCTTGCAGCGCAAGGCGATCCATGGCCGTTGGGAGATCCCGGCAGAGATCGACTGGTTCCAGCCGCCGCGCGAGATCCCGGAAGCCTGGTGGCCCGCCGCCTGGGGGCGGGGGCCGGCACCTGCCACGCCCTGATGCTTTGCGGTCGGGCCTTACCGCCCGACTGCGTAACCCTGCATGCCGCGCGGATTGGCACCCGCCTTCAGCACCCGGCCATCCGGCCCATCCTCAATCCCGCAGGCGCATAACCGCCCCTCGGACCAGTCGGCCACCCGTTCGACCCGGTGCCCCTTGGCGGTCAGCGCGGCGAAGGTTGCGTCGGGATAGCGCCCCTCCAGCATCAGGGAGCCGGGCTTGGCCAGCCGGGGATAGAAGGAAGACGGCCAATGTTCGGTGTGGAAGGCCGGGCTGTCGATCGCTTCCTGAAGATTCTCGCCGTGATGGACGTGCTTCAGGAAGAATTGCAGTTGCCACTGGTCCTGCTGGTCGCCGCCGGGGGTGCCGAAGGCAAGCGCGGGCCGCCCGTCTTTCAGCGCCAGCGACGGGGTCAGCGTGGTGCGCGGCCGTTTGCGCGGGGCCAGGCTGTTCGGCAGGCCCGGCTCCAGCCAGAACATCTGTGCCCGGCTGCCCAGGCAGAAGCCTAGCTCCGGGATCACCGGGTTGGATTGCAGCCAGCCGCCGGACGGGGTGGCGGCCACCATATTGCCCCAGCGGTCGATGACATCGACATGGCAGGTATCGCCCGATACCACGCCGCGCCGGCTGGACCGGCCATCCAGACTGGCGCCCAGACTGGCGCCCAGCGTGGCAACCGTCGGCTCCCCCACGGTCGAATCGCGCCGCACGGACGGATCGAGCATATCGGCCGTGCGCAGCGGCGCCTGCGGGATGGGGCGGCCATCGGGGCTGCCGGGCCGCAGGTCCAGCGAGGCCGCATCGCCGATCAGCCGCCGCCGCGCCTCTGCATAGGCATCGGACAGCAGTGCATCGATGGGAACCGGGCCGAACTCCGGGTCGCCATACCAGGCCTCACGGTCGGCATAGGCCAGCTTCATCGCCTCGGTCACCAGATGCACGAAATCAGCCCCGGTTGCCGGCAGGGCGGACAGGTCGAACCCCTTGAGCAGCGCCAGGGTTTGCAGCAGCACCGGCCCCTGGCTCCACGGGCCGCACTTGGCCACGGTCCAGCCGTGATAGCCATAGGTCAGGGGCGCTTCATAGGTCGCCTGCCAGTCGGCCATATCCTGCCCGGTCAGCAGCCCGGTATGGCGCCGGCCGGTACTGTCCATCACCGCAACCGTGCGGGCGAAGCGGTCGATGGCCTCCGCAACGAACCCGTGGCTCCAGGCGCGGCGGGCGGCGTCGATCTTCGCTTCCCGCGCACCGGGGGCAGACTCCGCCGTTGCCGCCAGCCGGGCATAGGTATCGGCCAGCGCCGGGTTGCGGAACAGCCGGTTCGCCGTCGGCAGGGCGCCGCCGGGCAGATAGATCGCCGCCGAACTCTGCCATTCGGATTCGAACAGCGCCTGCACTGTTTGGATGGTATCGACGATGCGCGGCACCAGCGGATAGCCGTCCCTGGCATAGTGGATGGCGGGGGCCAGCACCGTGGCGAGCGACAGGGTGCCGTAGTCGCGCAGCATCGTCAGCCAGGCATCGAAGGCCCCCGGTACACAGGGGGCCAGCTGACCCGATCCCGGCACAAGATCCAGCCCCAGCGCGCGATAGGCGTCGATGCTGGCTGCCGCCGGGGCGGGGCCCTGGCCGCATAGCACGCGCACCCGATCCTCTGCCGCGCTATAGAACAGGGCGGGCAGATCGCCGCCCGGGCCGTTCAGGTGCGGCTCCACCACCTGAAGCACGAAGCCGGCGGCAACGGCGGCGTCGAAGGCATTGCCGCCTTGCTCCAGAATGCCCATCGCCGCCTGGGAGGCCAGCCAATGGGTGGACGACACCATGCCGAAGGTGCCGCGCAATTCGGGTCGGGTGGTGAAACCGGTCATGGCCGTGGCGATTCCCTCAGGTCAGGATGTCATAGAACATGCGCAGGGCGGTCAGCCCCAGAAACAGCGCAAAGGCGCGGCGCAGGCGGGTGCGGTTCATCGAATGGGCCAGCCGCGCGCCAACCGGGGCCAGCGCCATCGATGTCGGCAGGATCAGCGCCACCGCCAGCAGATTGATATATCCCAGGCTGAACGGCGGGCGGTTGGGCACGGCCCAGCCGGCCAGAATGAAGCCCAGCGCGCCGGGAATCCCGATGATAAAGCCGATGGCCGCCGCCGTGCCAACCGCCCGGTGGATCGGATAGCCATAGAGGCTGAGGATCGGCACCGACAGGGTGCCCCCGCCAATCCCCATCATGGCCGATATGGTACCGATCATACCGGCCAGGCCATGCCGGCCCACCCCGGTCGGCAGCGCCGGGGCGATGCGCCAGCTTTCGCGGCCGAAGGCCATGTGCAGGGCCACGATCGTCGCCACCACGGCGAACACGGCGGTCAGCACTGGCCCTTTGACCCATCCGGCCAGGCCCGTGCCGATCAGCACCCCGACGAAGATCGCCGGGCCCCAGCTTTTCAGCAAGGCTTCGTCTACTGCGCCTTTCTGCCGGTGCGCGCCGATGGATTTGACCGAGGTGGCGATGATGGTGGCAAGGCTGGTGCCGACCGCCACATGCATCCGCACCGCTTCGTCGATGCCCAGGCTGGCGAACATGTGGAACAGCACCGGCACGATCACGATGCCGCCGCCCACCCCCAGCAGTCCGGCCGTCAGCCCGGCAATGGCCCCGACGCCCAGCAACAGCGCGGCAAGCAGGGCAAGATAGGGCAGGCTGGCATCCATGCGTCGGGTCCTTGTGGAAAAAAGAAGGTGTTGTTCGGTTTACGCGATCCGGGCCAGAACATCCATATGGCCGACCACGGCCACGCCTTCCCCGGCATTGTGCAGGTGAAAGCGGCGCCAGGCTTCGATATCGCCGGGGTCCAGGTCGGGCAATTCGCGTAAGGCGGTAACGACGCCTTCCC
>CAYRWZ010000007.1:0-27951 GCA_964428065.1 uncultured Comamonadaceae bacterium | reverse complement strand
GCCGCGCCCAGGCCCTTGTCGGTGCGCTGATGGCGGTTGAAGGCAGCGACTGCATCGGCGTCGAAGGGATGGCCGGGCTTCCAGCTCATCACGCCGTCATAGGTCAGCGCGGCATAGAGCGGCTGGCGGCGGCGGGCCAGCGCCTCGACAAAGCGGCCGGTCCAGGCGCGGGAGACCAGATCGAACAGGGCCGACGCGGTGATCAGATCGGCCCCGGCGGTCGCATCCGGCAGCGGGGTCTGGGCCAGATCGGCGGTGATGAACTGCACGGTCAGGTGCTTGTCCCCCTCCCGCAGCACCAGATGGCCCGCGCTGTTGCGCCCGGCCTCATCGGCCCAGGCGGCCAGCCGGGCCTGTGCGGTGTTGAGCAGCCGTTCGTCCCGGTCGACCAGCAGCCAGGTCTGACGGGGGCCGAGGACCGGGGCCAGGGCGCGCAGCACCGATCCGGTGCCGCAGCCGAGATCGGCGACGGTCACCGCCTCGCGCTGGCCCCAATCCGCGCCAATCCGCTCCAGCAGCCGTCCCGCGCGGGAGGCAAGGTCGGCGGGTTCGCGCAGTGCCAGCCAATCGGCGGAAAAGTCTGACATGGGTTAGGCTCCGGACACTGTGGTTTCGGGGGTGGGGACCAGGATGGCGTGGGCCAGCCGGTCTGCCGTGTCGCGCCAGTAGGGCAGGGCGAAGGCGGCCCAGCGCGCGGCGCTGGCACCGAAAGTGATCCGCAGGGCCGGATCGGCAATGGCCTGACGCAGCGCGGCGGCCAGCGCGTTGGCATCGCCGGGCGGCACTTTCAGCGTAAAGGCATCGGGCAGCCAGTCGGCGACCGCGCCGCCGCTGCTGGCAACCACGGGCAATCCGGCAGTCAGCGCTTCCGCCAGCGCCATGCCAAATCCTTCGTACAGGGCGGGATGGACGAACAATCCGGCCCGGCGATAGGCATCGTCAAGCTGGTCCGGCGCAATTTCCCCGGCGAAGGTGATCCGGTCGGCCAGCCCGGCATCGGCAATCTGCCGACGCAGCGTTGCGGCATAGTCCGGCGCGCGCGTCTCGCTGCCGACGATGGTCAGATGCCAGGGCAGATCGGCCAGCCCGGACAGGGCGGTAACCAGAACCTCGTAAGCCTTGCGCGGGATCACCGTGCCAACCGCCAGCAGCGGCAGCGGCTGGGCGGCGATCCCCTCTGCCAGGCTGCGGCGGTCCACCCCTGGGATCGATACGGTGATCCGGTCCGGCGCCACACCGTAATCCTGCATCAGGGTGGCGGCGGTCGTCTCGCTGGTCGCCAGAACATGCCGGGCCAGCGTCAGCGCCGCCCGTTCGCTGGCGGCCAGGGCGGCGGCCTGCGCGGCGGAAAGCCCGGTTTCCAGCGCCAGCGGATGATGCACCAGCGCCACCCAGTCGAGCGGCAGTCCGGTCAGCAGATCGGGCGGCAGGCAGCCGAAGGCCAGCCCGTCCACCACCATTGTGGTGCCGGGCGGCTGGGCGGCAAAGGCAGCGCGGGTGGCGGCCAGATCCTCCGCCGTCGGGTTCGGAAACCGGTCGGGCAGGGTCAGCAGTGGAACGGTCAGCCCTGCGGCGCGCCAGGCATCCAGCACCCGGCGGTCATAGATATAGCCGCCGGTGGCCTGGTCGATCGCGCCGGGTACGGCAAAGACAAATCCTTTGCCGTTATGCCCGGTGGCTTTGCCCGCCTGAAAGATCGACGCACTCATCTAAGCGGCCCTTCAAACCAGGCACGGGCAACGTGCGATTCGTGCAGCGTGACCTTGAGCCGCGCCAGCCCCGCTGCATGGGGGCCAAGGTTGCCCGCCTGGATCGCCGCAGCCATGCCGTCGAAGATATGACGGGCCAGAAACTCCGTCGTGGTCAGCACGCCCTTGAACACCGGCGCTTCGTCCAGATTGCTGTAATTCAGCGGGGCCAGCACCGCCTTCAGCGCCTCATGCGCCAGGCCGATATCGACCACCAGATTATCGGGGTCCAGGGTTTCGCGGTAAAACGCGACATCGACCACATAGGTGGCCCCGTGCAGCTTCTGCGCCGGGCCGAAGGTGGGGCTGGCGAAGCTGTGGGCGATCATGATGTGATCGCGGACTTCCAATCCGTACATAGTCGATCCTCAATAGCAAAGACAGGCGGCAAGACACTCGGGCGTGTCCGCCAGCAGGGCGGGAAGACGGGCCGGGGCCTCGTCGAAGGCAAGCTCGTGGCTGATCAGCGCATCCAGCGCTGGGTCGGTCAAGAGCGACAGCGCCGCCGCCAGCCGCCGCCGGTGCGGCCAACGGGCGCGCCTTGTGGGTGATACGCTGCCGACCTGAGAGGAGATCAGTGACAGCCGCCGGGCATGGAACGGCCCGCCCAGCGGCACAGCGGGGCTGCGGTCGCCGAACCAGCTTGCCTCCACCACTCGCGCCTCGAACCCGGCCAGGGTCAGCGCCGTGGTCAACCCGGCTTCGGTGGCAGAGGTGTGGATGACGCAATCGGCACTGTCCCGCCAGCCGTCCGGCGCGGTTTCGGCCAGCGCAACCCCCAACCGGGCGGCAATCGCGGCGCGGCCCGGCGCGGGATCGATCGCCAGCACCTCCGCCCCCGGCAGGCGGGCGGCCAGCCAGGCGACCAGCAGCCCGACCACCCCGGTGCCGATCACTGCCACCCGGTCCGCCGGGCCGATCCCGGCATCCCAGACGATATTCAGCGCGGTTTCCATGTTGGCGGCCAGAATCGCCCGGCGCGGCGGCAGGCCGTCGGGCAGGGGGCACAGCGCTTCCTCCGGCAGATGGGCGACAGTCTGGTGCGGATGCAGGGCGAAGACGGCGCGGCCATCCGCCCGCTCCCCAACCCAGCAATAGCCGTACTTGACCGGAAAGGGGAAACTGCCTTCCATTCCCGGACCGCGCATCCGCTCATACTCGCTGACCGGCACGCGGCCCTGGCTGATCAGCCGTTCGGTCCCGCGGCTGATGCCGGAATAGAGCGCGCGCACGGGCACCAGATCGCCGGTCAGGGGCGGCAGGGCCGCCGGACGCATCTCGATCACGCCGGGCGCCGTATACCACAGCGCCCGCGCTGCTATGCTGGAGGGAAAATGCGGGGTGAGTGAACCAGACATGATGGTTCAACGTAATTCAATTGAGGCATTTGACCAGTCTCTAAATCACTGGTGTAACCGGCCGCCAGTTCGGTTCGACCGAACGCGACGCTGAAAGGATCATCATGTCCCGTTCCCTGCCACACCCCGCCAGTTCCATGCCCGGCCAAAGCCTGACGCTGCGCCGCGCGATCATGGGGCTGCTGTGCCTTGTCACCTGGATCGGGGTGGGGGCGGTGATGGCACGCCTTCTGTCCACCAACGGGTGGACCTGGGCCGATATCGGCATGCTGGTCTGCTTTCTGCTGTCTGCCCCCTGGACCGTGCTGGGCTTCTGGAATGCGCTGTTCGGTTTCGTCATCAGCCATTTCGCCCGCGATCCGGTGCGGCTGGTCAACCCGCTGATGACCCCGGCGGACGATGCCGCGCCGGTCACCGCGCGCGTCGCCCTTACCATGTTCGTCCGGCACGAGGATATCGGCCCGGTGCTGGCGCGGCTGGATCTGATGCGGCGGGCGCTGAATGCCACCCCCTATGCCCGGCAGTTCCATGTCTTCGTCCTGTCCGACAGCCAGCGGCCAGAGGAGAGCGCGGTCGAGGAAGCGGCGGTGATGGCCTGGCGGGCGACCGACCCGCACCCAGAGGAAATCATCTATCGCCGCCGGGAGCAGAATACCGGCTACAAGGCCGGCAACATGCGCGATTTCTGCCAGCGCTGGGGCGATCGGTACGATTTCATGCTGCCGCTGGATGCCGACAGCCTGATGACGGCCGACGCGATCCTGCGACTGGTGCGCACCATGCAGGCCAATCCCCAACTGGGCATTCTTCAGGGGTTGGTGGTCGGCATGCCCGCCGACAGTTTCTTCGCCCGTGTCTTTCAATTCGGCATGCGCCACGGCATGCGCACCTACACCATGGGCAGCGCCTGGTGGCAGGGCGATTGCGGCCCGTTCTGGGGCCATAATGCACTGATCCGCATCGCCCCGTTCAAGGCCGATTGCCATTTGCCGGTCCTGCCGGGCGAACCGCCGCTTGGCGGCCCGATCCTGTCCCACGATCAGGTGGAAGCGGTGCTGATGCGTCGCGCCGGGTATGAGGTGCGGGTGCTGCCGGAGGAAACCGGAAGCTGGGAGGTCAACCCGCCCGCCTTGCCCGATTTCGTCAAGCGCGACCTGCGTTGGTGCCAGGGCAATATGCAGTATTGGCGCCTGCTGGGTATGCCGGGGCTGAAACTGGTCAGCCGGATTCAGCTGTTTCTGGCGATCATGATGTATATCGGCGCGCCCGCCTGGATGGGGTTCATCCTGTTCGCCACCGCACAGGGCTTCCTGCCGGTTGCCGGAAGCGAACCCTTCCCCGCCGCGCTGGGCCTGGGGCTGTTTGTCGGCATGCTGACCATGAGCCTGTCGCCCAAGCTGTTCGGCCTGCTGGACCTGCTGGTACAGCGGCGGGAACGGCGGCGCTATGGCGGCGCGGTGCGGATCCTGGGTGGCGGGCTGGTGGAGTTCGTGTTTTCCACCCTGCTGGCCCCGGTGGTCAGCTTTGCCGAAACCATCTTCATGATCGGCCTGCTGTTCCGCCAGCGCATCGCCTGGGACGGGCAGCAGCGCGCCGGCTATCGCGTGCCCTGGGGCCTGGCCCTGCGCGGCCTGTGGGGGCAGACCCTGTTCGGCCTGGCGATCACGGCGGCCACCGCCTATGCCGCCCCTGGCGCGCTGGCCTGGGCGGCGCCGCTGTTCCTGTCCTTCGTGCTGGCGGTGCCGATTGCCGTCGTCACCTCCACCCAGGCGATGGAACGCGCGATGCGTGCCCTCCGCCTGTGCGCGATTCCCGAGGAACGGGATCCCGCCGCCCTGGTTCACCGCCTGCCCGGTGCGCCGCCGCTGCTGGGTTATCCCGGTGCTTTGCCGGTTGCAGAGCCGGCGGGCAGTCTGGCCGCCCACCCCAGGGATGCGGCCTAGATACCGAGAGAGATAAGGCCGTCTAGACGACGCTGCATAGACAGGGCAAGGCCGCCATGGTTATAGTTAATGCTCGTTTGGTTGAGCCCCTCAGGGGCCCGGCCAGTATTGGGAGAGTTTTTGATGTTTAAGACTGCTGAGCCTGCGGCCCTGCCGCTGATCGCCCGCCGTTTGGCTGCCTCGTCCTTGCTGGTCAAGGGCGTTGCCATGCTGCTCGGCTCGTTGCTGATTGCGCTGTCGGCGCAAATCACCGTGCCGATGGTGCCGGTGCCGATGACCATGCAGACCTTTGCCATTCTGGTGGTGGCGGCGCTGGGCGGCCGGACGATCGGCATGGGCGCGATCATCGCCTATCTGGTCGAAGGCGCCATGGGCCTGCCGGTGTTCGCCGGCGGTGCCGGTGGGGCGCACCATCTGGTCGGCCCGACCGGGGGCTTCCTGTTCGGCTTCCTGATCGCGGGCGGCGTAATCGCCTATGGCGTGGAGCGTGGCTGGGGCCGCGATTTGGTGCCGCTGACCGTCGTTCTGCTGGCCGGTCACCTGGTCCTGTTCGTGCCGGGCGTGCTGTGGCTGGCGAATTTCGTCGGCGTTGAAAAGGCCATCACGCTGGGCTTCGTGCCATTCGTCATTGGCACGGTGCTGAAGACCGCGCTGGCGGTCGCCACGGTGCTGGCGGCAGAAAAGGCCGACCGCCGCACTGGTGCGGATCGCGCCTGATCGGCCAGCCTTGGCCGGTAGCGTAAAGACACGAACCGATGGGGCCGCAGCCGTGACGCTGCGGCCCCATCATCTTTTGTGCATTCTGACCTTTGCCGGACATGGCTATAGCCCGAATTTCACCCGGCGCATGACCGCGCTGGTCCGGCAAATCGGGCAGACCGGTACGGCGGCGATGGTGGCGGGGCCGGACAGTATCTGCGCCGGGCTGCTGGCCGAACAGCCGGCCGGGGAGTGCCATTGCCTTGCCCCCTCTGTCACCGCCCGCGATGCCCGCGCCCGCGCAGTGCTGGAACCGGTGTTCGGCCATCCCCTGTCACCCGGCATCACAGTTGACTTGACTGCCGACCGCATTGCCATGCTGCGCGCCGCCTATGCGCGGGGCGATTTTTCCAGTGCCTGTACCGGCTGCGAATGGCAGCCCTTCTGCGCCGATCTGGCCCGGCGCGGCTATCCCGGCACACTCCTGCATCCGCCGGATGACGGGGCGACGCCCACAGCCCGCTAGGGCGCCCGCCCATGGCCGGACACCGCTGCGCCATCCCCCGGCCCCAGCCGGGCGAAGGCAAGGACGGAGAGCGCCGGCAGCAGCCCGGACAGTCCAATCGCCAGGGCAAAATGGGTCAGGCTTGGGGTGCCGGTTCCACTGGCCACCATCCCCGCCGCCAGCACCCCGGCCATCAAAGCGACGCCAAGGGTTTGCGAGACCTGTTGCAGCACGCTGGAAATCGCCGACGCGCCCGATGCCGCAGCCGGCGGCAGATCGGAAAAGGACAGCGCATTCATGCTGGTGAATTGCAGGGACCGGAAAAAGCCGAATACGGCCAGCCCGCCCAGCAACAGGAAATAGGGCGTCGCCGCATCGATCAGCAGCAGGGCCCAGGTCATCCCTGCGGTCAGCAACCCGTTGACGATCAGAATATGGCGGAAGCCGAACCCGCGCAGCAGCCGTGTCGCCACTGTTTTCAGCAGCATCGCGCCGATCCCGATGATGAAAGTCTGACTGCCGGATTCGATGGCGCTATAGCCGTGGCCCAGTTGCAGATAGAGCGGCAGGATGAACGGGGTGCCACCGAAGCCGATGCGGCAGATCAGCCCGCCCAGCTGGCCGATACGGAAGGTTTTGAGCCGGAATATCTCCAAATCGATGATTGCCCGGCTGCCCCGCTGTCGGCACCAGGCCAGCGTTGCCGCCAACAGGCCCAGCCCGCCCGCAATCGCAAGGCTGATGGTCCAGCCGGGAACGAAATCCTTGCCAATCAGTTCCAGCCCGCCGACCAGCAGGATCAGGCTGATGGCGAAGCCGGTATAGCCAAGCGCGTCGAACTGCCGGCGTTCGCCCGCGCCATCGGGCGGCAGATGGCGCAGCGCCAGCACGATCCCCAGCAGCACGAAGGGCAGATTCAGAAAAAAGATCCAGCGCCAGTTGGCATAGGTGGCAATCGCCCCGCCCACCAGTGGCCCCAGCACCGGGCCGAGCAGCGCCGGAATCGTCACATAGCTCATCGCGGCGACCAATTGGGCCTTGTCGAAACTGCGCAGCAGGATGATCCTGCCGACCGGCACCATCAGCGCGCCGCCCATACCCTGGACGATCCGCCCGGCCACCAGCCAGCCCAGGCTTTGCGCCGCGCCGCACAGGATGGAGCCAAGGCCGAACACCAGCAGCGCGACAATGAAGATGCGCCGGGTGCCGAACCGGTCGGCCAGCCAGCCGCTGACCGGCACGAAGGTCGCCACCGCCAGCAGATAGCAGGTGACGGCCGCTGACAGCGAGATCACCGGCACGTCTAGGATCACCGCGATCACCGGCAGTGCCGTGTTCAGAACCGAACTGTCCAGGTGTTCGACAAAGAAGGCGGCGGCAATCACCAGGGCGATGATTCGTTTGCCGCCAAGTTGGCTGGAAGCCGTCACTCAAATCTGTCCTGCGGTTGCATTTGCAACAATGCTGATCGGTTGAGCCGGGAAAGGCAAGGTGGAAGGTGGCGCCCTGGAATGCGATAACGAGCGATATCAGATGGAGTGCCACCCATGACCAACGCTGCCGCCCCCGTTCTTGTCGATAGCGCCGTTTATCGGGACGGCCACCGGATCGAGACGATTGCGCTGGATCGCCTGTCAGACCGCTGCCGCGATCCCGGCTGCTTCACCTGGGTCGGCCTGTACGAGCCGGATCAGGCCTCGCTCCAGACCGTGGGGCAGGCGTTCGGGCTGCATGAATTGGCGGTGGAGGATGCCCATCGCGCCCATCAGCGGCCCAAGCTGGAAATCTATGGCCGCGATCTGTTCGTGGTGCTGAAAACCGTGGAGACGGTGGAGCCGCGCGTTCAATTCGGCGAAACCCATATCTTCGTCGGCATGGATTATGTGGTGACGGTGCGCCATCACACCGCCCATGTCTATTCCGGCGTGCGTAAGCGGTGCGAAGCCAATCCCCAGCATTTGAAGCGCGGCGTCGATTACGTGCTCTATTCCGTGCTCGACTATATCGTCGATAACTACATGCCCGTGGTTGACCGGCTGGAAGAACAGGTAGAGGCGGTGGAGGACCGGGTGCTGCGGCAGGATTTCGACCGCGCGCTGGTGACGCAGATTTTCCACCTGAAACGCGATCTGATGGCGGTGCGCCGGTCGCTGTGGCCGATGGCGGATATCGCCGCGCGCCTGATGCGCCCGGATATCGAAATGATCGATCCCGACACCTATCCCTATTTCCGCGATGTGCAGGACCATGTGCTGCGGCTGGTCGATTCGATCGATCACCTGGTCGATGGGCTGGACAATGCGCTGGAGGTCAATCTGCTGCTGGCCACCCTGGGCCAGAACGACACCACCCGCCGCCTGGCCGGCTGGGCGGCGATTCTGGCCGTGCCGACCGCGCTGGCCGGCATCTACGGCATGAACTTCGAGGTGATGCCGGAACTGACCTGGAGCTATGGCTACCCCGCCGTGCTGGCCCTGATGGCCGGCGTGTGCGGCACCCTGTTCTGGCGCTTCCGCAAAGCTGGCTGGATTTAGGGCCGGGTGGATTTGGGGGCGTTTAGCCCAGCCCTTCCAGCGCGTCTTTCAGATCCCAGCGCAGGTCTTCCAGATCCTCGACGCCGACCGACAGGCGGACCAGGCCGTCTTCGATCCCCAGGGCGCGGCGCTGTTCGGCCGGGATGGTGGCGTGGGTCATGATCGCCGGATGTTCGATCAGGCTTTCCACCCCGCCCAGGCTTTCGGCCAGCGAAAACAGGCGGGTGCGCTCCAGCATGGTGCGGGCGGCGTCCAGCCCGCCTTTCAGCACCGCCGAAATCATGCCGCCGAAACCGTGCATCTGCCGCTGCGCCAGCGCGTGTTGCGGATGGCTGGGCAGGCCGGGATAATAGACGCGGGCAATCGCCGGGTGCGCTTCCAGCCAGGCGGCCAGGGCCAGCGCGTTGCTGCAATGGCGTTCCAGGCGCAGATGCAGGGTTTTCAGCGCCCGCAACACCATGAAGCTGTCGAACGGGCCGGTGATGCCGCCAATGGCGTTTTGCAGGAAACCCAGCCGTTCCCCCAGGTCCACATCGCGGGTGACAGCGATGCCGCCGATAATGTCTGAATGGCCGTTCAGATATTTGGTCGCCGAATGGACCACGATATCGATGCCGTGATCCAGCGGGCGCTGGACATAGGGGCTGGCGAAGGTGTTGTCGGCGGCGGTCAGAATGCCGTGCCGCCTGGCAATCGCCGCCACCGCCGACAGATCGACCAGCTTCAGCAGTGGGTTGGTTGGGGTTTCGATCCAGATCAGCCGGGTATCGGGCCTGATCGCCGCTTCCAGCTTCGACAGATCGGACAGATCGACATAGCTGACCTGTAGCCCCATCGACCGCTTGCGCACCCGTTCGAACAACCGGAACGAGCCGCCATAGAGATCGTCCATGGCGATGATATGCGCCCCGGCATCCAGCAGCTCCAGCACCGTGGCAATCGCCGCCAGGCCGGAGGCGAAGGCGAAGCCGCGCGTGCCGTTTTCCAGATCGGCCACGCAGGCCTCATAGGCGAAGCGGGTGGGGTTGTGGCTGCGGGCATAGTCGAACCCCTTGTGCACCCCGGGGGAGGATTGCACGAAGGTCGAGGTGGCATAGATCGGCGTCATGATCGCGCCGGTCGTCGGGTCGGGCTGCTGCCCGGCATGAATGGCGCGGGTGGCAAAGGCGTCGCGGTTGGGGCGCTGGCTGGACATCGGATCGGGCTTTCTGGCCGGAAGGGGAAAAATGGGGTCGGTTTAGGCCGCCTGGCGGCGGAGATAGTTCAGCAGGTCGATCCGGGCGATCAGGCCAAGGAAGCGGCCTTCTTCCACCACCAGCGCCACATGGCCCCGGTCGAAAATGGGCGGCAGCGCGTCAATCGGTGTGGCGGGGGCGATGGTTTCCAGCTTGCTGTTCATCGCGCTGGCGACGCTGTCCTTGAAGCTGGCCGGATCGTGCAGGGTTTTCATCAGCAGGTCGGATTCGTCCAGCAGGCCGACAATGCGCGGCCCGTCCACCACGGGAAGCTGGGAGACATCGGCGATCCGCATCCGCTTATAGGCGGTCAGCAGCGTATCCTCTGCCGAGACGGTCACCATTTCGCCCCGGTCGTGGCGGCGGGAGATCAGATCGCGCAGATCGCCCGCCTGGGCACGCGGCAGATAGCCCTGATCGCCCATCCAGGCATCGTTGAACAGTTTGGACAGATATTTGTTGCCGGTGTCGCACACCAGCGTCACCACGCGCTGGGGTTCCGTTTGCTCCCGGCAATAGCGTAACGCCGCCGCCAGCAGGGTGCCGGAGGAGGAGCCGGCCAGGATGCCTTCCCGCCGCAACAGCTCGCGCGCGGCCAGCAGCGCTTCCTGATCGGGGATGGTATAGGCGCCGGCGACCAGCGACAGATCGCAGTTGGGGGGCACGAAATCCTCCCCGATCCCTTCCACCACCCAGGAGCCGGGTGCGTCATGTTGTCCCGTCTTGACCAGATCGGCCAGGATCGACCCTTTCGGATCCGCAAGGATCATTTTCGTTTTCGGCGACTGCGCGCGGAAATAGCGCCCCAGCCCGGTCAGCGTGCCGCCAGAGCCGACGCCGACCACCATGGCATCCAGATCACCGCCCATCTGGCGCAGGATTTCCGGGCCGGTGCCGGTCTCATGGGCAATCGGATTGGCGGGATTGGCAAATTGATTGACGTAGAATGACCCCGGAATGTCACGCGACAATCGTTCGGCAATATCCTGATAATATTCGGGATGGCCTTTATTGACATCGCTGCGCGTCCAGTGGATTTCCGCGCCCAATGCTTTCAGGTGGCTGATTTTTTCCAACGCCATTTTATCGGGAACGACCAGAATCAGGCGGTATCCCTTGGCGGCGGCGATCAGCGCCAAACCCAGGCCGGTATTGCCCGCTGTCGCTTCGATCAGCGTACCGCCGGGGCGCAGATGGCCCTCACGCTCCGCCGCTTCGACCATGGTCAGGGCAATCCGGTCCTTGATCGACCCGCCGGGATTCTGGCTTTCCAGCTTCAGAAACAGGCGGCACGGGCCGGTTTCCAGGCGGGTCACCTCTACCAGAGGGGTGTTGCCGATTTGGGTCAGGATGGCGGCGGGATTTTCCACGATATTTTTCCGTAAATACGTTTATGTTTGTGAAATATGACGTGAAGGACGCGGGATTGCAAGGCGTCTGATCCATTAGGTGCAATTCAGTAATTCTCTACAATTCGTCATACAATTAAACATTAACCATGTGTTAATTTATTAATATGGGCAGAAAGTGCAATTTTCGCCCTTGACCGGTAGAGATCGATCTTCGAAATCGAACATCGGTATGCAATTTGATCATACGTTCGTGTGGCAAAAACGGGTCAGAGATGGGTTGAATACTTATTTTGTATATTCATGAGTCTTGAAAGTCTTGTCAGTTTGGAGTAAGTCGAAGGTGTATCAAGGAGGCGAGCATGCAAACTCACTCTGACCACCAGATCGAGTTGGCGAAGGCGATCCGGATGTGCCTGGAAAGCCTGATGGTCGAGGCACACAATGCCGGCCTGCAGGACCTGGCAACCGCCTTGGCCTCTGCCTCGCTGGTTGCGGAAGACAGCGCAACCGTGCAAACCGCGCCGCGGGTTCGGCGATCCGGCCAGAAGCATCGGGTTGGGGCGAGCGTGGTGCCCTCCACAGTGTCCGCCGCAGGGCCCCGGCTTCGCCTGGTTTGGTCGCGCCCATAGGCCGGGGCGGCATCGGCCCCCGGTATTTGGCTGAAACCGGGCCGGGCACAAAAAACGACGGCGGTGGATCGCGATCCACCGCCGTTTTCATGTTCGCAGCCCCGATGAGCGAATGAGCCGGGGGCTACGGGGTAGGGGCGGTCGGGATCAAGCCGGGGACTCGGCCGCGCCGGACCGGACTCGCCGTACTGCGGCAACCCATCCGGTATAGCGTTCGTCGCGTTCGGCGGCGCCCATTGCCGGTTCGAACAGCCGGTCGCGCTGCCACAGCCCGGCAACGTCCGCCAGGCTGCCGAAATGGCCGATCCCCAGACCGGCCAGATACGCGGCGCCCAGGGCGGTGGTTTCCAGAACCTTGGGCCGTTCGACCGGGATGTCCAGAATATCGGCCAGGAACTGCATCACCCAGTCATTGGCGGTCATCCCGCCATCGACCCGCAGCATGACCGGCTTGGCCGCACCGTCGGCCACCATGGTGTCGATCAGATCGCGGGTTTGATAGCAGACCGCTTCCAGCGCCGCACGGACGATGCTGGCAATCCCGGTATCGCGCGTCAGCCCCAGGATCGCGCCGCGCGCGCGGGCATCCCAATAGGGTGCGCCCAGGCCAGTAAAGGCGGGCACCATGTAAACGCCGCTATCAGCTGGTGCGGCACGGGCCAGGCTTTCGGTCTCCCCGGCGCTGGCAAACAGCTTCAGCCCGTCGCGCAGCCATTGCACGGCGGCGCCGGCGACGAAAATGGCACCTTCCACCCCATAGACCGGTGTCCCGCCGACCCTGTAGGCCACGGTTGACAGCAGCTTGTGCTGGGAGGCAACCACCCGCGCGCCGGTATTTAGCACCACGAAGCAGCCGGTGCCGTAGGTGGATTTGATCGTGCCCGGCGCAAAGCAGGTCTGCCCGACCGTTGCCGCCTGTTGATCGCCGGCGATGCCCGCCACCGGGATGGCGGCCCCCAGCAAGGACGGATCGGTTGTGGCAACGATGCCAGCGCTATCGACAACCTCTGGCAGCACGCTGCGCGGCACGCGGAACAGGGCCAGCAGATCATCGTCCCAAGCTTGCCGATGGATATCGAACAGCATGGTGCGCGAGGCGTTGGTGGCGTCGGTCGCATGGCGCTTGCCGCCGGTCAACCGCCACAGCAGGAAACTGTCGATGGTGCCGAAGGCCAGATGCCCGGCCTCTGCCAGCGCGCGGGCGCCGGGGACCGTATCCAGAATCCAGGCGATCTTGGTGGCAGAGAAATAGGGATCGATCACCAGCCCGGTGCGCTGCGCCACCATGGGCGCGTGCCCGCCGGCGACAATCCCTTCGCACACCTCGGTCGTGCGGCGGTCTTGCCAGACGATCGCATTGTGCAGCGGTGCGCCGGTGCGCCGGTCCCAGACCAGGGTCGTCTCCCGCTGGTTGGTGATGCCGATGGCCAGGACGCATACAGGCGCCAGGCGCGGACTCCGGGTCCGGCCAGGGGGCCGTGACTCCGGTGTTCGCATCCTCCACCACCCTTACGCCTACCCCTTTCCCCTCATCGCCCGAACCCTATAGCCAGGCGTCTCAGCCGTCTGGACGTGCCGGCGCCGTGTTCGGCGCAACGGCGCTGGATACCGATCACCCGGCCCGCAATTACCCGGACCCAGATTACCTGGATGCAGATGGCCGCGCCGGCATGGCGGGCGATCGCACGGGCCAGCCGCGCGCCGACCATGCGCGCAGCCGCCTGCGCGCGCTGCTTCCGGTGACCAGCCTGCAGGCCAAGCTGGCCCTGGTGGTGGTGCCGGTCATGCTGCTGGCCCTGCTGGTGCTGCTGGGATTGCTGATGCGCACCACGTCTCAGGATGGGGAACGTGCCTTGCAGGCGCGCGCCGCCGTCATGGCCGACGTGCAGGTTCAGGCCCTCAGCCAGCCGGTCTGGGAACTCAATGCCTCGCAGATCGTGCGGCTGGTCAATACGCTGCGCAATGACCGTGATGTTGTGGGTGCCCGGCTGCTGGACGAACTGGGCCGCCAGCTGCATGCGTTCGGCGTGGTCGATCTGCCCGGCGCATTGGTGATTAACCGGCCGGTGCCCCATCCGGTGGCCGGCAGCGAGGTGGCCCTGGGCCAGCTGACCATCGCCCTGTCGCGGCAAAGCCTGGATGAAAGCCTGCGTTTGCAGCTGACGGCGGCGGCGACGGCGATTGGCCTGGGCGCGATCCTGATGATCGGGATTGTGTTTCTGGCCTTGCAGCAGTTCGTGTTCCGGCCGCTTGCCCTGTTGCTGCAGGCGATCGAGCGGACCGAGCGGCGCGACTGGCAGACCGTGGAATGGACCAGCCGCGATCAGCTGGGGCAGGTGATCGGCGCCTTCAACCGCATGATCAACACCCTGCGGTCGAACGAGCGCGAACTGCGCGAGGCTATGCACACGGCCGAGGCGGCATCGCGCGCCAAGGATGAATTCCTGGCCAGCGTCAGCCATGAACTGCGCACGCCGCTGAACGCGATCCTGGGCTTTTCCGAAGTGCTGAAGAACCAGATGTTCGGCGCCCTGGGGTCCGATCGCTACCAAACCTATGCCGCCGATATCCATGCGTCCGGCGCGCATCTGCTCAACATGATCAACGATATTCTGGACCTGTCGAAAGTGGCTGCGGGCAAATTTGAACTGGTGGAACGGCCGTTTGATCTGTCCCACACGATTGAAACCTGCGTTCAGCTGCTGCGCGAAAAGGCCGATCAGGGCAATCTGTCGCTGACCACGGAAATCCAGCCGCGCCTGCCGCGCCTGTTTGCCGATGAATTGCGGCTGAAGCAGATCATCATCAATCTTCTGTCCAATGCGATCAAATTCACCCCGCCCGAAGGGCAGGTGTGGATCGCCGCCCGCCACACGCCCGATGGACACCTGGATATCGTGGTTGGCGATACCGGGGTCGGCATGAACCCGGGCGATTTGCCGCGCGCCTTTTCGGCCTTCGGGCAGGTGGAAAATGTGATGAACCGCACCCATCAGGGCTCTGGCCTGGGGCTGCCGCTGGTCAAGGCGCTGGCCGATCTGCATCAGGCCCAGCTGTCGGTCGATACCGCCGCCGGGGTCGGCACGGTGATCACCGTGTCCTTCGGGCCGGAACGGGTGGTGCCGCGCGCGGCGCCCAATACCTGATGTCTTGAAAGGTCAGCCGCTGGTCTTGGGCAGCAATGCCTCGATCGCCTGACGGATTTTCGGGCTGTCCGGCTCGGTGATGGTCGAAAACCAATCGACCAGCTGCCCGTCCGGCCCGACCAGATATTTGTGGAAGTTCCAGCGCGGCCGACCCGCCGCACCAAACCGTTCCGCCGCCCATCGATAGAAGGGGTGCGCGCCGCTGCCAGTGACTTCGTATTTGCGCGTCAGCGGGAAAGTGACATCGAAATTGGTTTCGCAGAAATCCTTGATCTGCGCTTCGGTGCCCGGTTCCTGTGCGCCGAAATCGTTGGACGGCACCCCCAGAACCGTGAAGCCCCGCGCGCCATAGGCATCCTGCAACCGTTGCAACCCGGCATATTGCCCGGTAAAGCCGCATTGCGAGGCGGTATTGACCACCAACACCACCTTGCCCTTGAAGGCGGCGAACGGCAGCGCTTCGCCATCGATGGCGTCGAACTGGAAGTCGTGCGCGCTGCGGCCATCGGCCTTGGCGGGCGCCTTTCCAAACAACGGGCCGAACAGCAGGGTGAACATCGCGGCAGTCCCCAAGGCGGTGAAGGATCGTCGGTTCATCTGTGTCTGCCTATCCTGTGCCATGCCGGGCATTCCCATCAAAACAGGATCATCGGTCCGATGATCGACATGGCATCGGCGCGCCGACTTGTCGATAGGGGCCCTGCAAAAAAGCGGCAGAGAATAAAAAAGGCGCCACACCGGGCGCCTTTTGCACGCGATCCGACCGAAGACTACTTAATCTTCGCTTCGCGGAACACAACATGCTTGCGCACCACCGGATCGTACTTCTTCAGTTCGAGCTTGTTGGTGGTCTTGCGCGGGTTCTTCTTGGTCACATAGTAGAACCCGGTGTCAGCGGAGCTGACGAGCTTAATCAGCATGGTGGTCGGCTTGGCCATGACGAGGTCGTCCTACGATCAGAGGTATCGGTACGAAAACAGAGCCGGGAAAATACCTGTCTGACCGGCAATGTCAAGAAATTCGCAACGGTTGATGTCAGAATCCTGCAACCACGGTGGGCCGGGGCTGCAGGCGGGTGGCAAGGGCGTGATCTTTCAGCAGCGCCTGGGCGATATCTCGTTCGATATCGACCTTGCGGGCGGCGGTCAGCGGCGGGCACGCATCGCGCGCTTTCAGCTTGTCCGCCGTTGGCAGGGCATCGGCCTCCCGCCGCTGGCGCTGCGGTGCCTGGATATCGATGGTGCCTGCCTTCAGGCTGGCGACCAGGCCCTGGACCCCGGCGGAATCCTCGCTGGCGCTGGCCGTGCAGACATTGGGGAACACGCCCAGCTGGTGCAGGGTATTGCCCGCCGGCGTGACCAGGCGCCGGGTGGTCAGGTTCAGATCGCCGCCATTGGGCAGGCTGTAGATCGTCTGCACAGTGCCTTTGCCGAAGGAACTGCTGCCGATCACCAGCGCCCGGCCGCTATCCTGTAGCGCCGCCGCCACCACCTCGGCCGAAGAGGCGGAGCGGCCATCGACCAGCACCACCATCGGCAGGCCGCGCCCCAGATCGTCGTCGGCATGGGCCACCGGGCGCGATCCGGCATCGTCCACCAGTCCGCGCCGATCCCGCTGGCCGAAGATCGGCCCGTGATCCATAAACAGGTCGGCCACGTCGCGGCCCTGGTTCAGAATCCCGCCCGGATTGCCGCGCAGATCCAGAATCATCCCCTTCAGCGGGGTCTTGCGTTCCTGGGCGATCCGGTTGAACCCGCGCCGCAGCGAGGCAGTGGTGTTGACGTTGAACCCGGTGACCTGAAAATAGGCGATATCGTCAGCCAGCCGCTGGGCCGCAACCGTCGGCACGTAAATCTGCGCCCGGGTGATGCGCCGCTGAAAGGCATCGCCGATGCCGCGCCGGATGGTCAGATCGACCGTGCTGTTCACATCGCCGCGCAGCAGGCCCACCATGGCCTCGACCGTCATCCCTTCGGTCGCTTTGCCGTCGATTGACAGGATGACATCGCCGACATGGATATCGGCCGCTTCCGCCGGGCCGTCGCGGTTGACGGTCGCCACCCGGCGCGGGTCCTGCGCATCCAGGCTGATGCCAACCCCGCCAAAGCCTTCGCGGCCTTCGCGCGCGCGCCGCGCCTCGCTGGGCGGCAGATAGCGGGAATAGGGGTCGAGATCGGCCAGCAGCGCGCTGAACACCACGGCGGTCAGCCGTTCAGCCTCGGTCTGTTGCAGGGCGGGGGAGGCGCGGCGCGCCGCTTCGATCCCGTTGCTGGTGACGTTGGACCAGCCTTCGATATCATCCGGTTTCGGCAGGGTGGCGACATAGACCGCCTCGCCCGCGCGCCGCAGGGTCAGGCTGTTGGCATCGCGCACCACATCCAGCCGGTCGTCCAGCGATTTCAGGCCCTTCAGGCCATCCGCCGTCAATAGGGCCAGATCAACCGGATCGACATAGCTGGAATAGATGCGCCGATAGCCGGACTGGAACAGCTGCTTGGTTTCACGGGCCGAGAAGCCGGCCGTATCCAGCGCCCCTTGCGTCGGGGGCGACTGACAGCCGCCCAGCACCAAAAGGGCCGTTGCTGAAATCAGCAGCCCGCGCCGCCACCGACCGTGACCCCCGAGATCTGTCCTGCCGCCCATCGGTCCGCCCATACTCGCCTGCCTTAGCGACGCTCGTCGCTCTTAATGTCGTGCGCCCACTGAATGCCGACCATCGCGCCCTTGAACAGGGGCAGAAACGCCAGGCTGAGGCCGATCAGTAGCGGCGTCCACAGGGCCACATGCACCCAGGTGGGCGGGCTGCTCATCCGTTCCAGCAGCACCATCAGCGGCACCACGATATGGCCGACCGTGAAAATCGTCATATAGGCCGGGCCGTCATCGGCGCGGAACGGCGTCAGGTCCGTTCCGCATTTGGTGCAGGCATCGCGCACTTTCAGATAACGCCGGAACAGCCCGGCCGCGCCGCAGGACGGGCAGGCGCCGCGCAGCCCACGCCGCGCTGCCGCCCAGGTGTTGCGCCGGGTAGCTTCGGGTTCGCCGCCGAATTCATGTACTGTCATTCTTGTCTCCGCCGATGTCACCCAAAAATCAGCCGCTTAAAACCACTGATGGGTGCATCGCATGAAACAAGGTTAACAATCTTTCATGGTTTCGCAAGGGCGGCGCACCGCATCTTCATGCCGCCGCTGCATGGCAGCATCATTTCTGTTGCGCAGCAGCAACGATAGGCGCCGGCATTAGCGCCGGCGGCTGCCCTTCGGCTTCGGCAATCCCTTGGGCTTGCGCGACGGATTGGCACGCCGGGTTTTGCCGCCGCCACCCCCCGTTTCCGCACTGCGGGAGCCGGGCTTGCGGGCAGAGCGGGCGGATAGACGCGGTTGCCGACGGGTGCCTTCTTCGCCTTCGGTCAGCGGGCGGTCATCTTCCACCAGCGCCATCACCACACCGCCGGTGACGATATCAACATCGACAATCCGCACGCTGACCGGTTCGGCCAGGCGATAGATGCGGCCCCAACGGTCGCCGACCAGGCAATGGGCATGTTCGTCATGGTGATAGTAATCGTCCGGCAGACTGCGGATCGGCACCAGCCCATCGGCCCCGGTATCGTCCAGCTTGACAAACAGGCCGAAGCGGGTGACGCCGCTGATCCGCCCGGCGAATTCCGCCCCCACCTTGTCGGCCAGGAAGGCGGCGACATAGCGGTCGATCACCTCGCGCTCCGCCAAGGCGGCGCGGCGTTCGGTGCCGGAGATATGGGTGCCGATCTCGGCGAAGTCAGCGGCGGAGATATCGTCCAGCCCGCCTTGGCCCGGCAGGGCCAGCCCGCGGATCAGCGCCCGATGGACCAGCAGATCGGCATAGCGCCGGATCGGAGAGGTGAAATGGGCATAACGGCGCAGCGCCAGACCAAAATGGCCGATATTGTCCGGGCTATAGGCCGCCTGGGCCTGGGCGCGCAGCACCACTTCGCTGACCATGTGCGAATTGGGGGTATCGGCCACTTTATGCAGGATCTGCATGAAGTGGCGCGGCATCACCACCTGCCCTTTGGCCAGCGACAAATCCAGCGATTTCAGGAATTCCCGCAACCCGGCCAGCTTTTCCAGGCTCGGCTGATCGTGAATCCGGTACATGCAGGGCTGCTTGGCCTGTTCCAGGCTTTCTGCCGCGCAGACATTGGCCAGAATCATGAATTCTTCAATCAGCTTGTGGCTGTCCAGCCGGTCGCGCGGCAAAACCTTGGCCACAGCGCCCTCTGCGGTCAGGAACACGCGCCGTTCGGGAATGTCCAGATCCAGCGTGCCCCGTTCCTCCCGCGCTTTCAGCAGGGCGGCGAAAGCGCCGTACAGCGGCGCGATCACCGGCTCCAGCAGCGGGGCGGTGGTTTCGTCCGGCTGGCCGTCGTGCGCCGCCTGCACCTGCTCATAGGTCAGGCGCGCGGCAGACCGCATCAACCCGCGTACGAAGCGGTGCGACAGTTTGCGCCCGTCCTTGTCGATCCAGATATGCACGGCGAGGCAGGCGCGATCCTCCTGCGGGCGCAGGGAACACAGATCGTTCGACAATTCCTCTGGCAGCATCGGCACGACCCGGTCGGGGAAATAGACCGAATTGCCGCGATCCCGCGCCTCCCGGTCCAGCGGCGATCCGGGGGTGACGTAGTGGGCGACATCGGCAATCGCCACGATCAGGTGCCAGCCGCCCCGGTTTTCCGCGTCGGTATCGGGTTCGGCGAACACCGCATCGTCGAAATCGCGGGCATCGCTGCCATCGATGGTGACCAGCGGCAGGGGGCGCAGATCGGTCCGCGCCTGAATGCCCTTGCCCGACCCATCCGCCTCTTCCAGCGTGGCGGGCTGTGCGGCCTTGGCCTGGGCCAGTGCCGCCTCGCTGAACACATGCGGGATACCATGCTGGGCAATCGCCATCAGGCTGATCGATTTGGCATCGCCGAACATGCCCAGCCGTTCGACAATCCGCACCTGCCGCGCCCCCGCACCGCCGCCGCGCCGGGGCAGCAGTTCGGCCCGCACCACTTCGCCCGTCTTGGCATCGCCCACATCGTCGCGGGCAACCCGGTATTCCTCCCGGTCGCGCTTGTCGGCCGGGCGGATGAACCCGCCGGTCGGTGTCCGCTCGAACACGCCGACCACCACTTCCGGCTCGAAATCCAGAATGCGGATCGGGGTGGCGATGTAATAGGGGCCTTGGCGCTCCATCCGCGCCAGCACCCGGTCGCCCATCGTAACCGCCGGAATCTTGCTGCCCGCCGACAGGATATAGATCGGCGGCGGCGCTTCATCGCGGCTCCAGGCGACCGGCTTGCCCATCACCTCGCCGTCGAGATCCAGGTGCGTCACCTCGATCACGCTGACGGCGGGCAGGGCGGCAGCGCGGGCAGCCGCCTTGCTGTACATCACCCCGTCGCGTTCCAGTTGCTTGAGCAGGATTTTTAGTTCCACCCGCTGATCGCCGGAAATATTGAAGGCACGGGCGATGCCGCGCTTGGTGGCCTGATCCGGGTTGGCCCGCACGAATTCTGCCACCTGATCCCGGGTCGGGAACGGTGCGGATTTGCTTTTGGTCACGGCTTTACCGGGTTTTCCGGCAGGTCCGGGCTTTTTTGCCACGTTTGGTCCTTCTGGTGCGGCGGGGGCGACAGCACGGCATTGCCGCGCTGCGGTTAGTCCGCCTGCTTGGGCTTTTTCGTCTTGGGTGCGGCTTTCGCTTTGCTAGCCGTCTTTCCCGCTGCTTTTCCGGCTGCTTTTGCGGCACCGCGTTTGGCCACCTTGTTGCCACCGCGCGCTTCGGCCAGCTTGGGCACCAGCAGCGCCGCCGCCTGTTCCACCGTCAGGGCATCCTTATCGACCCCCTTGGGCAGCGTCACCCGCACCTTAGCATATTCGACATAGGGGCCATAGCGCCCGTCGAACAGCACGATATCGCCGCCTTCGCCGGACGGGTGCGGGCCCAGCACCTTGCCCTCTGCCTTGCCCTTGCCCTTCTTCTGGGCCGCTTCGGCCAGAATCACCACCGCCCGGTTCAGGCCGATGGTCAGCACATCCTCGTCCTTGGGCAGCGAGGTAAAGGCCCCGTCATGCTTCAGATAGGGGCCGAACCGCCCCAATCCGGCGCTGATCGGCTTGCCGGTTTCCGGATGGGCGCCGATATCGCGCGGCAGGGCCAGCAGGGCCAGCGCGCGGGCCAGATCCATCTCCGCCGCATTCATGCCCGGTTGCAGGGAGGCACGCTTCGGCTTTTCCGATTTGTCGCCATCGCCGAGCTGGACGTAAACCCCATACGGCCCCTTGCGCAGGGTGACCGGCAGGCCAGTCGCGGGATCGGTGCCCAGCAGCTTCGGCTGCGACAGATCCACCCCGCCGGTTTCGGCCGATCCATCCTCCCCCTCAACCGTCAGGGGGCGGGTGTAGCGGCAATCGGGATAGTTGGAACAGCCGATGAAACCGCCGGTCTTGCCCAGGCGCAGCCCCAGCCGCCCGCCGCCGCAGGACGGGCAGAGGCGCGGATCCTTACCGGTGCCATCGCCGGGGAAGAAGTGATCGCCCAGCGCCTTGTCCAGCGCATCGATGACGTCAGAGATTTTCAGCTCTTTCGTCTCGTCGATCCGGGCGATGAAGGCGGTCCAGAAGTCCCGCAGCACCTGGCGCCAGTCGATCTTGCCTTCGGAAATCGCGTCCAGCTGGCCTTCCAGCGTGGCGGTGAAATCATATTCCACATATTTCCGGAAGAATTCGGTCAGGAAGGCGGTGACGATCCGCCCGCGATCTTCCGGGATGAAGCGCTTTTGCTCCAGCTTCACATAGCTGCGGTCCTGCAGCACCTGAATGATCGACGCATAGGTGGAGGGGCGGCCGATGCCCAGTTCTTCCAGCTTTTTCACCAGGCTGGCCTCGGAATAGCGCGGCGGCGGCTGGGTGAAATGCTGTTCCGGCCGGGTGTCGATCCGCTTGACCCCTTCGCCCTGGGTCAGCGGCGGCAGCATCCGGTTTTCGTCATCGTCGCCGCTATCGTCGCGGCCTTCCTGATACAGGGTCAGGAAGCCGTCGAACACCACGGTCGATCCATTGGCGCGCAGCACGGCGCGGCCATCGGTGCTGGCGATATCGGCGGCAACCTGGTCCAGCACGGCGCTTTCCATCTGGCTGGCAACCGTGCGCTTCCAGATCAGGTCATAGAGCTTCAGCTGCTCCGGCTCCAGGAACCGGGCAACATCCTTCGGACGGCGGAACAGATCGGTCGGGCGGATCGCCTCATGCGCTTCCTGGGCGTTGGCGGACTTGGACTTATAGGCGCGCGGCACATCGGGCAGATAGCGGTCGCCATAGTCGGCGGCGATCAGCCGGCGGGTGCCGCCCAGCGCTTCCTGCGACAGGGTCACGCTGTCGGTCCGCATATAGCTGATCAGGCCGACCGTCTCGCCCCCAAGCTCGATCCCTTCATACAGGCGCTGGGCGATCTGCATGGTGCGGCTGGCCCCGAACCCCAGCTTGCGCGAGGCTTCCTGTTGCAGGGTGGATGTGGTGAAGGGCGGGGCGGGGTGCCGCTTGGCCTGCTTCTTTTCCACGCTGGCAACGGTGAAGGCGCCGGCATTGATTGCGGCGACCGCGCGGGCGGCGGCGGCCTGATCGGGCAGGGCCAGCTTGTCCAGCTTCTTGCCGTCCAGATGGGTCAGCCGGGCGGTGAATTTATCGCTGCGCGGGGTCAGCAGATCGACATCGACCGACCAATATTCCTGGGTGCGGAAGGCTTCGATCTCGGCCTCGCGCTCACAGATCAGGCGCAGCGCAACCGATTGCACCCGCCCGGCCGACCGGCTGCCCGGCAGTTTGCGCCACAGCACCGGCGACAGGGTGAAGCCGACCAGATAATCCAGCGCCCGGCGCGCCAGATAGGCATCGACCAGATCCTGATCGATATCGCGCGGGTTCTGAATGGCGTGGGTGACAGCGCCCTTGGTGATTTCGTGGAACACCACGCGCTTCACCGTCACATTCTTCAGCGCCTTGCGGTCCTCCAGCGTCTGGCGGACATGCCAGGAAATCGCCTCTCCCTCCCGATCCGGGTCGGTGGCCAGAAACAGGGTATCGGCCCCTTTGACCAGCTTGGCGATTTCGGAAATTCGCTGCGCGCCTTTGCCGTCCAGCTCCCACGCCATTTCGAAGTCGCGGTCGGGCAGAACCGATCCGTCCTTGGCCGGCAGGTCGCGCACATGGCCATAGCTGGCGATGACCGTATAGCCAGAACCGAGATACTTGTTGATCGTCTTGGCCTTGGCGGGCGACTCGACGACGACGACATTCATCTGGGGCAAGTCCTCGGGCTGCTGAAACCGGTATGCCGGACCCCGTCCGGCCTTATGCCATCAGCAGTGAAACCCGATGTCCGGCATGGCGTTCCAGGCGGCCGCCCAGTTCCAATTCCAGGATAATCAACTGCACAATGGCAGGGGAGATTTGACACTGCCGGATCAGTTCGTCAACCGATACCGGGCTTGGCCCCAGCATTTCCACCACCGTGCGACGCGCGGCGGTCAGGTCCGCCTCCCCCAACGCCGCCCCTCCCGGCGGGGAAACCAATCCTGTCGGGTCATAGCCATTTCCGCTGCCGCCGATGCCGGCGGACGGGCGGGCGAAGGAAAACAGATCCGGGTCCGGTTCATGGGCCTGGACGGCGGCGCTACGCAGCAGGGCCAGCACATCCTCTGCCGATTCGACCAGCTGCGCGCCGTCCTTCAGCAGCTGATTGCCGCCCCGTGCACGGGGATCGAGGGGGGAGCCGGGAATCGCAAAGACATCGCGCCCCTGATCGCCCGCCATACGGGCCGTGATCAGGGAGCCGGAGCCGACCGCCGCCTCCACCACCAGAACCGCCTGCGCCATGCCGGAAATGATACGGTTGCGGCGTGGGAAGTGGCGCGCCTGCGGCTGGGTGCCCGGCGGCATTTCGGCGATCAGCGCGCCGCGTGTGGCAATTTCCTCCTGCAATCCGGCATGTTCGGGCGGATAGACCACGTCGATCCCCCCGGCGATCACCCCGGCGGTGCCGCCATCGGGCGCGGACAGGGCGCCGGTATGGGCCGCACCGTCGATCCCGCGCGCCAGGCCAGAGACGATCAGCACCCCTTCGGCCGCGCAATCACGGGCAATCTGTTCCGCCAGCTTGCGGGCGTTGAGCGAGGCATTGCGCGCCCCGACAATCGCCAGCGATGGCCGGGCGAACAGGCCGGCATGGCCGCGCAGCGCGCCGTTGCGGCCGCCCCGCTTGGCCAGATCGGGCAGGGCGCGCACGGCCTTGTCGGCAGTGCCGAACCGCATCATCAACTGATAGAAGGTCACGGGACCGACATTTTCGGTCCGCAGCAGACGAAGCCAATCCGCACGTTCGGCGGCAGAAAGCGGGCGCAATTCCATGCCGGCATCGTGTTGAGGATACCCGCGTCGGTCAATCCACTATTTTCGCGTGTATCTTTTGCGTTTTATACAAAAATTAGCAGTATTCGCGATAGGGTGATCGAATAGAGACAATCAAGCTGGCGATTTGGCAGCGGGGCTGCCCCGCGGCCGATCCACGGTCGGCCGGATGGCCGGCCCGTTCAGGAAATCGAATCCGGAATCCCGCGCGGCCTTCGCCACCGGCATGATATGGATCCCGGCCAGATGGGCCTGCATCTGCCGCTCATGGGCGCGCTTTGCCAGGGGCAGAACCTTTTGCTGGATTAGGCTGGGGGTTGCATCGGCAAATTCCGGCGCATCCAGATCATAGCCGACCGACACCACTTTCAGCCGGTGCAGCTTGTCCAGATCGGCGAAATCGATTGGCAGGGTAACTGTAATCGCCCGGCAGAACGGTTCGATCGTGTGGATCGCCTCGCCAATCCGGCTGACCGGGGCCTGCGCCGACTGGCACTGGATATCGATCACCAGATAGCGGCGCAGGGTGGGCGACAGGGCGCGGCAGGCATCGACCAGCTGGCCGAAGCTGTGCGCCAGCCAGGAGGACAGGGTGACCGGCACCCGGATGGGAACCAGGGCGTCGGCCTTGGCCAGATCCTTCAGCAGGGTGATGCTGCGGAACAGCACCTCCCGATCCACTTCGAAACACACGGCGGCATCGCCCCGCGGATAGGCATGGGCGCCGGAATACATGTGATTGAGGTCGTCCAGGCGCAGGGCCTGCGCTTCGTAGATCGAAATACCGTTGCGGGCGACGGCGAAGGTTGGCCGATAGGTCACGCCCACTTCGCCGACGCGGCGGATCAGCTCCAGCTCTGCTGCGCTTTTGCCGCCATGGGTGGGCGGCGCGATGTTGCGGAACCCTTCCAGCGTCCCGGCAATTCCGCCCAGCTTTACCGTCGCCTCGGCCCCGGTTTCCTGCCGGACCCGGTCGATCTCCTTCAGATCGCCGACATAGGCCTTGACCCAGTCTTCCGACAGGTCCAGTTCCCCTAGCAGCCGTTCCCGCACTTCGCGGGCGATGGCGGCTGCTTTCAGGCGGGCCTGCTCTTCCGTCAGGTCGGCGAACAGGATGACGTAACTGTCATCCTCATATCGGGCCAGGACATCGCTGCTCGACAAGCGACGCTCGATAATCCCTTCGGCAATCTGCATCGCCCGGTCGGCGATGCTCTGCCAGCGATCGCCCAGCTTGTCCTTGATTTCTTCCAGATCGAGCAGTTGCAGCTTGCCCGCCGCACCGGTCTTGCCCGATTGCAGGATTTCGCTCAACCGCTGTTCGAATTTGACCTGGCGGATCGCCTCGTCCTTGGGGCCGGGCGGCTCCAGCGGGCCGAATTCGGCGACCCAGGATGGCGGCGGGGCAAAGGCGGGCACGATACGGTCGCTGTCAGGCGTCGGCTCCCCCTCGTTGCGGCGGGCGATCCGCATCCGCTGAAGCGCAGCCATCGCCTCCAGATCGTCGGTCGGGGACCGCTTCTGCGCGGCGGCATCCCGCTCCGGTGCCGTCGGCGTAACCATCTCCCCCGCTGGGGGTGGGGTGGACCGCTTGCCGGCACCCTCAGCGGTACCGGACGCCGAACCGGGCCCGGCCCCGTCCACCTCCTCGAAGAACGCATCGGCGAGGCGCTGGAACAGCCCTTTTTTGCGATCCTCGCTCATTCTGGTGTGTCCTGCCCCTGTTGCCTTGGCGCGATCCGCGCTTTTCTTGGTTCGAACAAACTGATCGAAGTTCTACCAAGTCAAATTATCACCAACAGAAACAGTTAGATAGCGCTATTTCTTTTCGCCGATTCTCGATTCCGTACCGCGCAGCAGGCGGCGGATATTTCCGTGATGGCGCAGGAAGATCAGCACCCCCATGACGATTGCCAGCTGGGCCCGCTGCACATCGGCCAGACCCCAGGCCAGCAGCGGGCAGGCCGCCATCATGGTCAGCGAGGCGAGGGAGGAATAGCGGCTGACCTTGGCCACCGCCAGCCACAGGGCGATCATCGCCAGACCGACCGGCCAGGCCAGGCCAAGCCATACCCCCAGCGCAGTCGCCACGCCCTTGCCGCCATCGAATTTCAGCCACACGGGGAACAGGTGCCCGACAAAGGCGCCCAGCGCGGCCACCACGGCCATATCGGGGCCGAACCAGGTTTGCGCGATCAGCACTGCCGCCGTGCCCTTCAGCCCGTCCAGCAGCAGGGTGGCCGCCGCCAGCCCCTTGTTGCCGGTGCGCAGCACATTGGTTGCGCCGATATTGCCCGACCCGATCTTGCGGATATCGCCCAGCCCGGCCGCGCTGGTCAGCAGCAGGCCGAACGGGATGGAGCCAAGCAGATAGGCGAGGAGAAAGCCGATCAGGAACGGGATCCAGTAATCCACGCCGCCCATGGGATAGATCACGATTGCGCCTCCAGACCATATGTGATGCGGCCGGCCAGCAGCGTGGCAACAGCGCGGCCCTGGACGGGGAGAGTATCGAACGGCGAATTCTTGCACTTGGCGTGCAGCCGGTCGGCGGCGATGCGCCAGGGCCGGTCGGGATCGAACAGCACCAGATCGGCGGCTGCGCCGACCGCCAGACGCGGGGTCGGCAGCCGCAGCACTGCTGCCGGGCCAAGGGTCAGCCGGCGGATGACATCCAGCAGCGGCAGATAGCCCTTGTGATGCAGGGCCAGCGTCAGGGGAAGCAGGGTTTCCAGCCCGACCGCGCCAAAGGCGGCCTGGGCAAAGGGCAGGCGCTTGGCGTCCGGATCCTCTGGCGCATGGTCAGAGGCAATGGCGTCGATGGTGCCATCGGCCAGCCCTTCGATCACCGCGCGCCGGTCGCTGTCGCTGCGCAGCGGCGGCGACAGTTTGGTGAAGGTGCGATAATCGCCGATCGCGGTTTCGGTCAGGGTGAAATAGGCCGGGGCGGTATCGCAGGTGACGCGCAGGCCGCGCTGTTTCGCCTGCCGGATCGCCGCAATCGCCCCGGCGGTCGATACCGGGCCGATATGCAGGCGGCTGCCGGTCAGCGCGGCCAGATGCAGGTCACGCTCCACCGCCATCTGTTCCGCCAGCGCCGGACCGGCGGGCAGGCCAAGGCGTGAGGCCAGTTCGCCCTCCGTCGCCACCGCATGGCGGGTCAGGTTCGGCTCTTCCGGGTGGGCCAGCACCAGCAGATCGAATGTCTTGGCATAGGACAGGGCGCGCCGCATCGTGGCGCTGTCCAGCACCCGGCGCGGGCCATCGCTGAAGCCAACCGCCCCGGCCGCCGCCAGCAGGCCCAGTTCGGTCAGTTGCCTCCCCTCGCGGCCCTGGGTCAGCGCGCCATAGGGTTTCAGGCG
>CAYRWZ010000006.1:16695-54934 GCA_964428065.1 uncultured Comamonadaceae bacterium | reverse complement strand
TGCCGATCGAAAGCCAGACGGTCAGCCAGATTGTTGACCGCATCCTGGCCCTGCCCGAGGGGACCCGGCTGCTGCTGCTGGCCCCGGTAATCCGGGGGCGCAAGGGCGAATATAAGAAGGAAATCGACGATCTGCGCCGCCGCGGTTTTCAGCGGCTGAAAGTGGATGGGACGGTCTATGACATCGACTCCGTGCCGGCGCTGAACAAGAAGCTGAAGCATGATATCGAAGTGATCGTCGACCGCGTGGTGGTGCGCGACGGGTTGGCCACCCGGCTGGCCGATTCGATTGAAACCGCGCTGGAGCTGTCGGACGGGCTGCTGTTCGCCGAAAACGCCGATAGCGGCGAACGGCACACATTTTCCGCCAAATTCGCCTGCCCGGTCTCTGGCTTCACCATCGACGAGATCGAACCGCGGCTGTTTTCGTTCAACAACCCATTCGGCGCCTGCCCGGCCTGCGATGGCCTGGGTGCCAAAATGTACATGGATCCGGCGCTGATCGTCCCGGATGAGGAGCGCAGCCTGGCCGACGGGGCGGTTGCACCTTGGGCCAATTCGTCATCCCAATATTATATCCAGGTGCTGGACAGTCTGGCCCGGCATTTCAAGGCCAGCACCAAAACCGCCTGGTCCGACCTGGCGGCCGAGGTGAAGCAGGCGATCCTGTTCGGCACCGGATCGCAGCCGGTGACCATGCGCTTCAACGATGGCTTGCGCTCTTATGAAACCCTCAAGCCGTTCGAAGGGCTGGTGCCCCATCTGGAACGCCGCTGGCGCGAAACCGACAGCCCCACCATCCGCGAGGAGCTGGAGCGCTATCAATCGGCCAAGCCGTGCGAGGCCTGCAACGGCCATCGCCTGAAGCCGGAGGCGCTGGCGGTGAAAATTCGCGGCCGCCATATTTCGGAACTGACCGAATTATCCATTGCAGATGCCGGGGCCTGGTTCGGCGACCTGCCGCAACACCTGTCCAGCAAGCAGCGGGAAATTGCGGAGCGCATCCTGAAAGAAATCAACGAGCGGCTGGGCTTCCTGAACAATGTCGGGCTGGAGTATCTGACCCTGTCGCGGGCCTCGGGCACCCTGTCCGGCGGGGAAAGCCAGCGCATCCGGCTGGCCTCGCAGATCGGCTCCGGCCTGACCGGGGTGCTCTACGTGCTGGACGAGCCATCCATCGGCCTGCACCAGCGCGACAATGACCGGCTGCTGGAAACCCTGCGCCGCCTGCGCGACCTGGGCAATTCGGTGATCGTGGTGGAGCATGACGAGGATGCCATCCGCGCCGCCGATTATCTGGTCGATATGGGTCCCGGCGCGGGCGTGCATGGGGGGGAGGTTGTCGCCTGCGGCAGCCCGGCAGAAGTGATGGCCAATCCGGCCAGTCTGACCGGGCAATACCTGTCCGGCAGCCGGCAGATTCCGGTACCGGCCAAGCGGCGCAAGGGCCACAAGGGACAGTTTCTGACCGTTAAGGGCGCGCGGGCCAATAACCTGAAAAACATCACGGCGCAGGTGCCGCTGGGCACCTTCACCTGCGTGACCGGCGTGTCGGGCGGCGGCAAATCCACCTTCGTCATCGAAACGCTGTACAAGGCGCTGGCCCGCAAACTGATGGGCGCACGCGACATTCCGGCCGAGCATGACGGCATTGAGGGGCTGCACCATATCGATAAGGTGATCGATATCGATCAATCGCCAATCGGCCGCACCCCGCGCTCCAACCCCGCCACTTATACCGGGGCCTTCACCCCGATCCGCGACTGGTTTGCCGGGCTGCCGGAAGCCAAGGCGCGCGGCTATGGGCCGGGCCGGTTTTCCTTCAACGTCAAGGGCGGGCGGTGCGAGGCATGCCAGGGCGACGGCGTGATCAAGATCGAGATGCACTTCCTGCCCGATGTTTATGTCCAATGCGATGCCTGCAAGGGCCAGCGCTATAATCGCGAAACCCTGGAAATCCGCTTTAAAGACAAATCGATAGCAGATGTTCTTGCCATGACGGTGGAGGAAGGGGCGGAGTTTTTCAAGGCGGTCCCATCGGTGCGCGACAAGCTGGCAACGCTGGAGCGGGTCGGCCTTGGCTATGTCCAGGTCGGCCAGCAGGCCACCACCCTGTCGGGGGGCGAGGCGCAGCGGGTGAAGCTGGCCAAGGAATTGTCTCGCCGCGCCACCGGCCGCACCCTCTATATCCTGGACGAACCGACCACCGGCCTGCATTTCGAGGATGTGCGCAAGCTACTGGAAGTGCTGCACACGCTGGTTGATCAGGGCAATACGGTGCTAGTGATCGAGCATAATCTGGAAGTCATCAAGACCGCAGACTGGATCATCGATCTTGGCCCGGAAGGCGGCTCTGGCGGCGGGCGGATTGTCGCCGAAGGCACCCCGGAACAGGTTGCGCGGACAGAGGGCAGCTATACCGGCCGCTATCTTGCTCCCTATCTCCAGCTGACTGCCGGCCGCAAGCCGCCCCGCAGCGCCTGACAAACCCTCTCTCTACGATCGTGCGCCGGCGCGTTGCTTCAGCGCTTCCCGGCGCAGGATATACAGGCCGCTGGCGGCCACCACCACCCCGCCCGCCAGCACCTGAAGATCGGGGATTTCTGCCAGGAACAGCCAGCCGATCAACACCGCCCACAGCAGGGAGGTATAATCGAATGGTGCGATGGTCGATACCGGGCCGGACATGAAGGCGCGCGTCATCAGCACCTGCCCGCAGCCGCCCAGCAGGCCGACCAGGGTCATGAAGCCAGCATCCTCCCAGGTTTTCGGCGTGACCCAGACGAAGGGCAAAACCGCCGCCGTCACCGCCAGGCACAGGCAGGTGAAATAGAACACGATCGACAAGCTGGATTCCGATCCCGACAGGCGGCGGATCTGGATCATCGCCAGGGCATAGCAGAATGCGCCCCCAAGCGGGTACAGGGCATGCACGTCGAACACCCCCTGCCCCGGCTTGACGATAATCAGAACCCCGGCAAACCCGACCAGAACGGCGGTCCAGCGATGCAGACCCACCTTTTCGCGCATCAACAGAACCGACAGCGCGGTCATGAACAGCGGGGCGGAAAATCCCAGGGCGGCCACATCGGCCACGGTCAGAAAGCCGTAGGAATAAAAGAACAGGTACATCGACAGCAACCCGACCGCACCGCGCAGCAGGTGCCCGCCGGGGCGGCTGGTCTTCAAGACCGCCAATCCGTCGGGATGCCGGAACACCATGGTCATCACCGGAATCATGGCGAAGAAATTGCGGCAGAACATGACCTGCCAGGTGGGATAGCCGCGCAAGGCCAGAATTCGGATGAAGAAATCCATGATCGTGAAGATAAGAACGGCCCCCACCATGCATGCGATACCAAAGCCAACCCGGTCGGGGGTCGCCGATCCGGTAGCGGTGGCTGATGAAACACCTTGGCCAGCCATCTAAAAGTCCTCAACGACACGATGGTTTCTTTCGAAACCGATACGATCAGCACTATCACTCTTGTCCGATGATTACCATTGCCGAAGCCGCATGGCCGCGATTGCCTGCGGAAATCCTGCCGCCGTTTTCGATGCCGAACAAAATGCTGGAAATTTGACGTTTTTGCGAAGAATTGTTTAAACTTATTGAGCTTAAAGTTGATTTGTATAACCCTGCACTCACCTCTCCCCGCCCGAGGAGGTTTGGCGATGGCCCAGGCAGGCGTTCGGACCCGGTTATGGTCCGCTTTTGCATTCATCTCGTCCCTTCCCGTTTTGGCCGCTTTTGTCGGCCAATCTGCCTTTGTCGAATTCCGCGAGGAACTGACGCATATTACCGGCAAAAGCGTGCCCAGCATTGTCGATGCGCTTGAACTTTCGGCGCAGAGCGAACGGGTCGTCGCCCTGGGTCCGCGCATCACCGATGCGGCCAACATGGCCGACCGGGAAGCGCGCACCCAGCGGACGCTGACTGAATTGCAGCGTTCGGCCGATCTTCTGGACAAGCTGGTCAACACCCACGATGTCCAGCCGGAACAGCGCGATGCGATTTCGGCGCAGCTGGCCAACATGCGTAATGCGATCGGGATGCTGGACCAGCTGACCGCCCGGGCGATCGATAGCCGCGCCAAACTGAACGAGGCGCTGGCGGAAGCCGCAAAAGCCTCTGCCACCCTGTCCGAAGCGATTGACACGCTGACCGCGAAGAAACTGCAGGTGGTGGCCTTCGAGGCGTCGGAGGAAGCGGCGCAGGAAGTGGCGCTGCTGTCGAAGCTGCGCCAGATGAATGCCCGTCTGGTGATGGCCTATTACGGGCTGCCGCAAGCGGCGACCCAGGCCGCCGTAGAAGCCAGCCGCAAGGAAATCGATCAGGCGACCCGCGATTTGTTCAATTCCTTTGACGGCGTAGATCGCCGCAGCCAATCGCTGCTGAACGATGCGGCCGATGGCTGGCGCCTGCTGCAGCGGGCCAAGGTGCCCGATCTGCGGCAACAGGCGCTGCAGGCATCGGACGACCGGGTGGCGGTGCTGCAAAGCAACGAAACTGTCTCCCGCGATCTGGCACGCGCGGTGGAAAGCCTGGTGCGGGAAACCGAAAACGGCATTACCGCAGCCGAAACCGAGGCGATGGCGATGATTTCGGTCAGCCAGACGCAACTTGTTCTGGTGGCGGTCGGGGCCCTGACCCTGGCGGTGCTGATCGGCTGGCTTTATGTCGGGCGCAATCTGGTGCGCCGCCTGCTGGGCATTGAAAAATCCATGCGCGCGGTCGCCAATGGCAATCTGGAAGCGGAAATCGATACGCGCGGGTCCGATGAAATCGCGGCCATGGCCAAGGCCCTGCTGGTATTCCGCGACAATGCGCGGGAGGTGGCGCGCCTGGCCGCCGAACGCGAAGCCGCCAAGGCCCAGGCTGAAGCCGACCGCCGGTCGGCGATGAGCCGCCTGGCCGCCAATTTCGAATCCACCGTGCAAACGATAGTCGAGCGGGTGACAGAGGCATCGAAGGCCATGCGGGCCTCCGCCCTGTCCGTCGCCGAATCGGTCGATCTGACGGTCGAGCGGTCCGGCACCGTGGCAGAGGCATCGGCCCAGGCCGCCATGAATGTGCAGAATGTCGCCGCTGCGGCGGAAGAACTGTCCAGCTCGATCGACGAAATCTCCCGTCAGGTTCAGCATTCCAACAGCATCGCGGGCCGCGCCGCCGCCGCCACCGATGTCACCGAACAGCGGATGCGGGCGCTGGAATCTCATGCCTCCCGCATTGGCGAAGTGGTCAGCCTGATTACCGAAATCGCCAATCAGACAAACCTGCTGGCCCTCAATGCAACCATCGAGGCGGCGCGGGCGGGCGAAGCCGGCAAGGGTTTTGCCGTGGTGGCCGGGGAGGTGAAATCGCTGGCGGCCCAAACCGCCCGGGCGACAGAGGATATTGCGGCGCTGATCGACGGCATCACCCGCGAAACCAAGGCGGCGGTGCAGGCGGTCAGCCAGATTTCCGGCGTGATGCGCGAGGTATCGGAAGTATCATCCGCCATTGCGGCCGCCGTGGAAGAACAGGGCGCCGCCACCCAAGGCATCGCCGCGACGGTCCAGGCCGTGGCCGGCGATACCCGGGCGGTGAACGAGAATATCCGCGACGTCAACCAGGCATCGACCCGCGCCAGCAGCGCCGCCGGCAAGATGCTGGGGTCGGCGGAAAGCCTGACCAGCGTGGCCGATAGCCTGAGTGCAGAGGTCCATCGCTTTGTTGGCTCCGTCCGGGTAGCCTGACATCGTCCCCGGACGGCACCAACGAAGCCGACATCGTTACGCGCTGCGCAATCGCGTCAGGAAGTGATCCACTTCCTGACGCATGCGTTTTGAGTGCAGGGCGTATTGGGAGATGGATTGAACCAGCGTATCCGAGGTTTGTTCCGTCTGCCCGGCGACATCGCGGACGGTGTTGGCCGTCTGGGCCATGTTTTCCGCCGTCAAGGCAATCTGCGAGGTTGCCCGCGAGATTTCCGCCGTGGCGCGGTCCTGCTCCTCCACCGCTGCGGCAATATGGGCGGCAGTCTGGCGCATTTGCAGCACGGCGGAACAGATCTGCGCCATACTGGTGACCGCCGATTGACTGACCGCTTCGATGGACCGGATATGACCGGCAATCTGCGCCGTCGCCTCCGCCGTCTGGGTTGCCAGCGCCTTGACCTCGCCGGCCACGATGGCGAAGCCCTTGCCGGCCTCCCCCGCCCGCGCCGCTTCGATGGTTGCGTTCAGGGCCAGCAGATTGGTCTGCTGGGCGATATCGTCGATCAGGCCGACCACGCTGCCAATATCGGTCACGGTCCGGGCCAGGGTGGCAACCACATCCCGCGCGGTGTTGGCATCGGTATTGATGGCTTCCGCCGCCTGTTCGGACTCCATGATCTGGCGGGTGATGTCGCGGATTGAGGCTGCCATCTGTTCCGACGATACCGCCACTTCGCGGATGCTTGCGGTTGCCTGTTCCGACGCGGCGGCCGAGGTGCTGGCCTGTTCGCGCGTATCGACGGCAATGCTGGTCAGCTTTTCCGTCGATTGCTCCAGGCTTTGCCGGGCCAGATCGAATTCCACGAAAATCCGGCCAAGCGTATCGTCCAGATCCACGGCCATGCGTTCAATCGCATCGGCACGCGCCTGCCGCTGCTGCTGTTCGGCCAGTTTTTCGGCCTGAAGCCGCTCGGCATCCCGCATCCGTTCGACAAACTGGGCCAGGGCGCGGGCCATGTCGCCGAACTCGTTATGCAGTCCGGCCAGGGGGATATCTGCCGTCAAATCCCCGCCGGCCAGGCGATTGGTGCAGGCTGACAGCGCCAGCAAGGGCCGCAGCAAGGCGAGGCTGACCAGCGTCAGCGCCGCAATGGCGACCAGCACCACCAGCAGGATGACGGTGGCAACCCAGGTTTCAAGCTGCTTGACCATATCGGCTTCTTCGCGCTGCATGGCGGTGAACAGGGTGGTATTTTCATCCGTGACCTGTTCCAGCGCGGCCAGCAATTCGTGCATCGCGCTTTCAAAGGCGCCGATTGCATGGCGCAGATCGGCACGCTGGGCGACATATCGGTCGAAGCCCTGGCGATAGGCGGCCAGCGCAGTCAGAACCTGCTCCTGCTGGTCGGCATCCGCGAGCGGCTTTTCCTCCAGGATGGCGCGAAATTCGGTCATGCGCCGGTCCAGCAGATCGATATACCGCCGGTCCCCCGGAACCAGCTGGTCGGCCCGCAGCATGAAATCCTTTTCATGCCGGCGCATTTGCAGCATGGGCACGGCCAGATCGGCGCGATCAACCTTCTCCAGGGCCGATTCCAGCGCATGGATGGCCTGGCGGAACTGCCCTTGCGTGCCTTCCGTCTCGGTCAGGCCGAGGGCGCGATTCGCGGTGATGACCTGCGAGATGCTGGCCGACAGCACGCCATGCTTCGATTCGATATCGTCCAGGGCGGTGCCCAAACGGTCTTGCAGCCGGGGCGGCACCGCATCGATGACAGTCTTGAACAATGGGGCTGCGGCGCGTTTCCGGCGGTCAACATCGGCAATGGCCTCGTCGCTTCGATCCAGCAAGAATACTTGCGACGCCAGGACATAATCTTCAACCGCCGAGTGATAATCGGAGAATGTCATATTAAATTGGATCACAGTCCCCGTATCGGCCCGGATTTTCCCGATTTCCTGATCGTTGACCCAAAATACAATGAGAATAAGGGCATAACCAATAAGGCTGATCGCAGCCAGGATCATGAAAAGCGTACGCAGCCGTAAAGCCTGAAGGACACGAGTCATTTGACCCTCCCCCAAATAAGCGTTAACCGGTACTTTCCTGATTTTTCTATGAATAGCCTAATACACTTTTTTAGCGCTGAAAAGGCGATTCTTAACTATGAATTAACTACTGCCGTAATAATAACCAGGGCCTGTGCTAATGGATATTCATCAGTCAGCGTTAATTCAATTTGCGCGTTATAGCCGGGCGGGGTCATTTCGGCCAGACGGCGCGCGGCGCCCCCGTGCAGCCGCAGGGTCGGCTTGCCGGACGGCAGGTTCACCACTTCCAGATCCTTCATGAACACACCGCGCCGGAAACCGGTGCCCAGGGCCTTGCTACAGGCTTCCTTGGCCGCGAACCGCTTGGCATAGGTTGCGGCGCGCTGGGCGCGGCGGTCGGCCTTGGCGCGTTCCCCGTCAGTGAAGACCCGCTGGGTGAAGCGGTCGCCGAAGCGGGCCAAGGTTTTTTCCACCCGGCGGATATCGCACAGGTCGGTGCCGATGCCGATGATCATGGGGTCTACCCGCTATCCGCGCGCCCGATCGACCGAATTGATCGCCGGGGTGGCCCGCAGGGCGGCAATGATATTGGTCAGGTGCCGCACATCCTTCACTTCGATATCGACCAAAATTTCGAAGAAATCGGTGGAGCGGTTGGTGATCTTCAGATTGATGATATTGCCATAGTTCTTGCCGATCACCGTGCCCAGGGTGCCGATGCTGCCCGGTTCATTGGCAACGATCACATGAATGCGGCCAGTATGCGCGTCGGAGGTGGGATCAGCCGATTCCCAGCCCACGTCCAGCCAGCGTTCCGGCGTTTCGGCAAAGGCTTCCAGGCTGACGCAATCGATGGTGTGGATCGTCACGCCCTTGCCGGTGGTGACAATGCCGACGATCCGATCCCCCGGCAGCGGGTGGCAGCATTTGGCATAATGCACCGCCATCCCCGGGATCAGGCCCCGGATCGGAACACTGGCCCCCTTCTTGGCGCGCGACTTGTTGATCGGCACCACATTCGGCTGCTGCTTGGCGGTTGGCTTGGTGCCGGGGAAAACGGCGTGGATGACTTCGCGCCCGGTTTGCAGCCCCTCGCCCACAGCGGCGTAAAGATCCTCTGCCGTCTGCATCTGGAACGCCTTGAGCGCAGGCTCCAGTGCCTTTTCGGTGAAGGGATAGCCTTCGTGGCGGAATTCCTTTTCGATGATCGCCTTGCCCAGCGAGACATATTGCTGGCGGCGCTGGGTGCGGATGAACCGCCGGATCCGCGCCTTGGCCTTGCCGGTGACGACGAAATCTTCCCAGTCCGGCGACGGCGTCTGCCCCTTGGAGGTGACGATATCGACCTGATCGCCGTTCAGCAGCACTGTGCGCAGCGGCACCATGCGCCCGTTGATCTTGGCGCCAACGCAGGTATCGCCGATCTGCGAATGGACGGCGTAGGCGAAATCGATCGGCGTCGCCCCGCGCGGCAGGGCGATCAGATCGCCCTTGGGGGTAAAGACGAACACCTGATCCTGGAACATTTCCAGCTTGGTATGTTCCAGAAACTCCTCTGGCGCGGAGGCATGGTCCAGAATATCCAGCAATTCGCGCAGCCAGCGATATTGCTTGCCATCGTGTAGCGGCTTGCTCGACCCCTGCTCCTTATAGCTCCAGTGGCCGGCAACGCCGAGGTCGGCCACCTCGTCCATATCCTCGGTGCGGATCTGGATTTCGATGCGCTGGCCGAACGGGCCGATCACCCCGGTATGGAGGGAGCGATAGCCGTTGGGCTTGGGGGTGGAGATATAATCCTTGAACCGGCCCGGCACGTTGCGATAGGCGGCGTGCAGCACCCCAAGCGTTTCGTAGCATTTCTCGATGCTGGGCACGACCACGCGGAAGGCCATGATGTCCGACAGCTGTTCGAACGCCACGTTCTTGCGCTGCATCTTGCGCCAGATCGAATAGGGCGCCTTTTCCCGGCCTGAGATATCGGCCTCGATCCCGGATTCCTTCAGTTTCCCTTGGATTTCGGCAATCACCTTGCCGATTAGGTCGCCGCCTTCGCCGCGCAGGAAATCCAACCGGGTTAAAATCGATTCGCGCGCATCGCCGTGCAATTCGCGGAACGACAGATCTTCCAGCTCGTCCTTCATGCCCTGCATGCCGATCCGGTCGGCCAAGGGGGCATAGATATCCATGGTTTCCTGGGCGATCCGGCGCCGTTTGGCCGGATCCTTGATGAAGTGCAGCGTGCGCATATTGTGCAGCCGATCGGCCAGCTTGACCAGCAGCACGCGGATATCTTCCGACATGGCGACCAGCAGCTTGCGGAAATTTTCCGCCTGCTTGGCCTTTTCCGACTGCAATTCGATCCGGGTCAGCTTGGTCACGCCATCGACCAAGCGGCCAATATCGCGGCCGAACACTTTTTCCAGATCGGCCAGGGAAACGTCGGTGTCTTCGATGACGTCATGCAGCAGCGCCGTGGCGATCGACGCCGCATCCAGGCGCATTTCGGTCAGGATCCCGGCCACTTCGACCGGGTGGGAGAAATAGGGATCGCCCGATGCGCGGGTTTGCGATCCGTGGGCCTTCAAGGCGAACACATAGGCGCGATTCAGCAGGTCCTCGTCCGCATCGGGATCATAGGCTTTGACACGTTCGACAAGTTCATACTGGCGCATCATCGGGATGCGTTTCCCCTTTCCTTAGTGCCCTTCCAAACTAGCCGGGCCCAGGGGAAAATAACAAGGGCCGCCCACGTCATACGGGGCGGCCCTGTCATTTTTTTAATCAGACCCGGAAGAGAGGGTTCAGATCTCGTCCGAACCGTCGTCGATGGGCATCGGCTCCTCGGCCTCGCCCTCATCGAAATCGCCGGCATCCATGGCGTCATTCACCACCTGATCGCGGGCCAGATCCTGCTCCGACTGGATGAATTCGATCACTTCATCTTCCGGCTCGTCGGCCTCGACGGTCTTCTGCATGCCGCGGATCAGGGCATTGCGCAGGCCTTCCAGCTCGATCTTCTCGTCGGCGATTTCGCGCAAGGCAACGACCGGGTTCTTGTCATTGTCCCGATCGACATTGATCGGAATACCGGACGAAATATCACGGGCGCGCTGGGCGGCCAACATGACCAGCTCGAAGCGGTTGGGAACCTTGAGAACGCAATCCTCAACGGTAACGCGTGCCATCTATGCCCTCGGCGTCGGTGGAAAAAAGAGGCCGGAGAATAAGGGCAGGCGCCATGAAAGGCAAGGGTTAAGAGGCCAGCGCCAAAACAGTCACGTCCAACGGCGCGCGCGATCCGGGGTGCAGCCGGCCACTGTCATCAGCTGGCTGACCGTCGCGCCGCTGACCGGATGCTGCCAGTCCGGCGCCACCTCGGCCAGGGGGCACAGAACGAAGCACCGATCCGCCAAACGGGGATGGGGCAGGATCGGCGGCCCGACCGGATCGACCCGGCCGTGATAATCCAGCAGATCCAGGTCCAGCGTGCGGGCGCCGTTGACCGCCAGCCGCTGGCGCCCGTACTGATCCTCGATAGCGTGAAGAACACGCAGCAGCGTTGCAGCCGGCGCCTCGGTTGCGATCTCCATCACTGCATTGGCGAAATCGGGCTGGTCGGAGGCTGGAACCGGGCGCGTGCGGTAAAGGGCGGAGCGGCGCAACACCCTGGCCTCCACCCCATGGCTGGCGGCAAGGGCAGAAAATCCTGCCATCACCTCCAGCAGGATTTCATTCGGCATCTGATGCCCCAGAGACTTAGCCGGAGACTTAGCCGGAGACTTAGCCGGAGACTTAGCCGGAGACTTAGCCGGAGAAATGGCGGGAGAATGGGCGGGTTTGGCCGCTTCGACCGGGCGGGACAGATTAGAGCCCAGCGCTATCAAGATCGCCATTTTTTCAACCATGAAGTGCTATTAACGCCCTTGCATGTGATGGATGATTTCCATAGGGTGCAAGAGGTTTGGCTGTTCGGGAAATGTCGGATTTTCCAATTTGATTTCGCTGTGGTTTTGCCAAGGTCCACACCAAGACTTTACCACATATAGATAAATCAGCATTAGAAAAATCGGCAATATCGCAACAGAAGCACATTAAAAATCCAGTCAAAGGGATACTTGGCAATGCATATTTATCCGAATGAACGTACAGCAGTCTTTATTGATGGCGCAAATTTATATGCCGCAGCCCGTACCCTAGGCTTTGACATCGACTATCGCCGGCTTCTGGAGTTTTTCCAAAAGAAAAGCTATCTGGTCCGCGCCTTTTACTATACGGCACTGATCGAAGATCAAGAGTACTCCCCTATTCGTCCGCTGGTCGATTGGCTGGACTACAATGGCTATATGATGGTCACCAAGCCGACCAAGGAATTCACCGATGCCATGGGCCGCCGCAAGGTGAAAGGCAACATGGATATCGAGTTGACGGTCGATGTGCTGGAGATCGCCCCGTCGGTCGATCACATTGTCATTTTCTCGGGCGATGGCGATTTCCGCCGCCTGGTGGAAGCGGTGCAAAGCAAGGGCAAGCGTGTCACGGTCGTTTCGACCATCCGCACCAGCCCGCCGATGGTGGCCGATGAATTGCGCCGCCAGGCCGATGCCTTTGTCGAGCTGATGGACCTGGCCCAGCATATCGGGCGCAGCCCGCAGACTCCGCGCGAAGGACGGACCGAGGGCCGCCCGGAAGGACGCCCAGAAGGCCGGGAGGAGTTCAATCCCCGCTTCATGCAGAATACCCGCAGCGCGCCGCAGCCGACGCCCCAGGCCGGCGAGGATGACGAGGACGAAGCATAACCGTCACACGCCACGGTCACCCGGTTTCATCTTACTGGCGTCTCTGTCGGATGCATATCCCGTCGCACGATTGTCCCCTTTGCCCGCGCCTGGCCGCCTATCGCAGCAGCGCGCGGGCAGAATTTCCCGACTGGTTCAACGGTCCGGTGCCGGCATTCGGCACCTTGGATGCCCGCGTTCTGATCGTGGGGCTGGCCCCCGGTCTGCGCGGGGCCAACCGCACCGGCCGCCCCTTCACCGGCGACTATGCCGGCAACACGCTTTATGCCGCGCTGATCAAGCACGGGTTCGCCGCCGGCCAGTACGATCAACGGCCGGATGACGACCTGGTTCTGCGGGATTGCCGGATTTCCAATGCGGTCAAATGCGTGCCGCCGGAAAACAAGCCGACCCCGCAGGAAATCACAACCTGCCTGCCCTTCCTGCGCAGCGAGGTGGCGGCAATGCCCAACCTCAAGGTCATCCTGGCCCTGGGTTCGATCGCCCATCAGGCCAGCCTGCGCATGATGGGGCTGCGGGCGTCTGCCGCCAAGTTCGCCCACGGGGCGGAACACCGGCTTCCTGCCCAGGCAGATGGCCGCAGACCAGTCATCCTGCTCGATAGCTATCACTGCTCACGCTACAACACCAATACCGGCCGGCTGACCGAAGCCATGTTCGATGCCGTCGTCGCCCGCCTGCGGGTGTTAGCTGGCTAACGCCCGGCTGAATGCGCCAACTTCGGTCTGCAACTGGCTGGTTTCGCTTTCCAGCAGGGCGGACACCTGAAGGGTTTCTGTTGCGGTATCGGCGGCATCGCGGGCGATATCGGCAATATGGGCAATGTCGCCGGAAATGCGGGTGGTGTTGTCGGCCGCCATGGCCGCGCTGCGGGCGATATCGCGGATCGCCGCATCCTGCTGCTCGATTGCTGCCGCGATATCCGTCGCCAGCCGGTTGGCATCCTGAATCCGTCCGGTCACCCGCATGAAGGTGGCCGACGCTTCAGCCGTCGCCTGGCGCATTCCTTCAATCGACTGGGAAATTTCCTCGGTTGCCTGGGCGGTCTGCGATGCCAGGGACTTAACCTCCCCGGCGACGACGGCGAAGCCCTTTCCGGCCTCTCCCGCCCGCGCTGCTTCGATTGTCGCATTGAGGGCCAACAGGTTGGTCTGGGCCGCAATCTCCCCGATCATGGTGACGATGGCACCGATCTTGGCGGAGGCCGCTTCCAGCGCCTGGACGATGGTGGCCGACCGATCGACCTCCACCACGGCATCGGACATGGTGGCCGTGCTGTCGGACACGCGACGGCCAATCTCGGCAATGGAGGATGACATTTCCTCTGCCGCGCTGGCCGTCATCTGCACCGATTGCAGCGCCTGCTGCGCCGCACCGGCGGCGGCGGAACAGCGGGTGGAGGTATCATCGACCACAAGGGTCAGCTTGCCGAATTCCGACTTCAACTTGCCCGAAACACTGCCCAGATCGCCCGCGATCTTATCCATCACCTCGCGGAAGCCGGACACGGTTTGCTGCTGACGTGCGGCCCGCAACAGCTGCGCCTCTGTCGCCACCCGCGCCTCCGCAGCCAGTCTTTCCCGTTCCAGCATGGCCAGCCGGAAGAATTCAACTGACCGTGCAATTTCCCCCACTTCATCGCCCCGGGCCCGATACGGAACCGTTTGGCCGGTCTGCCCGCCGATCAAATCGTTCATCACCTGGGTCAGGTGCTGAACCGGCCGGCTGAACGACCGGGCCACCACAATGCCGGTAACGACCGCCAGCGCGGCAATCGCCCCGGCAATCGACAAAGCCACGCCCATGCGGGTCAGGAAGCCGTCGATTCGCAGCCCGAGCATCCGGTTCAGTTCGGCGGCATAGACCTTCTGCGCCTCTGCCGCTTCGCGCGTGAACCGGCTCCAGCCATCCGCCAGAGATGCCGACGCAGTCCCCCCTTCCGCCGCCTGCCGTCCCATGGCCTCTATGGCGGCAACCGCATCGCCCAAGGCCTGCTGAACCTTGGGCAGACGCCGTTCCAGCGACCCGTCGGCATTGCTGCGGACCGCCTGTGCGGTTGACGCTGCAAGCGCCTCCCGCTGTTCCTGCAGGGCGCCGACCGCTTGCAGCAGCGCCGATACGGCCTTGATATCCCGCTGGCCGCCGGTTGCCGTCGCCGCCGCCAGCGCCAGAACCCGGGCACTGCGGTTGACCAGTTCCGGCAGGCGCAGCAGCACCACATCCATCGTGTAGTACGTATCGAGGTCGGGATCGAGGATCAGGTTGGAGGTATCGCCCACGCGGACGATCAGCTTCCGCACGGCCTCGATCGCCTTCTCCGTCTCTCGGGTCTGCAGCGCGGCAACCGCCGCCTGGACCTCTGCATCGGCAGACAGGCCCGCGCCAAGGCGGGCATTGGTTTCGGTCAGGGTGCGCGCCATCCGGTCCGCGCCGGCGGGATCGAGCGCTTGACGGCCCGCCGCGCGCTGTGATCCCAGATCCAGCAAGACCGCCTGGGGGCCGGCCAGATAGGTAACGCCGGCCTGCTCTGCCTGGGCGAACCGTACCGCCACCATCTTTTCGGCAATCAACTGATAGGCAAGTAACGCAATGGGGATGAAGATCAGACCAAAAATCAGGACCAGCTTATGCCCCAGCGACCAACGATCCAGAAACCGCACCACTCTCGCCCCCATCCCACTCGATGATTTTCGGGCTGGTCCCTCAACCCGTAGGCGATATGGTGACGACAAATCCGATAAATTTCTATGAATATTCGGCGCGTATGACCGGGCCGGGGAGTGCCGGTCCGGCGCAAACCTCCGTTCTTACTCCCGGTCGCGGCGCAGCACGCGGGCCTTTTCCCGCTGCCAGTCGCGTTCCTTCTCTGTTGCGCGCTTATCGACCTTTTTCTTGCCCTTGGCGATACCGAGATCCAGCTTGGCGATCCCCCGGTCGTTGAAATAGAGCGCCAGGGGAATCAGGGTGATGCCTTCGCGCTTGATCGCGCCCAGCAGCTTGTTCCGTTCCCGCCGGTGCAGCAGCAGCTTGCGCGGGCGGCGTTCCTCGTGATTTTCCCGCTTGGGCGCATGCTCATAGGTCGGGACATGGGCATTGAACAGCCAGAGTTCCCCGCCCATCACCCCGGCATGGGCCTCGTTGATGCTGGCATGGCCGCGGCGAATCGATTTCACCTCGGTTCCGGTCAGAACCAGGCCGGCCTCCATATTCTCCTCGATGAAGTAATCGTGGCGCGCCTTTCGGTTCAGCGCGGCATAGCGATCAGTCGAACGAACTACCATCAGATCCAATCAGCCGAGCAATCCGGCCCCTTTCAATGCAGCGGTCACGCGCTGCTTGGTCGCCTCGCTGACCGGGGCCAGCGGCAGGCGGACATCCGGCCCGCACAGGCCCAGCAGCGATGCGGCAAACTTGACCGGGCCGGGGCTGGTTTCGCAGAACATCGCATCATGCACCGGCAGCAGCGTTTCGTTGATCGCCTGTGCCTTGGCAATATCGCCGGCGCGCCAGGCTTCATGCAGATCGGCACACAGGCGTGGGGCGATGTTGGAGGTTACCGAGATACAGCCATGGCCGCCCTGGGCCAGATAGGCCAGCGCAGTTGCATCCTCGCCGGACAATTGGGCGAAATCGCGGCCGACCCCCAGCGTCGTGCGCAGCGGGCGGGCCAGATCGGCGGTGGCATCCTTGACCCCCACGATGCGCGGCAGCGCCGCCAGCCGCGCCATGGTCTCGACACTCATGTCGACGACGGAGCGGCCCGGGATATTGTACAGGATCACCGGGATATCGGCACAATCATGCACGGCCTTGAAGTGCAGATACATGCCTTCCTGGGTCGGCTTGTTGTAATAGGGCACGACGCTCAACACCGCATCGGCGCCGACCTTGGCGGCATGCCGGGTATAGTCCACCGCTTCGGCGGTGGAGTTGGACCCCGCCCCGGCAATCACCAGCGCGCGGCCTTTGGCGACCTCCACGCACAGCTCGATCACCCGGCAATGTTCATCATGCGACAGGGTGGGCGATTCGCCCGTGGTGCCGACCGGAATCAGCCCGCGCGTGCCCTGGCGGATCTGCCAGTCGCACAGGTTCTGGAACGCCGCCTCGTCCAGTTTACCGCCTTTGAACGGAGTGATGAGGGCGGTCATCGATCCGTAAAAGCGGGTCTGGGGGGCGGTGGCGTCGGCCATGGCTCTGTCTCCACAAAGATAAGATATCCTGACCAGTCAGGAAACCGGCGGACGATAGCGCTTCGCACCGCCAGATCGCAAGGATTACCGCAAGGATTGCCGCAGGGCGACCAGGGGCCGGGACACGCGGCAGGGCCCATCCGGTTCCGCTTGTTGCAACGGATGGCGGAGGATAAACTGCAACCATGCTTTCGATGCGGTCCCTGCTGCTGAGCGCAGCGCTTTTGTCTTTCGTCCCGGTTGGCCCGGAAGGGTTCAGCGCCGCTATGGGCCAAACCGCCCCGGCGCAAGCGGCCCCCGCCAAACCGGCCCCGCCCAAAACCCAGGCGCCCAAAACCCAGCCAGCTAAGCCCCAGGCGGCCAAACCGGAACCGGCAAAAGCGACTCCGGCAAAAGCGAGTCCGGCCAAGGCACCCGCTGCGGCAGCGGCCGTGGCGGCCGGCCTGCCCAGCGCGGGGGCCTTCTATCGCGATCTGTTCGACCGGATCGATTCGGGCAAGCTGTCGGCCCTGCCCGCCGCCCCGGCGGGTCAGCGCGATGCCCTGCTGGACAAGGTGATCCAGTGGTATCTGCTGACGCGCAATTTCGGCGCGCCCAGCTTTGCCGAGATCGAGGGGTTCCGCACGGCGCATCAGGATTGGCCGGCCCAGGCCGCCCTGCGCCGCCGGGCCGAAGACGCCCTGCTGGCCGACCGCACCCAATCCGATGCGGCGGTGCTGGACGGGTTTGTCAAAACCCCCCCGGTCAGCCGCGACGGCCGCCTCCGTCAGGCGGCGGCCCTGTTGGCGGTTGGCCTGGCCGAACAGGCAGAGCCGCTGGTCCGCCGCATCTGGGTCGAAGATGGCTTTTCGGCGGAGGAGGAGGCGGAGTTTATCGCCACCTATGGCCCGTTTTTGAGTCCTGCCGACCATGAGGCGAAGCTGGACCGCCTGATCTGGCGCGACCAGCTGGACATGGCCCGGCGGCAATTACCGCGGGTGGATCGGCCGATCCGCGCGGTGGCCGAACTGCGCCTGGATATCCGCAGCGGCAAGGCCCAGCTTGACGGGCTGCTGGCCCGCGCCCCTGCCCATGCCCGGCGCGATCCCGGCCTGCTGTTCGATCTGGCGCGGGCGCTGCGCCGGGCGGGCAAGGATGTGGAAGCGCGGGAAATCATCAAGGCCGCACCGCCCGAACTGATCCGCCCCGATCTATGGTGGGCAGAGCGGGAAGTGCATATCCGCCGGGCGATTGCCGAGGGCGATTCGTCCACCGCCTATGCCCTGGCCCGCGATCACCGGATCGGCGCCCCCAGTGTGGGCGGGGCATCGGGCGCGGAACTGGCAGACGCCGAATTCCTGGCCGGGTTCATCGCCTTGCGCCTGCTGTCGGACCCGCAGGCCGCCCTGCCCCATTTCCGTGCGCTGCACGAGGCGGTTCGCACCCCGATCAGCCTGGCGCGCGGCGCCTATTGGGCCGGGCGCGCGGCCGAGGCGCTGGGACGCAAGGCCGATGCCGCAACCTGGTACGAGCGGGCGGCGCAGCATCCAGCCACCTTCTACGGCCAGTTGGCGGCCGGGGAACTGCGCCGTGATCTGAGCGCGCTGATGCCGCAGGAAGCCAACGTCAGCGCCGGCGATCAGCGCAAGTTCGAAGCGCGCGAGGTGGCGCGGGTGGCCCGGCGCCTGAAGGAAATCGGCCTGCCCGACCGGGCGGATGCCTTTATTCTGCGTCTGGGCGATTCCGCCGGCAATGCCGAAACCGCATCCATGGCCGCCCGCTTCGCTGCGGGCCTGGGGCGCGACGATCTGGCCGTGACCATCGCCCGCCGCGCGTTCCGCGATGGCGTGGTTCTATCCGAAAGCGGATATCCGCTGCTGCGTCATCCCCTGGGCGGCAGCCCTGAGCCGGCCCTGGTGCATGCGCTGATCCGGCAGGAAAGCGGCTATCTGACCACGGCGGTCAGCAAGGCCGGGGCACGCGGGCTGATGCAGCTGATGCCCGCCACGGCGGAGCAGACGGCCCGGAAAATCGGCCTGCCCTACAATGCCGCGCGCCTGACCGCCGATCCCGGCTATAACGTGCAGCTGGGCCAGGCCTATCTGGCCCAGGTGATCGACGGCGTGGGCGGCGAATATGCCTTTGCCCTGGCCGCCTATAACGCCGGGCCGGGCCGCGTGCGCCAATGGCTGCGCGATTTGGGCGACCCGCGCGGCGACCGCGAGGCGACCCTGGACTGGATCGAGCGGATCCCGTTTCAGGAAACCCGAAACTATGTCCAGCGCGTTTTAGAGGGGATGCATGTGTACCGGGTTCGCTTGTCGCGCGCACCAACATCGGCCAGTCTCTACCCATCGGTTGACCAGATGGTTGACCGGTCCAGTCTTGCCGCCTGGTGCCTGTCGGAATGCCGCGATGGCAACGATCCAGTAACGCCTTGACGCCTATGCTGCCCGCCGGCGCAGTTTTTGCCCCATCCATGACGCGACCCATCATCCGGTTTGACGGAGCCCACGCTTGATTGTCGATCCTTATTGCACGATTACCGCCTGCGTCTTCGATGCCTATGGCACGATCTTCGACGTGGCGACGCCGGTCAGCCGGAATGCGGCCCAGCTGGGCGACAAGGGCGCAAAGCTGGTCGATCTGTGGCGGCGCAAGCAGCTTGAATATACCTGGCTGCGCAGCATGATGAACCGCCATGCGGATTTCTGGAAAATAACCGAGGAAAGCCTGGATTTCGCCCTGGAAGCCCTGGACGTTTCGGGCGAAGGGCTGCGCGACAAGCTGTTGCAGGCCTATCGCACCATGGACCCGTTTCCCGATGCGGTCAAAACGCTGACCATGCTGAAGGAAAACGGGTTCGAGCGGGCGATTCTGTCCAACGGCACTCCTGAAATGTTGCAGACCGCCGTGCATCACGCCGGCATGGACAGCCTGATCAGTCGGCTGCTGTCGGTTGAAAGCGTCGGCTGCTACAAACCCGATCCAACGGTTTACCGCTTTGCCGTTCAGGGGCTGGACGTACCACCAGACCGGGTTCTGTTCATTTCGGCCAATGGCTGGGATATCGCCGGGGCCGCGTCCTATGGCCTGCGCACGGTCTGGGTCAACCGCCATGGCCTTCCGGTTGATCGGTTGAGCGTCGCGCCCTTCGCCCAAATCAGATCCCTGACCGAACTGACCGGCCTGCTCCGCCTGCCCCGCTAATTTGCCTCGCTAATTTGGCCCGCTAATATGGCCCTGTGGCCCGCCGGGCCCGTTCAGAAAAAAGAGTATCCGCCATGACCGCGCTGCAACCGCTGCACCCTTCGACCCGCATGCCCGAGTTTGCCGATATCCAGCTGGCGGCGCAGCGCATTGCGGGCACGGCCTATCGCACGCCCTTGCTGGAATCGCCGGGCCTGAACGCCATGGCCGGGTGCCGGGTGCTGGTGAAGGCCGAATGCCTGCAACGCACGGGATCGTTCAAATTCCGCGGGGCTTACAACAAGCTGGCGCTGATTCCGCCCAGCCATCGGGCGGCCGGGGTGATCGCCTTTTCGTCCGGCAATCATGCCCAGGGGGTGGCGCATGCGGCCCGCCTGCTGGGCATGCCGGCAACCGTGATCATGCCCGCCGATTCCCCCCGCATCAAGCAAGAGGCAACCCGGGGCGAAGGGGCCGAAGTGATCCTGTATAATCGGGCGACCGACGACCGCGAGGCCATCGCCCGCGCCCTGCAACAACAGAAACCGGCGGCGCTGGTGCCGCCATTCGACGATACCGACATCATCGCCGGCCAAGGCACGATCGGGTTGGAAATCGCCCAGCAGGCCGATGACCTGGGCATTAAGCTGGATGCCGTGATTGCCTGTTGCAGCGGCGGCGGCATGGCGGCCGGGATCGGCATTGCGATTGAAGAATTAAGTCCGGCGACGCGGGTGTACAGCGCTGAACCGCGCGCCTTCAACGATACGGAACGCTCCCTGGCGTCCGGCCAGCGGGAACGAAACCCCGCCACCACCGGGTCGATCTGCGATGCGCTTCTGTCCCCCATGCCGGGATCGGTAACCTTCCCGATCAATCAGCGGGTTCTGGCGGGGGGCCTGTCAGCCACCGACGACGACGTGCGCGCCGCGATGCGCGCCGCGTTCCGGCATTTGCGCATCGTGCTGGAGCCGGGTGGTGCCGTCGCCCTGGCAACCGTGCTCAATGGCCGGCTCAAGGCCGCCGGCGTAGAGGGCGGTACGGTGGCGGTTGTTGCCTCTGGCGGCAATGTGGACCCGTCCGCCTATGCGGAGATCCTGCGCGCGGCATAGGTCGCGCAACCACAATCGAGTGCGAAAAAGCGATTGATTACGAAAGATCAGTGGGTTGCGGCGACAGCCTCAACCCCTTTTTCGTCTTTCAGCACTGGGATCACGGGCGCGGCGGCACCATTGGCCGCCTTGGTCTGCAGGCGGCGGCAGTGCCCTTCGATCTGGGCGCCTGCTTCGATCGCCAGCACTTCATGCTCCACATCGCCGCGCACAACCGCGCTGCGCACCAGAACCACATCGCGGGCGGCAATGCGCCCGGTCACGACACCGCAAATCCGCACGCTGTCGCCCGTGATCTGGCCTTCGACCACGGCCGTTTCGCCCAGGGTGACAATTTTGCCGGTAACATCGCCGCGGACGGTTCCATCGATATGAACCTCGCCATTGCTGCGGATATTGCCGTCGATCTGCATATCGGCGCTGACGATCGACGGCACGCCCGATTTCACCGCCGCGGTTGGCAGCAAGGCGGCGGCGGGCGGACGCTCCAAGGCACCGGGTGCACGCTTAGCGGTTGACTTTCCGAACATTGTCCTTGGCCTTCAAAAATTTTTCGGGATTTACGGCATTGCCGCGAAGCAGCACTTCATAATGCAAATGGGGGCCGGAGGACCGCCCGGTATTCCCAAGGGTCCCGATCTGCTGATCGCGCTTTACGGTCGCCCCCTGCTCCACTGTCAACGAGTTCATATGGGCATAGCGGGTGCGGATGCCGAACCCATGTTCGATTTCCACCATCCGGCCATAGGAGGCATGCCAGCCGGAGAAAATCACCTTGCCTTCGGCGGTTGCCCGAATTGGCGTGCCAACCGGGGCATCCAGGTCGATCCCTTCGTGCAGCGCCGCCCGGCCATTGAAGGGATCGCGCCGATAGCCGAAATTCGACAGCACGGTATAGGACTTGATCGGCGCTGCGATCGGCAAGGCCGACAGCACCAGATTGATCCGCTCCAGCCGATCAACGCTATTGTCCAGCCGTTCCGCCTTTTCCTGGCTTTCGACCGGCAGGTCGCGCAGCTGTTCGCGCCAGGGAATGAAGGGACCGCCACCGCGCGATGGGCTGCGCGGGCCAACCGTCGGCGCCAGCTTGTTCAGCTCCAGCCCGGTATTGCCGACAATGGCCTCCACCTGGGCGATGGCCAGATTGGTCCGTTGAGACAGCTTGGTCAGGGCCAGCTGATGCTGCTCCTCCTGCTGTTTCATCGTCTTTTCCAGCTGCGCCAGCCGCTGCAGCGCGTCTTCCCGCTCCGCATGGGCCAGACGGCGTGCCTGCTGGGACTGATCCACGAGCTGCTGTTTGGAGGCCAGACCGCGCTCCAGCTCGATCACCCGCGTCTGGGCGGCCGTCAGGTCATGTTCCAACCGGCCGATGCGCCGATCGATCGCCGACCGGGCCGCCGCAAAGCGCCGCCGCTCGTCATCGCTGGAGGCGATGCGGGTGCGCATACCATTGACATCGACCTGAAGCAGATCGTTGCGTTCATTGACGCTGGCGATTTCCCGCTCCATCTCCCGCAGCTGGCCGAGCAGCGCTTCTTCCGCCGCCCGCAGGCGCTGCGCTTCGCCTTCCGGCGGCGTGGCCGATGCAACGCCGACCGCCGCCATCTGATTGGACAGCTGGCGCATGTCCTGCCGCAGGGCGTCGTTCTGCGCGACCAGGGTCTGCAGATAGGTGCGGTAATGGTCGAGGTCACGGGTGATTTCCATCACCTTGTCGTGCTGGCTCGACACTTCCTCGATCAATTCGTGATAGGCGATGCGGGTACGCTCAATCTCCGCGTTCTTCCGCGACACTTTCGCCACATGATAGACATAGGCGCCGGACGATGCCGTCAGCCAGATTGCCAGAACCGTCGCCACGGCGACGACGCCGACCTGAAGATTGGTGGATAGCGTCAGCGCCCGAACCCGGTCGCGTTCCCGCAGCACCAACTGCCTTTCTGGAAACCATTCCAGGCGCTTGCGACGCCATAGGGCCAGGGTTACGCCCAGCCACCGCATCAGTCACGCCCCTCATACTGGATCGGAAATACCGAATCGACCGGTGAACAGGCCTGGGGTGCGTTGAACTTCAGGTACAAGCGCCAATCCTCCCCGTAAGGTGTTCATAAAAAAGAAACCAATGGCGCCAGCAACCGCCCCGCCACGGCCGAAAGACTCCTAACGCGATCCGCCGCTTTATGCAACCCTCTTTAGCAAATGGCGCATGGCTGGCGGCTAGTTTTCGTTAGAAGCACCACGCAATGACTTGAAACTTCACCAGAAATTCACCCACATCAATTACCCGGACTGCCAACAACAAAATTATTACTAAAGTATTAATGGTGCTTGCGGGTTCATTTCGTCTCTTTGAACACTGGCAAATTTTCATTGACCATCAACCCGTTGTCCCGCATTTTCGAACTATAACTTTATCTCAGCGGCAAGCATGCGGGATTGGAAACAAGCAGATGCTCGCGAAAAAATTTGATCGATCGGATTTCGACAGTCGCGAATTGAAGGCGGTTTATGACAAAACAGGGCAATCGATGTTATCGTCCTCCGATACGCTGAGGGCCTTTATCCACAATCGCTATTACCCCGCCTTCGGCCCGCTGGACCCACGGGACCGCCGCGATCTGATCAAGGTTTTCCGCGATCTTGAGGATATGCTGCGCTCCAATATCAATAAAATCTTCCGTTTGTCGCGCGATATCGAAGAAAAGCTGACCTATTCCATCGCCATGGAAGGGCGGGAAGACCATAAGATGGTCTATCAGATGGTCAGCCGCCGGAAGGTGAATGCCGATTATCTGGCGCGGGCGATCTGCTATCGCATGATTGACCTGTCACGCCAGGCCGATCCATCGACCAGCGTGATTTACGAACTGTCCAAGGTGATCGAAACCGCCGGGCTTTACTTCCGCTATGTTGCCCTGCTGGTTCTTGGCACGCCGGGGGTGCTGTCCCTGCCGGGGCGCGATGGCAAGTTTCTGGAGCTGGATTGGCCCACCCTTCAGGATTGGGCAGAGAAAGCGGGCAACATCATTGTCTCGGCCGAACCGGCCACGCCGTCCGGCTTGAGGCCAAAGGCGACCGAGTTTGTCGATGCCGAGATTGTCGACCCGCATGACGGCTCCTATCATGGACAGGGCGGTCATTCTCAGACACGGTCGCGGACCGTCCGGCAGATTCGCACCAGAACCCGGGCATCATAAGGCAGGCGCCAGACTTCACCATGCGGTTGCGCAATTTCAGCTTCGCCCGCCTAACGCGACAGGTTCAGCTTTCCCTGTTCACCGCCTATGTCGCGGTGATCGCCGGCCTGTGCATTTTGGCCGGCACGGGCATTCTGGCCGCCTTGCTGATAGGCACGGCCTGCGCCCTGCTGTTGAGCGGCATCATCGCATCGGTCGAATGGCTGCGGCGGGAGGCCGATCTAAGCCAGGGCGGGCGCGCCATCATGGTGGTCGTGATCGCGGTCGCCACGGCAATCGGCGGATTGCTGCTGCTGATCCCCCTGACCATCGCCCTGGTTGGACTGCTGGTCATGATCTTGCGCGGATTGATCCTGCTGATCTGACGCTATCTGCTTTACCGATTTTGGAGGCCTGCGGCCAAGGGCGGCTCAATCGACCCGCCCGACCGGCGCACCGTTGCCCTGGCGCGTTGCGTCGGCCTTGGCCTGCTCCCGCGCCTGTGCGCGTTCCAGTCTTTTGGCCCGCCGCTCCGGCGCGGTCAGCACCAGCCAGGCGATGGTCAGGAAGACCGCCAGCAGGCCAAGCGTGAAATACAGGGCGACATCGCCCAGAACCGCCTTCAGCACCTCGCCGAACAGATAGCCGAACCAGGCGAAGCTGTTGGCCCACACGCCGGCGGCAATGAAATTAAGCAGGCTGAAGCGCCACCAGGGCAGCTGACTCATCCCCATCGCCAGCGAGGCGACGTTGCGGATGCCGTAAATGAAGCGGAAGGACAGCACGAACCAGGTGTTATAGCGGTGCAGCAATTCCAGCGCCCGGTCGGACTTGGGCTTCAGCCTGGGAAAGCGTGCAACGATCCGCCCACCATAGCGGCGACCCAACAGGAAATAGACCTGATCGCCGCAGAAGCTGCCAATCCACGCCGCCAGAATCAGCAATTTCAGATCGAGATAACCAAGATGCGCGGCATAACCGGCAAAAATGACAAAGGTTTCGCCTTCCAACGCCGCCCAAATGAATGTGACAACATAGAACAGGGCACCCCAGTCCTGAATGTGTTGAAGGATTGAGTCCACGTCGTCTCCTGCCCCGTCCTGCTACTTCATGGAACCCGGCATATCGCCGTGTTCGGTTTCCGTCCCTGTTGGTGCCTGCCGCCCCGCTTCTGTCCCTTTTTCGCTATCGCTGGAAAAAGTTGGCGGGGTTGATCAGCATACTGGCCTTTCTTCCTAAGCACCGATTGTGCCCAGAACAAGGTTAATCATCGCTTGCCGGGGCCGGGCGCGACGAAAAATCTCCCCCAGGCTGGATAAGGCCGGAATTGGCAGAGCGGTCGGGCTGCGTCCGCCCGGCATCCGGGGTCGCAGATGGGGCAGCAGATGGGGCAGATCGCCGCGGCTCCCGCAGGTCGGCGATATCCAATCCGTTGTTGTGGAACGCCCGCAGGCTGGAGCGATGGCCGACCGACACCACCGCCATGCGCGGCAGGCGTTCGGCCAGGGTTGCGTAGAGATGCTGCTCCGTCGGCTCGTCCAGGGCGGAACTGGCTTCGTCCATGAAAAGCCAGTCGGGCTTGATCAGGAAGGCGCGGGCAAAGGCCACCCGCTGCTGCTCCCCCGGCGACAGGGTCTGCGACCAGGGCCGCACTTCGTCCAGCCGTTCGGCGAAGGTCTCCAGCCGAACCGTTTTCAGCGCGTCGAGATAGTCGGCATCGGTAAACTGGCTGGGATCGGCCGGATAGGCCAGCGCCGCCCGCAGGCTGCCCTGGGGCAGATAGGGTTTCTGCGGCAGGAACAGGCTGGTTGCCCCTTCCGGCAGGGCCATTTTACCGTCCGCATAGGGCCAGACCCCGGCCAGAACGCGCAACAGGGTGCTTTTGCCGGAACCGGACGGGCCGGTGACCAGCACGCGCTGCCCAGCCTCGAACCGGTGGCTGAACCGGCGCAGCAGCGGCTGCCCATCGGGCAGGCGGATCGCCAGATCGGTCAGAACCAGATCGCGCCCGCCGGTGGCCACTTCCAGCGCGCCGGAGGGGTCGCGGGTTTCCAGCTGTTCCACCGCCGCCCGGAAGCCGACCAGACGATCGGTCACCGCCTTCCAATCGGCCAGGGCGCTATAGGCATCGACGAAATAAGACAGCGCATCCTGCACCTTGCCGAAGGCGTTGGAGATCTGCATCAGCTCGCCCAGTTTGATCGCGCCGGAGAAATAGCGCGGCGCGGCGACAACGAACGGAAAAATGATGGCGATCTGGTTGTAACCGACCGTGAAAAAGGTCAGCAGCTTCTGCCGGTTCATGATCGCGCGGTAGTTGCTGACGATGAAGTCGAAAAAGCTGTTCAAGGCCCGCTTTTCTGCGCCTTCCCCATTGTATAGGGCAATCGATTCCGAATGTTCGCGCAGGCGGATCAGACTATACCGGAAATCGGCCTCAACCCGTTCCTGGTTGAAATTCAGGCCGATCAGGGGGCGGCCGATCAGATGGGTCAGCCAGGTGCCGGCGATTGCGTAAAGGATCGCGACCCAGACCATATAGCCCGGAATCGTGATGCCGTCGGCCCCGATGGGAAGGGTGATCGGGCCAGAGACGGTCCACAGGATCGCGGTGAAGGAAAACAGCGTCAGCACCGCATTCAGCAACCCAAGCGTCAGGCCCAGCGTGCGCGAGGTGAAATTGTTGATATCGTCGGAAATGCGCTGATCCGGGTTATCGGTCTGCGCTTCGCCCAGGGTCAGCCGATAGAAGACCCGGTTGCCCAGATACCGGCCCAGAAACTGCTCCGTCAGCCAGCGCCGCCAGCGGATCAGCAGCATCATCTGCAAATACATCCGATAGACGGCGAACAGGATGGAAATGCTGGCCAGAATGGCAAAGGTGCTCATCTGCGCCCAGAACACATCTTCCTGCCGTTCCTGCAGGGCGTTATAGAATGTGTTGTACCACTGGTTGAACTGGACCGAGAGATAGACCTGCAGAACCGTCAGGGCCAGCACCACGCCCAACAGCAGCCACGCCAGTTTCCAGTCGGAGGATCGCCAATAGGGATAGGTCAGGCGCCAGAGGTCCTGTACAAAGGAACGGGCAGCAGATGACATGGCAGGGCTACTTTCGCAGGAACGATGAACCAGTCCTCTACAGCTAGACCGCAGGCCGGAGACATGCAAGGCACAGCCGGGGCCGAGACGCAGAATCCGATCCAGAATAGCGCCTTGATTGGGCAGGTTCAGGAAACACTCGCCCGTGCATTGTGTATCCATGAGGGCGGGCAGCCCGACCGGGTGGATGCCGACGGGGTGCCGCGCTGGCACTGGTACCGGGCCGAAGCGGCCGCCGTGCTCCAGGCGCTGCACGCAGCCGGGTTCGTGATCGCCCCGCATGTCGCCAACCGCGCCCAGCGGGATGCCGGGGCGGTCGCCCTGTTGACGGCGATTCCGGAAATCCTGCGCCCAAAGGCAATCCGGGACGAAGATCGGGATATGGCGGCCGCAGTCTGGCAGCACATGGCAGCCATCCTGATCCCCCGCAGCCCGGACGATGGCTCCTGATCTCTGGCGGGGTTAGAACCGCAGCGGGAAGGTGAAGGTGATCGACGGATTGGGCGGGGTGCGGTCGATATATCGGCGTTCGATATAGTACCGCTCGATATAGGCCGGCGGCGGCGGGCCGTATTCATAGATGATCACCCGTTCCCGAACCGGCGGCGGGCGATAATATTCGACGATATGGGGCCGTTTCCTCCAATGCTTGGCGGCATGGCCGGGCGGATCGGCCAGGGCGCTGCCGCTGGCGAACACGCTGGCAATCACGCCGGCAGCCACAAGGCCGCCGATCAGCCGCAAGGCGGTCGGTACATAGGCGGTCGGTACATAGGCGTTGGGTACACAGGCGTTGGGTACACAGGCAGTCATGGTGCGCCCCTTACTTCTTGGACCCGGTCAGCGCGCCGACCGCCGCACCACCCGCACCGCCGATCAATGCGCCGGTCAACGCGCTTCCGCCGGTGATCGCGCCGATTGCGGCACCGCCAACGGCACCGATCGCGCCGCCGCTCAGGGCGCGTTGCTCTGTCTGTGACAGCCCGGAACATCCGGCCAGAATCAGGGCGCAGGCGATAACGGGACCAAAAACGCGTTGCATCGGCATCTCCTTTTTTCTTTGTGAATCAATGGGTAAAGCGGGGTTTGCTGCGGCGATCTGCCACGGAGGGTGCGGAAACCTTGCGGTCACCGCATGACTTGGTAAATAATAGGTAAACGATGATCGGGCAATCCTTGCCCAAACTTTGACATAGAAGGCCGATATCCCATTGTTTTTGCGGGGCCTGGACACAGAAAGGTCACAGCGAAAAGGGCGGCAACATGAAATATTCATTAACTTATCTGCTCGGCCTGGTCGGCGCTGTGATGCTGACGGGCTGTGCAGAGCTGAATAACGCGGGCCCGGCTTCCAGTCCTGCGGCCGGCCAGCCGACCGTCATTGCCCCGGCGAACGAAGCGGTAGACGACCTGAAAGCCAAGCAGCCCTCACCGCGCCCGGCGCGCAGCGCCGCTGGCCAGGATCAGAAGCCCGGTCAGGGGCAATCGAATGCGGCTGGTTCGGGCGGACGCGGATCGGCGCCGGCGAAACCGCCGGCAGGGGCTACGGACGGTACGGCGGATGTGGCGGCACGGCCGCTCGGCATGATCGCGCCGGGGATCCCGATCCCGCGGCAGCTGATCGGCATGACGGAGACCGATCTGGTCTTGCTGTTCGGCCCGCCGATCCAGGTCAGGGACCGTCCGCCGGCCAAGATTCACCGGTATCAGGGCCGAACCTGCGTACTGGAGGTCACTTTGTTTCTGGATATGGGCCGTAACCGCTTTCAGGTGCTGGAAGAAAGCCATGAAGGGTCTGATTCAACAGCCGAAGGCCGGTCCAAATGCATAACGGAGCTTGCCAATGAACGCGCACGCTAATACCCGACATCTGGTGCTGGTGGATGACGACACGCTGTTCCTGTCCACCCTGTCGCTGAATTTCGAGGATGCCGGTTATGCGGTGGAGGGCTTTCCTTCCCCCCGACAGGCATTGACCGCATTGACCGAACGGGCCGACGCCCCCCCGGTCGATGCCGTAATTCTGGATTGGCAAATGCCGGAAATGAGCGGGCTTGAGCTGCTGACCCGGCTGAGGGACGCCGGGTTGACCGCGCCGGCCCTGTTCCTCACGTCCCATGACCAGCCGATGTACGAGGAGGCGGCACTGGACAAGGGCGCCGTCGATTTCATCGACAAGACCCGCAGCTTTTCGATCATCCTGAAGCGGGTGTCGCTGATCGTCGATGGCCTGAAGCCGACCGGATCGGAGGATCAGGCCCGCATCGGCGCGATCCCCCTGACGCATGGAGCGCTGGAACTGGATCGGGAAACCTGCCGTGCGCGCTGGCGTGGCGCCGATGTCGGCCTGACCCTGTCGGAATACAAGGTTCTGAACCTGCTGACCGACCGTTCCGGGCACGATGTCTCCTACCGCCAGATCTATGATTGCGTGCGCGGCGAAGGGTTCATCGCCGGCGCCGGGCCGGAAGGCTATCGGGCCAATGTGCGGACCATGATCAAGCGCATCCGGCAGAAATTTCGGGCGCTCGACCAGGAATTCGACTGCATCGCCAATTATTCCGGCTTCGGCTATCGCTGGCTGCCGGAGGGCGGGGCCAGCCTGGGCGCTAAATCGGCCGACCTCGACACTCCAGGTCCGGCCACGCCCGTATCCCCGGCCGCCAAGTCCGCCGGGCCGGCCTCCTCCCTGATGCTGTCCCCTGCGCTGCGCAGGGCCTAACCGCAGCCCGGCCAACCAGGGCGCGCACAGATGGATGCCCCAACCCCCATCGGACTGACCGAACAGATGGCAGCCCCAGCCGATCCGGCCGCGTCGGGGAACCGGCCGTTCCCCGGTTCGTCAATTCCCGGTTCGTCAATTCCCGGTTCGTCAATTCCTGGTGGGCAAATGGCCGGTGCGCCGATGGCAGAACAACCGATAGCCGGGCCACCTGCCGCCTGGTGGCGCAGCCGCACGATGTGGCGCACCCTGCCCTATTCGCTGACTGTCCGCTTTGCCGCGCTGGGCATAGTGCTGATCGTTCTGCCGATCCTGGTCTATTCCGTGTTCCAAACGGCTGAACAGGAAAAGCGGGCCATTCTGGAAGCCACCATCCGCGACCGCGGGACCGTGATCGCCGAAGCGGTGCGCCCCTTGCTGACCGGATCGTCGCCCCCGCCCCTGGCCAGCCTGCCGCAGGTGCTGGATCGGTTTCAGGTCGGCGATGTGCGGCTGAAGCTGTTGTTTCGCCCGCGCGACAGCAGCGATCCCGCCGGTTTTCTGTATATCGCCGCCGCGCCGTCCGTTTCCTCCGCCGATCTGGATCTGGAACGAGAGCGGTTGATCGACCTGGGCATCCTGGGGCGCCTCAGCCGCAGCTGCGACACCGATATCCCCCTGGCCGAACGGCTGACCCGCCGGGACGGCGGGATCGATCTGCTGCTGGCGATCGCGCCGATGATGGCGGCCAACGGCTGCTGGGCCCTGGTGATTTCCAGCGATTCGGCCTCGGTCGGCGGGGTGGTCAGCAGCGAGCCCTATTGGCGCAGCGGTGAAGTCACCCTGGCCATGATGATCTATGCCGGTCTGGCCGGTTTGATCACCCTGCTGTTTCTATCGCTGTGGCTGCCGCTTCGCCGCTTTGCCGTGGCGGCCCGGCGCCTGCATCGCGGCAAGCGGCGCGAACGGTTCGCCGCCCTGGTCAGAACCCCCGAATTGCAGGGACTGGCGCACAGCTTCGACCGCATGGTGGACGGGCTGACCGTCGCCTCTGATTCGCTGCGGCAATCGGCGGAACAGAATGCCCACGCCTTCAAGACCCCGATCGCCATTGTCCGTCAGGCGCTGGAGCCGCTGCACCGGCGGATCCAGACCGAGGATCGGCGCGGCCAGGCGGCGCTGGAAACCATAACCCATGCCCTGAACCGGCTGGAAGGGCTGGTCCAATCGGCCCGCCATCTGGACGAGGCGACGGCCGATCTGCTGGACCCGGTGATTTATCCCATCTCGCTGACGGAAATCGCCCGCCGTCTGGTAGAGGATTATCGCGAACTTCTGGGGGGGGCGGCCGCCGCGCCGATCCCGCACCAGCCCGTTCCGCAGCTGATCCTGATGAGCACCGGCAATGCCGTGGTCGGCGGACGGGCGGATCTGCTGGAGACAATCTTCGAAAACCTGATCGACAATGCGTTGAGTTTCGTGCCGGCCGACGGGCGGATCACCATCACCGTGCGGCAGGACCGCGGGCAGGCGCGGGTTTCGATTGCGGATACCGGCCCCGGCGTTTCCGAGGATGTGCTGCCCTTCATTTTCGAACGGAACGTATCGGACCGCACCCGCGCCCGACGATCGCGCGATCAGGCGCGCTCCCCGCTCGGGGCGATGCCCGGTTTCGGCCTGGGCCTGTGGCTGGTCCGGCGCCATGTGGAAAGCCTGGGGGGGACGGTGGCCGCGCGCAACCTGTACCGTGCCGGCGGCATGCCCGGCGACGCCAAGGCGATCATGGGGTTCGAGGTGACGATCACCCTGCCCCTGCTGAAAGAGGAAACCGGCGGACAGCGCAGCCCCTGGCAAGCGGGCCGGCGGATCGGCCCGCAGGATCAGCGCTAACGATGTGCATAACGATCTGGCATAACGATCCGGGAAAAGACCCGGCCCGGCGATGATCCCCGCCGGGCCGGGTTTCCGTCCTGCTTAGGCTGCAACCTCGAAGCCAGCGGCTTCGACCGCCTTCACCACAGCGGCGCGGTCATCGGTGCCATCCACCTTTACCTGCCCGGTCGGCAGGTCCACAGCAACACTCGCACCCGGCGCGGCCTTGGCAATCGCATTGCTGACCGACCGGACACAGCCGCCGCAGGTCATCCCCTTCACCTGTACTTCAATCGTCATCGCATCCTCCTTTGATCTCAGCGATGCCGTCACCCTGGAGCCTGCCACGATGGTAAGGTCAAGCCCTGATTTGCGTCAGGAATCGGTCCACTTCGGCGTTCAGGGCCTGGGTCTGTTCGGCCATCGCATGGGCAGCGTCCTTCACGACCGAGGCCGATTGCCCGGCAACCACAGCCGCATCGGACACGATGGTGATCCGCCCCAGCGCATCGTTGGTGCTGGCGGCGGCTTCGGTCACGTTGCGGGCGATTTCCTGGGTCGCGGCGCCCTGTTCTTCCACTGCCGAGGCGACGACCGAGGAGATTTCGTCCAGCTGGTTGATGGTCTGGACGATCTGGGCCATCGCGCGCACCACATCCTGGGTCGAGCCCTGGACCGCGCTGATCTGCTGCGAGATTTCGTCGGTCGCCTTGGCGGTCTGCCCGGCCAACGACTTCACCTCGCCCGCGACGACGGCGAACCCCTTGCCGGCTTCCCCGGCGCGTGCAGCCTCAATCGTGGCGTTGAGGGCCAGCAGGTTGGTCTGGGCCGCGATGGAGTTGATCAGCTGCACCACCTCGTCAATCCGTTGGGCCGCCTGGTTCAGGCTCTGCACGGTCGACTGGGTCTGGCGGGCATCCGTCACGGCCTTCCGGGTGACTTCCAGCGACCGCTGCATCTGACGGCCGATTTCCTGGATCGAGGCCAGCAATTCTTCCGCCGCCGCCGCCACCGTCTGCACGCTGTGGGTGGCCGTTTGCGAGGCAGAAGACGCTGCCCCGGCCTCGGACTTGGTTTGATCGGCGGTGCGGTTCACGCCTTCCGCCGCTTCACGCAGGCTGCCGACCGCTGCCGCCACCTGATTGACCACCGACTGAACCGATTTCTCGAAATTGTCGGCCAGTTCCAGGCGGGCCCGGCGCCGCTCGGCGCCCGCTTCTTCCCGTTCCTTCTGGGCGCGGGCTTCGGCAGCCGCCGCATCGGCGGTGGTCTTGCGGAACACTTCCAGCGCTGCGGCCATGTCGCCGATCTCATCCCCGCCCGAAACACCGGACTGAACGGTCAGATCGCCATCGGCGATCCGGCGCATCGCAGCCGCCAGCCGGGTCAGCCGCCCGACAATCGACCGGCCGACATAGAGCCAGACGATCAGAATGGCGATGATGACCGAGACGGCGGCGATGATGGTCAGGCTGGATTCGGCGGCGGCGGCGTTAGACTGTGCCGTCTTGCCGGCGGAATCGATCTTGGCCTGAACCTCGGCCAGCAGGCCTTGAACCAGCAGGTCCAGATCGCCGGCCAGCTTGGTGGTCGTCTGAACGCGGTCGTCGGCGTCCTTGGTTTTTTCCAGATATTCCGCCCGCAGGTTGAATATCGACCCGTTGCCGCCGCCGGCCGACAGAAGTTGCCGGGCCAGATCGGCGACCGCCGGCAGGTTATCGTCGATCCGCACCTGCTGGGCCAGGTTGCCGACCACCGTTGCCGCATCGATATAGCGGCTGCGCAAAACGGTCAGGCGCGTCGATTCGTTGGTCCCAGCCACATCGGACAGCAGGCCGACGACATAATTGCCGGTTGCCAGCAGTTCCAGCAGACGGCGATAGCTGGCCAGATCCTTATCGACGAAATCGGTCAGCGATGTCTTGACGGTCGAGGCGACATCGCGGGATTTGATGATTATTTCCGCCCGCGCCGCCGTTAGCAGGGGATTGAACTGTTCTTCGACCGTCTGCTGAAGGGCGCGCAGCCGCTCCACCCGCTCCGTCGCCTGAACAGCGGCCACACGGCGCTGTTCTGCCGTCCGGTCGGCAGCGATGCGCGCGCGGAACAGATCGAAGATATCGGTATTGTCGGATGACAGCGACAGCACCTGATCGATCGATTTCGTCAGGGTTGCCGCATTCGGCTGGCCAGAGAGCGCGCTGTGCGCCCGGGAAATGCGCATCAGGGCGGGAACATACAGGTTCCACTGGCGTTCGACCTGCGCTTGGTCCGTTGCCATATAGCCCGCCTCGATCGATCCGAACAATTCGGTCAGGGCGCGCGACGTTTCAAACAGCGGGATCACCTGCTGGGTCAGCCGGGTGGAGATTTCGGCCATTCCCCCATCCGTCGCCGTGCCCAGCTCATAGGCAGCAAGGCTAAGATCAGTGACCCGCTGTTCGGTCGGCAGGCGCAGGCCATCGACAAATTTTTCGTGGGTCGCGTTCATGTCCCGCAGGCTTTGCTGCAGGGTGGCCGCCAATTCCAGCCGTAGCCGCACAACATCGTTCAGCGAATCGAGCTGAACCCGGATATCCTTGGTGGTCTGTGCAATTTCGCCAACCGCATCATCCACCGTACCCAGGCGCTGCAGTGCCTCGATCGTGGATTCGGTCTGGCGCAGGGCGTTGGTGAACTGGGAATAGGCTTCCTCGCGGGTCTGCTGCCGATCCGCCTGGGCCAGCAGGGCCGCCGCCGCGACAACGCGCGCCGCATTGACCGACAGGTTGGATGCGGTGGTCAGGGTCGGCACTTCCTCGGCAACAATCGCGCCCATATTGGTCGAGACATCGCGGGTGGACAGCAAGCCGACACCGGCGGAGACAACGGTCATGCCGACAATCGCGGAAAACGCCAGCAGCAGCTTCGCCCGTATCCCCACCTGGGTCATGCGGCCGGCCTTCAGAATAGTTTGAGCCAGACCTGCGCCCATCGCCTTGCCATCCCAAGACCGAAGGGCCTTAGCTATCCTGGTCTTTGCCATTCCTACCCCCTAACAACCACTGAGCACCTTCAGCATTTTTGAAGCGGGAATGGTTAATGTTCAACTGAAACTGGATATATTTTTATATTTCTGGAACAGAAAAAACATAAAAACCAATCGAAATGGCAAATAGCCCCAAAGGGTCATACATGCCATTCAGTCAGAGATTTTGTGATTTAAGTGGCGGAAGGGATGGGATTCGAACCCACGATAGGAGTTTCCCCCTATAACGGTTTAGCAAACCGCCGCCTTCAGCCACTCGGCCACCCTTCCGCCGGGAGTAAGCAACCGTATTGGCGCTTGCTGAAGTTTGCACGACGTATGCGGTGCCGGTTCTAACGGCCTGGCCCGCCGCTGTCAATGCTACCGTGCGGGTTCAGCATCCAAAGCTGTGGACAACAGCCAATCGCGCACATGCAGCAGGGATGGCATCACCCCATGGGCCAGGGCGCGGATCTCCTCTGACGGGGCCTTCAGATCGGGAATCATCACCGCGTGCAGGCCGGCGGCCACGGCGGAGCGGATGCCGTTTTCGGAATCCTCCAGCCCCAGGCAGGTATTCGGGGCGACGCCCAGCAGGGCGGCGGCTTTCAGATAGGGTTCCGGCGCGGGTTTGCCTTCCGCCACCTCGTCCCCGCACACCATGCCGTGGAAACGGTGCAATAGCCCGGTCGCGGTTAGCTTTTCCTCCGCAACCTTTCGCCCGGTGGAGGTGGCGACGGCGCGCGGAATGCCGTGCCGGTCGAGATGATCCAGCAGCTCCCCCACCCCCGCCTTCACCGCGATGGGCGTATGGCGGCGATACTCCGCATAGTGCAACCGCACGGTGGCGAGGAACCGGTCATAATCGAACCCCGCCCCCAGATGCGCGTGCAGTACCGCGCGGCTGTCGCGGTTGTTGCGCCCGACGCAGTCCAGAAACACCGCATCGGTCAGCGATAGCCCCAGTTCCGCCGCCGCCGACTGCCAGACAATCTTGAACACCCGCTCTGTATCCAGCAGCAGGCCGTCCATGTCGAAAATCACGGCAGCGAAGCGGGACGCGGATTGGGGCATCGCCGATGCCCCCGACCCGGCCAGCTTCTGCTTCAGCAGATCGTTCAGCATGCCCGGATTGGCCTTGCCGCCGGTGGCCTTCATCACCTGGCCGACAAAGAAGCCGAACAGCTTGTCCTTGCCGCTGCGATATTCCGCCACCTTATCGGCATTGGCGGCCAGTACCTTGTCGATCTCTGCCTCGATCGCGCCGGTATCGGTCACCTGACGCAGGCCCTGTTCCTCGACGATGGCAGCGGCGGACTTGCCGGTTTCCACCATGATCTGGAACACGTCCTTGGCGATCTTGGTGGAAATCGTGTTGTCGGCGATCAGGTCGATCAGCCCGCCCAGGGCTTCGGCCGATACCGGCGGCTCCTCGATCGTGCGGCCGGTCTTGTTCAGTGCGCCGAACAATTCGACCGTCACCCAGTTGGCCGCCATCTTGGCATCGCGCCCCCGGGCCACCGCCTCGAAATAGGCCGCAGTTTCCTTTTCCGACACCAGAACGCCGCTGTCATAGGCCGACAGACCGAAATCGCGCATATAGCGTTCGCGCCGGGCATCGGGCAGTTCGGGCATAGCGGCCTTCACCCGGTCGATCCAGGCGGCGTCCAGTTCCAGCGGCAGCAGATCGGGATCGGGGAAGTAGCGATAGTCATGCGCTTCTTCCTTCGACCGCATCGACCGGGTCACGCCCTTGGCCGAATCGTACAGGCGGGTTTCCTGGGCGATGCTGCCGCCATCTTCCAGAATTTCGATCTGGCGGCGGGCTTCATAGTCGATGGCGGCGGCGACGAAGCGGATCGAGTTGACGTTCTTGATCTCGCAACGGGTGCCGAACGGCGCACCGGGACGGCGCACCGAGACGTTGGCGTCGCAGCGCATGGAGCCTTCTTCCATGTTGCCGTCGCAGGTTTCCAGATAGCGCAGGATCGACCGCAGCTTTTTCAGATAGGCCGCCGCTTCTTCCGAGGAGCGCAGATCCGGTTCAGACACGATTTCCATCAGTGCGATGCCGGCCCGGTTCAGGTCGATATAGGACAGTTTCGGGTCCTGGTCGTGCAGGCTTTTGCCCGCATCCTGTTCCAGATGCAGCCGGGTGATGCCGATGCGGCGGCTGGTGCCGTCGGGCAGGTCGATCAGCAGATGGCCATCAGAGACGATGGGCCGGGTAAACTGCGAAATCTGATAGCCCTGGGGCAGATCGGCATAGAAGTAGTTTTTCCGGTCGAACACCGAAACCGGGTTGACCGTGGCGTTGATGCCCAGGCCGGTCTTGATCGCCTGTTCCACCGCGTGGCGGTTGATCACCGGCAACATGCCCGGAAAGGCGGCATCGACGAAGCTGACCTGGCTGTTGGCATCGGCGCCGAACGCGGTCGGCGCGCCGGAAAACAGCTTGGCCTCAGTAATCACCTGGGCATGGACTTCCAGCCCGATCACCACTTCCCACAGGCCGGTCTTGCCTTCGATCAGGTTCTTGGTATCGCTCATGGTCTTACGCTCCCGCCACGAACTGCGGCTTGGCGGTGAAGCCGGCGGCCTGTTCCAGCACGCCGCCGACGCGGATCACGGTTTCTTCGTCAAAGGCGCGGCCCAGCACCTGAAGGCCAAGCGGCAGGCCATCGCTCGACAGGCCGGTCGGCACGGCCAGGCCCGGCACCCCGGCCAGGCTGGCCGGAACGGTGAACACATCGTTCAGGTACATGGCCACCGGATCGTCGGTCTTCTCGGTCATGCCGAAGGCCGGGGTCGGCGCGGTTGGCGTCAACAGCACATCGACCGTCTTGAACGCTTCGGCGAAATCGCGGGCGATCAGGGCGCGCACCTTCTGCGCCTTCAGGTAATAGGCATCGTAATAGCCGGCCGACAGCACATAGGTGCCGATCAGGATGCGGCGCTTCACCTCGCGGCCGAACCCGGCGGCACGGGTGTTTTCATACAGCTCGTCCAGGCTGTTGCCCGGCACGCGCAGGCCATAGCGCACGCCATCGTACCGCGCCAGGTTGGACGAGGCTTCGGCCGGGGCGACGATGTAATAGGTCGGCAGGGCGTATTTGGTGTGCGGCAGGCTGACTTCGACAATCTCTGCCCCTGCGGCCTTCAGCCAGGCGATGCCCTGATCCCACAAGGCCACGATTTCCGGGTTCATGCCATCGACGCGATATTCCTTCGGCACGCCCACTTTCAGCCCGCGAATATCGCCGGTCAACGCCTTGGCGAAATCGGGCACCGGAACATTCGCCGAGGTGCTGTCCTTCGGGTCGTACCCGGCCATGGCGTTCAGCATCAGCGCCGCATCGCG
>CAYRWZ010000006.1:0-16666 GCA_964428065.1 uncultured Comamonadaceae bacterium | reverse complement strand
CGGCCTGATCCAGCGAGGAGGCGAAGGCGACGATGCCCCAGCGCGAGCAGCGGCCATAGGTCGGCTTCAGCCCGACAATGCCGGTGAAGGCCGCAGGCTGGCGGATCGAGCCGCCGGTATCGGTCCCGGTCGCCCCCATCACCATGCGCGCGGCAACGGCTGCGGCCGAGCCGCCGGAGGAGCCGCCCGGCACCAGATCGGCATCATCGCCCTTGCGCTTCCAAGGGTTTTTCACCCCGCCGTAATAGCTGGTGCCGTTGGACGATCCCATCGCGAATTCGTCCAGGTTCAGCTTGCCCAGCATCACCGCACCGGCGTCTTTCAACCGGCCGGAGACTGTCGATTCATAGGGTGGCACGAAGCCGTCCAGGATATGGCTGGCGGCGGTGGTCAGCACGCCTTCGGCGCAGAACAGATCCTTGATCCCCAGCGGAATCCCGTCCAGCGCCTTGGCTTCGCCCTTGTGCCACCGGGCATCGGCCGCCTTGGCCTGGGCGCGGGCAAGATCGAAGGTTTCGGTGATGAAGGCGTTGAGCGGGCGCCCGGCTTCGCTGGCGGCGATATGGGCATCCACCAGTTCGGTTGCGGTGAAGCGCTTGGCAGCCAGGCCGTCCAGTGCCTCGGCAATGGTCAGATCGGTCAAGGCGGTCATGATTATTCCACCACTTTCGGCACAGTGAAGAAGCGATCGGTGTGACCGGCGGCATTGCGCAGCACGGCCTGATGCCGGTCGGGTTCGGTTGCCACATCGTCGCGCATCGGCAGTTGCATGGTCACGACGCGGGCCATCGGCTCGACGCCGTTGGTATCCACTTCGTTCAACTGCTCGATCCAGCCCAGAATGCCGGACACTTCGGCGGCCAGGCCGTCCAGCTCATTCGGTTCGACCTTGATGCGCGCCAGACGGGCGACGCGCGCGACGGTGTGCTTATCCAGTGCCATGGACCCGTAAACCTTCCCCGCAACAGGGTTAACAGAAAGCGTGGTCAGGATTGCTACCACCAGCCAGCCGTGACGCGCAAGGCGCACGCAGCGGTCAGGACGGCGAAATCCACGCCGAAACAAGCGCCGAGAGTGCCCGACCCGCGCTGATCAGGCCGAAGCCCAGGATCAACAAGGCGGACACACCGTTGATGCGGACCAGCCAGACCCTGGTCAGCCGATCCCGCACCAGTCGGATGACACCAGTCAATCCCAACATCCACAGGGCGGAGCCAAGGCCGACACCGATGGCGGTCAGCACCGCCGGCCAGGGGGAGCCGCCCCCGCTGCTGCCCGCCACACCCAGCGAGGCAAAGACCCCGGCGAAAAACACGATCGTCATCGGGTTGGTCATGGTCAGCAGGAAGGAGGAGGCATAGGCTCCGCCAATGCTCCTGTCCAAGCCGATGACTGGATGTGCCAGCCCCGCCCCCTCGCCCTCAGCATCGGTCCGGAGCAGGCGATGGCGGGCGATCCAGGCGCGCACGCCCAGCCAAACCAGAAACGCCCCGCCCGCCGCCTGCAACGGCAGGGCCAAATGTTCCAGCAGCGCACCCAAGGCCGCCAGCCCAAAGGCCGCAGCGAGGGCATACATGAAATCCGCCGACGCCGCCCCGAGCCCGGTCGCAAAGCCGGGGCCGAAGCCATAGGCGGTGACGCGCCGGATCGCCAGCAAGCTGATCGGCCCAACCTGCGCCGCCACCAGAAGCCCTAGCCCCAAGCCCTTGAAAAATAACTCAGTCACAGCGCATCCCCCGCAACCGGCAGGCTATGACTTTCCTTAACGGTCGACAGGGTGATGGTGGTGTGCATCCGCACCACACCGGCCAGGGTCTTGATCTGACCCAGCGCAGACTCCAATCCCGGTAGACTATCCGCCCGCACTTTCAGCAGGAACGACCATTCGCCCGCGACATGATGACATTCCAGCACCTGCGGATAGGTGTTCATGGCCGCGCGGAACGGGGGATCATGCTCCGGCCGTTCCAGCAGAACCGACACAAAGGCCAGGACCGGCAGGCCCAGCGCCGCCGGATCGGTCAGCCCGACAATGCGCAGCACCCCGCTGGCCTGGAGTTTCTTCAGCCGCTCATGAACCGAAGACACGGCCAACCCGATAGCCGCCGCCAACTCGGCCTGCCCGGCCCGCCCGTCGCGCTGGAGGATTTCGATTATTTTTCGGTCATTGATATCCATAACCGATAAATATCTGATTTAATCACGTCGAGTCTATGATTTTTTCCGCTTCTTTCCCTCCGCCCGCCGTGCGGCCCCAAGCGCCAGCTGCAACCAGGGGGCAAGGGCGGTCGGATCGTCCAATGGCTCCGGCGCGCGGTGATAGGCAATCGCGATCTCCTTGCCATGGGCGCCGATATAGGTAAAGGGCGCCAGCCCCGCTGCCGCAAAGCGCGGCTTGCTTTCCGCATCGGCCTTGAGATACAGCGCGCCATCGAATTCCAGCGCGAAGATCCTGCCCTCGACATAATAACCGGTGCCGCCGAACATCCGCCGCGTGGTCACCGGACCATCGGGAAACAGCGCAGCTTGCAGCGCAGCCAGGAAGGGGGTATGTGCCATAGGCCGCCTCCAAATCGGTCCGATCCGCCGGAACCATTCCGCCGACTGTGGGGAAAGGCGTCCCTGCTGTCAAAAAGTGCCCGCCATGCCCATCATTCCTGCCACCGACCTGCCCCCTCTGCTGCGCGCCCACAAGCGGTTGCTGGGGCTGGATCTGGGCACCAAGACGATTGGGGTTGCGGCATCGGATGGGCTGGGCCTGGCGGCGACGCCGCTGGAGACGATCCGGCGGGAGAAATTCACCAAGGATGCGGCGCGGCTGCTGGCGCTGGCCAAGGACCGCGATAGTGCGGGGTTCGTGCTGGGCCTGCCGATCAACATGGATGGCAGCGAAGGGCCGCGTGCCCAGTCCACCCGCCAATTCGCCGCCAATCTGGCGGACCTGACCCCGCTGCCGATCGTGCTGTGGGATGAGCGGCTGTCAACGGTTGCCGTCACCCGCACGATGCTGGAGGCTGATTTGTCGCGCAGCCGGCAGAACGCCGTAGTGGACAAGATGGCGGCAGCCTTTATCCTGCAAGGCGTTCTCGATTATCTCCGCGCTCACCCTTCTGGTTGAAATCCACCCCCGATGCTGCCCGTTCTGCTGGCGCTCGCGCCAATTTTTCTGTTGATTCTGGCGGGGCATCTGGCCCGCCGCCGCCGCTGGGTTGACGATGGGTTCTGGGGGCCGTCGGACCGTCTGGTCTATTTCATCTTTTTCCCTGCCCTGCTGGTGAACACCACTGCGCGGGCCGATATCGGCCAGTTCGATCTTGCCCCGATGGTGGGGGCCATGGTCGGCGCCCTGGCCTGTGTTCACCTAACCCTGTTGCTGCTGCGCCGGTTTCTTCCGGCCGATGGCCCGGCCTTTACCTCGGTCGTCCAGGGGGCGGTGCGGTTCAATACTTATGTCGGGCTGGCTGCGGCGAAAGGGCTGTATGGGCTGGAGGGAATGAGCCTGTTCGCCGTTTCCGCCGCCTGTACGGTTCCATTGACCAACATCGCCTGCGTGCTGACCCTGGCGAAGCACGGCAATAGCGGCCTACCCTTTAGCTGGCAAAGCGTCGGGATGCAGATCCTGAAAAATCCGCTGATTGCCGGGTGCGTGATCGGGCTGGCGCTGAACCTGGCGGGTGGAATGCCGCCGGTTGTCGGCCCGCTGCTGGAGATTTTGGCCGCAGCATCGCTGCCGCTTGGGCTGCTATCGGTTGGGGCCGGGCTGGACTGGCGGGTGGCGCGGCAGGGCGGGCCGATGGTGATGCTGTCCTCGGCCCTGAAACTGCTGGCCCTGCCGCTGCTGATCTTCCTGTTCTGCCGGGGGCTGGAGATCGATCCGGTTGCCACCAATGTGGCCGTGCTGTTCGGGCTGATGCCGACCGCCACCTCCGCCTATCTGCTGGCGAAGCAGATGGGTGGCGATGCGCCCCTGATGGCCGCGATCACCACGTTCCAGACCCTGCTGGCCTTCGCCACCATCCCGATCGTTCTGCTGATCCTGGCTGCCTTCTAGGCGTCGTCGGCGGTTTCCGGGATGCCGCTATCGGCAAGATCGCGCCGGTTCATGTCGCGCAGGTTGCGGCTGAAGGTTGTGATGACCTTTTTCAACAGGGGCGTGACCCGTTTCATATGTTCATCGAACAGCCGTTCGGTGATGACGACGCAGACCGTCGGCTCAATGGCCGTGGCGGTGGCAGAGCGCGGCGCATTGTCGATCAGGGCCATTTCGCCGACCACATCGCCCACTTCGCGATAACCGAGGATGATTTTGTCTGCGCCATTCTGTCGGCTGATTTCAACCCGCCCGCGTTCAATCAAAAAGGCGCCGCGCGGCGCTTGACCTTCCTTGAACAGAACTTGACCAATACCGAAGGGGACTTTCTCTGGAATCCAGTCAGCGGCCTTTCGTCCACCGGTTGGTTGTGTCATTTCCCCCTCCAGGTTGTTCTAACTTTCTGTTTTCTAACGCAATCTTATAGGGGACTTGCAATAACTGCAAGTCTGCCCCAGCGGAACTGTTGCATCAGAAATCAAAAGGTGCTTAGTGTTTCCGCAAACGGAACCCAATGTCCGTGCGCGGCACCAAGCCGCATCCCTAGACCAGATGACAGAGGATGGTTTCATGTCGAAGATTCGCTCGCTCGCTATCGCGCTCGGCGCATCGGTCAGCCTGCTGGCCATGGCCCCGGCCCATGCGGAAACGGTGCTGCGCATCGCCAATTTCGGGGAGCCCGATACCCTGGACCCGCATAACATGTCGGGCACCTGGGAAAACCGTCTGGCTGGCGAGCTCTATATGGGCCTGACCACCGAAGCGGCCGATGCCTCGGTCATTCCCGGCATGGCAACCTCGTGGAAGATCAGCGAAGACGGCCTCGTCTATACCTTCACCCTGCGCGATGCGACCTGGTCGGACGGCATGCCGGTGACGGCGGACGATTTCGTCTATGCCATGCGCCGGATCATGGATCCGAAGCGCGCCGCAAAGTATGCCTCGCTGCTCTACACCGTGAAGAACGCCGAGGAAATCAACAGCGGCAAAGAAACCGATTTCACGAAGCTGGGTGTGCGCGCGATCGACAGCAAGACGCTGGAGATCACCCTGAAGTCGCCGACCCCTTACTTCCTGCAGCAGCTCACCCACTACACCGCCTTCCCGGTGCCGAAGCATGTGGTGGAAAAGCACGGTAATGACTGGGTGAAGGTTGCCAATCATGTCGGCAACGGCCCGTACAAGCTGACCTCCTACACCCCGAACGACAAGATCGAGATGGCCAAGAACGCCAAGTTCTATGAGGCATCGAAGCTGAAGATCGACAAGGTGGTGTTCTTCGCCAACGAAAGCCGCGACGAAATGCAGAAGCGGTTCCGCGCCGGCGAAATCGACTGGACGACCGACTTCGACAGCAGCCAGATCGAAGCGCTGAAGAAGAGCCTGGCGAAGGAAACCCGGATCGCCCCGTACCTGGGCACCTATTACTTCGTGATGAACACCGAAAGCGGCCCGACCGCCGATGCCAAGGTGCGCCGCGCCCTGTCGATGGTGGTGGATCGTGAGATCATCACCAACCAGATCCTGAAGACCGGCGAAATCCCGGCCTACAGCATCGTTCCGCCGGGCATGGGCGGGATCGACACCGGCGCCCAGGCGACCTTTGCCAAGACCCCGATGCCGCAGCGTATCGAACAGGCGAAGAAGCTGCTGGCCGAAGCCGGTTACGGCCCGAACAAGCCGCTGAAGGTTGAACTGCGCTACAACACCTCGGAAAACCACAAGCGTATCACCGTGGCGATCGCCGGGATGTTCAAGCAGCACCTGGGCGTTGACAGCGAACTGGTCAACACCGACGTCAAGATCCACTACAACACCCTGGGCGATGGTAACTTCAACATCGGCCGTGCGGGCTGGATCGCCGACTACAACGACGCGCAGAACTTCCTGTACCTGTTCGAAAGCAACACCGGCCGCAACAACTATGGCCGCTTCAAGAACAAGCAGTTCGATGACCTGATGAACCAGGCATCCAAGACCACCGATCTGAAGAAGCGCGCCGGGATCCTGAAGCAGGCGGAACAGGTTGCCATCGACGGCGACGCCTGGATGCCGATCTACTTCTACGTCTCCAAGAACCTGGTCTCCAACAAGATCAAGGGCTATGTGGACAACGCGAAGGACATCCATCGCGTTCGCTGGATGTCTCTGGCCTCGAACTAATCGCGGCTGATACTCCGGACTTGACCGGCGGGGAAGGCATGACCTTCCCCGCCGTTTCCTTAGGAAACACCGAACGGGACCAAACGGCTGCGAATCGATCCAGCCGCGTATCCAGGGTGTTTTCAGCGTGTATCCACGTGCGGAACCCGGTTTTCCGCACAGACGTTGCCTAGGAGCTTGGAGAATGGGTCACTTCATTTTCCGGCGATTGCTCAGCGCAATACCAACCTTGTTTCTGACAATCGCCCTCGCCTTTTTCATGATGCGGGCGGCGCCCGGCGGTCCGTTCGATTCCGACCGCCAGCTGCACCCGTCGATCGAGGCCAATCTGCGCGCCGCCTATCACCTGGACGAACCCCTGGTGATGCAGTTCTGGCGCTATCTGGTTGGCCTGTTGCAGGGCAATTTCGGGCCATCCTTCAAGTATCAGGATTTCACCGTCGGTCAGCTGATCCTGCAGGGCCTGCCCATCTCCCTCGGCATCGGTCTCAGCGCCACCATCATCGGCACCTCGATCGGCATTCTGATCGGGCTGACCGCCGCCTGGAAGCAGAACAGCCGCTTCGACTATACCGCCATGGGCGCCGGGATGGTTGGTATCGCCATTCCGAACTTCGTCATGGCGCCGCTGCTGACCCTGACCATGGGCGTGTATCTGGGCATCCTGCCGGTGGGCGGCTGGGGCACCGTGTCCCAGGCGATCCTGCCGATCTTCTGCCTGATCCTGCCCAAGATCGCCTATGTCTCGCGCCTGACCCGCGCCAGCACGATCGAAGTGCTGCGCAGCAACTATATCCGCACGGCGCGCGCCAAGGGCCTGTCGAACCAGAAGGTTCTGACGCGCCACGCCCTGAAGGCATCGCTGTTGCCGGTGGTCAGCTATCTCGGCCCGGCCACGGCGGCCACGATCACCGGTTCCGTCGTGATCGAATCGATCTTCGGCATTCCCGGGATCGGCCGCTATTTCGTGCTGGCGGCGCTGAACCGCGACTACACGCTGGTGATGGGCATGGTGGTGGTTTACGCCTCCATTATTTTCGCCTTCAACCTTCTCGTCGATTTGCTGTACGGGTTGCTTGACCCGAAGGTGCGCTACGAATGACGACGACCACGATTGAAACCGATACCGCGATTGCGGGTCGCAGCCTGTGGGCCGATGCCTGGCGTCGCCTGCGGCGGAACAAGGCCGCCATGGGCGGGTTGTATACGCTGGCCTTCATTGCGCTGCTGGCGCTGATCGGCCCGAATATCTCCCCCCATGCCTATGACCAGATTTTCTGGGACAAGATCGACGCCCCGCCCTCCTTCCACGATTGGCACATTTTCGGCACCGACCAGAATGGCCGCGATCTGTTCGTGCGCACCCTTTATGGCGCGCGGATTTCGCTGATGGTGGGTATCGTCGCCACGCTGGTGACGCTGATCATCGGGGTCACCTATGGCGCGATTGCGGGCTTCATCGGCGGCACCACCGATCAGGTGATGATGCGGATCGTCGATATCCTCTATGCCATGCCGTTCATGTTCTTCGTCATCCTGCTGATGGTGTTTTTCGGCCGCCATATCGTGCTGATCTTCGCCGCGCTGGGGGCGGTGGAATGGCTGGACATGGCCCGTATCGTCCGCGGGCAGACCCTGTCGGTCAAGCAGCGGGAATTCATCGAAGCCGCCCGCGCGCTGGGCGTCAGCCGCATGACCATCATCCGCCGCCATATCGTGCCGAACTCGCTGGGACCGGTGATCATCTATGCCACGCTGACCGTGCCGCGCGTGATCCTGATCGAAAGTTTCCTCAGCTTCCTCGGCCTTGGCATTCAGGAACCGATGACCAGCTGGGGCGTGTTGATCAGTGAAGGGGCCCGGGTGATGGAAAGCAGCCCCTGGCTGTTGATTTTCCCCGCCCTGTTCCTTGCCGCCACCCTGTTCGCGATGAACTTCATCGGCGACGGGCTGCGCGATGCGCTCGATCCGAAGGACCGTTGATCATGACCCGTCCAGTTCTTGATGTCCGGGGCCTGACGACCCGGTTCTCGACCCCCGATGGCGAAGTGTCGGCGGTCAACGATATCAGCTTCCAGCTGTTTGCTGGCGAGCGTGTCGGCATCGTCGGCGAAAGCGGCTCTGGCAAGTCGCAGACCTTCATGTCGATCATGGGGTTGCTGGCCACCAACGGCCATGCCACCGGCACCGTCACCCTTAACGGGCGCGAGGTGCTGAATATCCCCCTGGAGGAGCTCAACAAAATTCGCGGCAGCGAAATGGCGATGATCTTCCAGGATCCGATGACCTGCCTTAACCCCTATCTGCGCATCAGCACCCAGCTGACCGAGGTGCTGGTCACCCACAAGGGCATGACCGAGGCCGATGCCCGCAAGCATGGCATCGCCATGCTGGAGCGGGTGGGCATTGCCGAGGCCGAACGCCGGTTTGACATGTACCCGCATGAGTTTTCCGGCGGGATGCGCCAGCGGGTGATGATCGCCATGGCGTTGCTGTGCCAGCCGTCGCTGCTGATCGCGGACGAGCCGACCACGGCGCTGGATGTCACCGTGCAGGCCCAGATTCTGGACCTGTTCGCCGATCTGCAAAAGGACAACAACTCCGCCCTGGTTATGATCACCCACGATCTGGGGGTGATTGCCGGCCTGTGCGACCGTGTGATCGTCATGTATGGCGGCCGGATCGTGGAACAGGGCCCGGTGCGGGAGATTTTCTACAATCCCCGCCACCCCTATACCAAGGGGTTGCTGGGGTCGATCCCGCGCTATGACATGACGCCGCGCACCGATCTGCCGACCATTCCGGGCCAGCCGCCCAACCTGCAGAACCTGCCCAAGGGCTGCGCCTTCTCCCCCCGCTGTCCGCATGTCATGGACAAGTGCCGGGTGGAACGCCCGCCCTATAAGGATTTCGGCAACAATCGCGGCACGACCTGCTTCCTGGAGACCGCAGCATGAGCAGCAGCATGACGACTGGCCAATCCAACAGCCAATCCCCGCTGCTGTCGGTGCGGGATCTGCGGGTGGAATTTTCCATTTCGCAGGGCTTCTTCGGCGGCAAGAAAACCCTGAAGGCGGTGGATGGCATCAGCTTCGATCTGATGCCGGGGGAAACCCTGGGTGTGGTGGGCGAAAGCGGCTGCGGCAAATCCACCCTGGGCCGTGCGGTTCTGCGCCTGATCCAGCCCAGCGGCGGCAAGGCCCTGTGGCTGGGCAAGGACATGTCAGGCCTGTCCGAACGCGATCTGCGCGGCCTGCGCAAGGATATGCAGATCATCTTCCAGGACCCGCTGGCGGCACTGGACCCGCGCATGACGGTGGAGCAGATCATCGCCGAACCGCTGGTGACCTTCCGCAAGGATCTGTCCAAGGCGGAAATCGGCCAGATGGTGCGGGAGATGATGCGTCGCGTCGGCCTGTCGCCCCAGCATGTCAACCGCTACCCGCATGAGTTTTCCGGCGGGCAATGCCAGCGGATCGGCATTGCGCGGGCGATGATCCTGAACCCAAAACTGGTGGTGTGTGACGAGCCGGTTTCGGCGCTGGACGTCTCGATCCAGTCGCAGATCATCAACCTGCTGATGGATCTGCAAAAGGAATTCGGCCTGTCGCTGATCTTCATTTCGCACAATCTGAGCGTGGTGAAGCATATCAGCCACCGGATCGCCGTGCTGTATCTGGGCCGCCTGGTGGAGCTTGGGCCGTCGGAAGAAGTGTTCCGCAACCCGCGGCACCCCTATACCCGTGCGCTGATCTCTGCCGTTCCCATGCCGGACCCGGATGTGGAACGCAGCCGCCAGCGCATCGTGCTGACCGGCGAACTGCCCTCGCCGCTCAATCCCCCCAGCGGGTGCAGCTTCCGCACGCGCTGCCCCTATGTGGTGGACCGCTGCGCGCAAGAACGCCCGAACCAGCAGGAGGTGATTGCGGAGCATCAGGTCGCCTGCCATCGCTGGCGGGATCTGGAAAACTTCACCGCATTGAGCTGACGGGATTCAGAAAAACCGACAGCGCCGCGCCTAACCATTGCCCCCGTTCAGATATCTGAACGGGGGCAATGTCTGTTCAGGTGTCGCGGCGCAGAATGCGGGTCCAGAACGAAACCGGCTTCGGCAGCTTTTCCTTGTCGGCCTCGTCCAGTTGATTGAGGAACCGCTGCACATCGGCATCGAACATCCAGTCTTCCACCCGCTGCAGACTGGGGTTGAGCGGTTGCAGCGCCAGCATGACCAGATCCGGCACCGTACCGGCTTCGCCGCCGCTTGGCGGGCGCGCCTTCAGCGGCAGCATGGCGCGGTGATAGCTGAATCGATCGGGCAGGAAGGGAAAGCGCACCACTTCGACCAGGGGCTCGCCCGTCTCCGCCACCTTGCGATAGGCATCCAGCGCATTCTTACGCCAGAAACTGGAAAACGCCTCGCTGACCCTTAGCCCCTTCAAATCCTTGCCGAACAGGGTTGCCAGCCGCTCCCCGACCATAAGATAACGCATATCGAACGGATCCCGTTCGACCTGCAAAAACGCAACCCAACCAATAATTGATCGAAACGCAAGCGGATCAACTTGCTGCCGATGCGGCAAAGCACCGTCATTCTGCAAATACAAGTTGCGCCAATGGTCTAATAAATCTTGGATTCCCGGATTCACCGGCATATCGACCGGGTTGGAAACCATCAGCTTGAAAACTCTCATCTTTCAAATCTATCTCCAAAACGCCGGCAATGCCATGCCCGCGTTCGCCATGACACAAGAATCGGTTGGTTTTCGGGTGGATCGGCCCCATCTTCCACAATGGACGTTGTGGCCGGTTCCGGTTAGTCTCCGCGCGAATGGATTATGACCGCACTGACGGAAGGTCCAATGGCTGACGGTCGAAGGACCGAAAGTGCAGTCGCCGCAACGTGGCGGATAGCGTGTTGAATTGATGGATGGATGGCATGAACATCAGGCTTGACGACGAAGAACAGGAAAAGAAACAGACCGGGGATCAGCGTCCGTCCGAGGCAATGGAAGAACGCCTGTTCAAGTCGCGCAGCGTTTTCATTTTCGGCAGCATCGACATGAAGCTGGCGCGGGACGTAACCGCGCGCATGCTGGCCCTGGTGGCCGAAGATGCGGAAAAGGAAATTCGCCTGTTTATCAACTCCCCCGGCGGGCATGTGGAGTCCGGCGATACCATTCACGATATGATCCGGTTCGTCCCCTGCCCGGTCAAGGTCATCGGGACCGGCTGGGTCGGCAGTGCTGCGGCGCATATCTATCTGGGCGCATCGAAGGAAAACCGTCTGGCGCTGCCCAACACGCGCTTCCTGCTGCATCAGCCGAGCGGCGGTTCCGGCGGTCAGGCGTCGGATATCGCGATCCAGGCCCGCGAGATCATCAAGATCAAACAGCGGATACAGAAAAGCATTGCGGATGCCACCGGCCAGCCGCTGGAGCGTGTGGTTGCCGATACCGAACGCGATTACTGGATGAGCGCGGCAGAGGCCAAGGATTACGGCGTGGTCGGGCGGATCGTCGCGTCCTACAACGAGGTATAAACCTGCGCCCGAGAGGATATCGGGCTCGTCACGGATTACCGGCCAGACACTCAGTCTGGCTGGTCCCCGGGATGGCTAGGCTTCCCGTTCCGCGTGACCGCGATCGGCAGTGTGCGCTTCTGCGCCCCTGGACCGAAAAGCCGGTGCGGCAATCGGCCGGTCAGTGGCCGCTTCAAATGTTGGCGCAGCCAGACCGGCAGATCGGACGACCGACTAGATGAAGCCCGTGCCGGAAAGGATGCCCGGTCTTCCGGTGAAAGAAGGGCCAGGGCCTGACGGAACTCATCCTGCGCCAACAGGGGCTCCAGGCTGCCCAGCGCCTCGTTATCGGGGCATCCGATCATCAGTATGGTATCAACATCGCCATCGGCATTCAGGAAAGGCAGCATCAACCGATGATAGTTGATTTGCCCAAGGGCGCCGGGCAGGCAGACATACTGATAGACGGGTCTTTGCCCGTTCACGGTCAGCGCATAGGCATCCAGGGTTGGGCCCAGGATGAAATCTGGGATCACCTCGTCCAGCGCCATACCGGTCGGATCGCAGCCAAGAAACTGCCGCGTGCGCTCCCCACAGCTGTGATAGCGGACCATGAATGGGTTATGTTCGACCTTCAAGCAGGATGTCCAACCGATCAACTCATTGGCGCCGGCAAACCCGGAATAGAAGGATGATACCAATGCATTTGACGGTAAATCCCCATAAAACCAACGCAGCCGATTCCACCGATGAAACAACTTGAACAAACGTTGATCCCAATCACCAGGACTCGGCAAAGTCAGTATTGTCATACTAATCATACTTGCCTCCCAGTCATCTTAAGTTATGGAGTTACTAAAGTATGAATTTGTTATTCAAATTTTACAAGCTGAAACCGGATTGGCGATAGGAAGGAAACATGCAGCGGGTTACTATCATCGGCGGTGGTCTTGCGGGGTCGGAGGCTGCGTGGCAGCTGGCGCAGGCGGGGATTCCCGTGCGTCTTTTCGAGATGCGCCCGGTGCGCAAGACCGATGCACATGTCACAGACAAGCTGGCGGAACTGGTCTGTTCCAATTCCTTCCGGTCGGATGACGCCGACTACAATGCGGTCGGCGTACTGCATGCCGAATTGCGCCGGGCGGGATCGCTGATCTTCCGGGCGGCCGATGCGCATCAGGTTCCGGCCGGCGGCGCGCTGGCCGTGGATCGCGACGGCTTTGCCGAGGCAGTGACGGCCGCCATCGCCGCCGAACCGCTGATCGAGGTGGTGCGCGACGAAATCACTGCCCTGCCCGCCCCCGCCGAGGGCCCGTGCATCATCGCCACCGGCCCGCTGACGGCCGAACCACTGGCCCAGGCAATCCGCGCGGCAACCGGCGAGGAAAGCCTGGCCTTTTTCGATGCCATTGCCCCGATCGTCCATAAGGACAGCATCGATTTCAGCCGCGCCTGGTTCCAAAGCCGCTATGACAAGGAAGGGCCTGGCGGCGATGGCGCGGATTACATCAACTGCGAATTGGACCGCGATACCTATCACGCCTTTCTGGACGCGCTGCTGACCGGGGAGAAAACCGATTTCAAGGAGTGGGAGAAGAACACCCCTTATTTCGAGGGGTGCCTGCCGATCGAGGTGATGGCCGCGCGCGGGGCCGATACGCTGCGCTATGGGCCGATGAAGCCCGTCGGGCTGACCAACCCGCATACCGGCAAGCGCCCCTATGCGGTGGTGCAGCTGCGGCAGGATAATGCCCTGGGCACGCTGTATAATATCGTCGGGTTCCAGACCAAGCTGAAATATGGCGAACAGGTGCGAATCTTCCGCATGATTCCGGGGCTGGAGGCGGCGGAATTCGCCCGTCTGGGCGGTCTCCACCGCAATACCTTCATCCAGTCGCCCAAACTGCTGGACAGCCAGCTACGCCTGAAATCGCAGCCGCATATCCGCTTTGCCGGGCAGGTGACCGGCGTGGAAGGTTATGTCGAAAGCACGGCCATCGGCCTGCTGGCCGGGCGCTTTGCTGCGGCCGAGGTGCTGGGCCGGGCACCGTCCCTGCCGCCGCCGACCACGGCGCTGGGGGCGCTGCTGGGGCATATCACCGGCGGGGCGGATGCCAAGACCTTCCAGCCGATGAACATCAATTTCGGCCTGTTCCCCGATCTGGACGGGCGCTTCAAGGGCCGCGACCGCAAGAATGCCATGGCCCGCCGGGCGCTGGCCGATTGCGATCGCTGGCTGGGCGATAGCCAGGCGGCGGCCTGAATCGGCCCTCCGCCGCCTGGATCGGACCAATATGCGTCGTCAGGGCCGTTTAGGCGGCCTTGACCTCGATCTTCTTCAGGGCGCTGCGGGCACTGGCCGCTTTTGGCAGGCTGACATGCAGGATGCCGTTCTTGAAATCGGCCGAAACCTTGTCCGCCTCAATATCGCAGGGCAGCGACAGGGTGCGCTGGAACGCGCCGTAACTGCGTTCCATCATGTGAAAGCCATTGTCCTTGCTTTCCTTTTCCTGCTTCTTTTCGCCCGCCACGGTCAGGCTGCCCTCGCCCAGGGTCAGCTGGATATCCTCCCGCGCCACGCCAGGCAGTTCGGCGGTAACCTCGATACTCTTGTCGGTTTCCGACATATCGACCCGCGGGATCATCGCCCCGTCCGACCAACCCGCAGCCGGGGGAGCCAGACGCATGACAGGTTCGTCGAACAGGCGGTCGATTTGGCGGCGCAGGGTTTGGAACGGGTCGGTGGCAAACCCCTCGGTGCGCCCAAACGGCATCAAAGAGCGAAGAGACATGACTCATCCTCCACGATCTGATCGGCACTGACAGTAACAGTCGGCGGTGGACCAAAGCCCGCCCGCCAATAGGGTTTGATTAGCGCGACTGACGGCAGAACGCCTTGATTCAGATCAACCGGTACGCGGGCGCCGCCGAACCGAAGCGCGCAAACGGTTATAGGCCAAGCTGGCGGGATCGGCTGCATTCAGGCCGGGGGCCGCCACCACCAGGACCGCCGCTGCAATCGGCTGGAAATCGGCCCGGAAATGGACGGAGCTTTTCAGCGCCAGCAGCCGCCGCGCGCCCGGCTCCACCCCCAGATGGCGGAAGATCGCCTGGGTGGAGGGCTGTTGCCGGATGGAGCCGACGATCACCTCCACCCCGCCGGTTTCCAGCAGCGCCATTGGCCCCAGGTCCAACTGACTGCCCTCAAACATCGGGCCGGTGCCGTCAAACCGGCCCGATCCCAAGGCCTTGACCTGGAACCGGGTGGTCAGCGGTTCATCGTCCGGCGTGCCGCGCCCGCCCAGGGCAATCTCGATCTCTGCCCCCAGCCCGGCGGCATGGGCCGCCCGCGCGGCGTCGGGATCGTGGAACAGGGCCAGGGTTGCCCCCTCAACCCCGGCATCGATCAGGGCGCGCAGCAGGCCGGTGGTATCCGAACTGCCGCCCGCGCCGGGATTATCCTGGGTATCGGCCAGAATGACCGGCCGAGTATCCCCGCCGGCCGCGCTGGCCCCGGCAATCTCCCGCGCCCGCGCAATCGCCGCCGGGGGCGACAGGATGTCTTCGCGGGCGAAATCCTTTTCGGCGGTCAGGGCGACGGCCTCCAACCGCTCCACCGCCAGCCGCACGGCTTCTGCATCGGGGCCGAAGCCGAACACGGCTGGGCCGCACTCGTGAATATCAGCCGGCGGAAAACCGGGCGTGAAGCTGAGGGCAACACCGGTCTCTCGCTCGATCTCGGCCAGGGCCTGATAGATGCGCGCCGCCGGATCGGCCAGGGTGCACTGGGCGGTGATCGGAATCAGATAGGGCAGCTTGCGCAGCGCCTTGCCGGCAAAGCGGGCACGGGCTTGCGGATAGTCCGGACGGGCCGCCGCCAGGGCGGCCAACGTCACATCGGCCACCCGCGCGCCGGTCGCCGCCATATCGATATGCGGATAGGTGCGATAGGCGATCAACAGGTCGGCATGTTCGACCATCGCCGGGGTGACATTGGCGTGCAGATCCAGGCTGGCGACGATCAGCGTCTGCGGCCCGGCGACGGCGCGCAGGCGGCGCAGCAGTTCCCCTTCCCCATCTTCATGGCTTTCCGTCACCATTGCGCCGTGCAGATCCAGATAGATCGCATCGAACCGGTCATGGGCGGCCAGCGCGGCGATCATCTGCCCGGCAATCCGTTCAAAAGCATCGTCGGTCACCGGGCCGGACGGTTCGGCATTGGCCCAGAGCAGCGGCACCAGCAGCGCCCGCTGGCGGGCCGCAGCCTCGATAAACCCGGCAATCGGCAGGTTCTGCCCGGCCACGCCGTCAAAGATTGCCTCCCCAGTCAGCAGCCCAGGCCAGCCGCCCGGCCGGACGAAATCGGCATAGGTGGCGCGGTCGCCCGCGAAGGTATTGGTTTCGTGCTGAAATCCGCCCACAGCGATACGCATTGTGATCCCCAAAAGAAAAACCCCAGGGCAAGCGCCCTGGGGCCATGGTAACAGCCGCCCCGCCAGCGATGAAAGCTGGTGGTGAATGCCAGCGGTTAGATATTGGCGTACATATGGGTTTCCGCCTTGCCGCCCGGATGGGTCACGGCGCCCTTTTCGGCCGATCCGACCGTCTGGGCGTATTTCCACAGGGTGCCCGACTGGAAATCATGGCGGCGCGGCTTCCACTCCTTGCGGCGGGCGGCCAGTTCATCCTCGGTCAGGTTGACAGAAATCTCGCCGGTATCGGCATTGATGGTGATGATATCGCCATTCTTCAGCAGGCCAATCGGGCCGCCGATTGCCGCTTCCGGGCCGACATGGCCGACGCAGAAGCCGCGGGTTGCACCAGAGAAGCGGCCATCGGTGATCAGCGCCACCTTGTCACCCATGCCCTGACCATAGATGGCCGCCGTGGTCGCC
>CAYRWZ010000005.1:29276-62868 GCA_964428065.1 uncultured Comamonadaceae bacterium | reverse complement strand
ACCGCCCCGTGGGTTTCACCGTCGCCATTGTCGGACTGCCCGATGTCGGCAAGTCCACCCTGTTCAACCGTCTGGTCGGCCAGAAGCTGGCGCTGGTGGACGATACCCCCGGCGTCACCCGCGACCGGCGGGAGGGCAAGGGCCATCTGGGCGATCTGGATTTCACCGTGATCGATACGGCCGGGCTGGAGGATGTGACCGACGACAGTCTGGAAGCGCGGATGCGCCGCCAGACCGAACGCGCCATCGCCGATGCCGATGTGGTGCTGTTCCTGATCGATGCCCGCGCCGGGGTGACACCGTTGGACGAACATTTCGCCCGCCTGCTGCGCGGATCGAAAAAGCCGGTGATTCTGGTGGCGAACAAATGCGAAGGGGCCAGCGGCCGGGGCGGGTTGCTGGAATCCTTTGCCATCGGCCTGGGCGAACCGGTGCCGATTTCCGCCGAACATGGCGAAGGGCTGGCCGATCTGTTCCAGGCCCTGCTGCCCCATGTGCCGGACGATCTGGCTGCCGAGGCGGTGGACCGGGTGGATGATCGCGGCACGCTGGAGGAAGGGGAGCGGGAGGACGATAATCCCGCCTTCAAACGCCCGCTGCAACTGGCGATCGTCGGCCGGCCCAATGCCGGCAAATCGACCCTGATCAACACCTTGCTGGGCGAGGATCGGCTGCTGACCGGACCGGAAGCGGGCATCACCCGCGACAGCATCACCGTGCCGTTCCAGCACAAGGGCCGGCCGATGAAGCTGGTCGACACGGCCGGAATCCGCCGCCGGTCCAAGGTACAAACCAAGCTGGAAAAACTGTCGGTCGCCGATACGCTGCGGTCGATCCGCTATGCCGAAATAGTCATTCTGGTGATCGACGCCACCCTGGGCCTGGAAAAGCAGGATCTCGCCATTGCCTCGCTGGTGGTGGAAGAAGGGCGCGGGCTGGTGCTGGCGGTCAATAAGTGGGATCTGGTCAGCGATCAGGCCGCCGTGTTGCAGCAGGTGCGCGACCGGCTGTCGATCTCTCTGCCTCAGGTGCGCGGCCTGCCGGTCGTCACCGCCTCCGGCCTGACCGGGCGCAATCTGGACCGGCTGCTGGATGCCGCCGTGGCGCTGCATCGCAAGTGGAATTTCCGCGTCACCACGTCGAAATTCAATCGCTGGCTGGAAGGGGCGACCGCGCAGCATCCGCCGCCGCTGGTCAATGGCCGCCGGATCAAGATCCGCTATGGCACGCAGATCAAGACCCGTCCGCCCACCATCGCCCTGTTCGTCACCAAGGCCGAAGACCTGCCGGACAGCTATACCCGCTATCTGGTCAACAGCTACCGCGATACCTTCGATCTGGACGGAACGCCGATCCGGGTCATCCACCGCCGGCCGGATAATCCCTTCGACCGGGATTGAGGCGGCGCCGTCAAAGCCGCCCCAAGCGCCCCATATCGCTGCAATTTTTCCGATTTTGCTTGTGAATCGGGGGCCGATACCCCATCTTCCGCGCCTTATGCAAACCGCGTAAGGGCGCGTCCCCTTCGTATCGTCTCAACCCGCCGTCAAGCGAGGTGGTCATGTATAAGAAGGTACCGTTCAACGGACGGATCGTGATGTTGGGCTATGGCAGCGTCGGCCAATGCGTGCTGCCCGTGATCGAACGCCATTTCGACATGCCGCTGAACCGGGTGACGGTGATCGAAGCCGGCAAGGGCGCGGCCAAGTTCGCCCCCTTTGCCGCCAAGGGGATGACCTATAAGAATATCAAGCTGACGCCGGACACCCTGTTCGCCGTTCTGGCAGAGCATCTGGCGGCTGGCGATCTGGCGATCAACCTGACCGCCGGTGTGGACGCCATCGCCCTGATGGGCTGGTGCCAGGAGAATGGCGTTCTGTACGTCGATACCTCGCTGGAGCCGTGGGCAGAGAAGTACGAGGCGGAAAACCTGCCGCCCTGGGCGCGCACGCACTATGAAAGCCACGAACAGGTGCGCCACGCCGCCAAAAGCTGGAAGCCGGGCGGGCCGACCACCATTGTCACTCACGGGGCGAATCCGGGCATCGTCAACCATTTCGTCAAGGCCGCGACGGTCGATATCGCCCGCGCGATGGGGTTGGAGTTCGACGTGCCGGCCAGCCGCGAAGGCTGGGCCGATCTGTTCATGCGCACCGGCACCAAGGTGATCCACGTTTCGGAACGGGATACCCAATATTCCAACATTCCGAAAAAGCCGGACGAGTTCGTCAACACCTGGTCCGTGCTGGGCTATTGGGGTGAGGCCACCTACCCGGCCGAGCTGGGCTGGGGCACCCACGAACGCCTACTGCCGGACCTGGGCCAGCATTTCCCCTATGGCCCCGGCAATGCCATCTATCTGAACAAGCCGGGCGGGTTGACCCAGGTGCGCACCTGGGTGCCGAAGGGCGGGCCGATCCTGGGCTTCGTCATTTCCCATTCGGAAAGCGTGACCCTGTCGCATTACTTCACGGCCTACAGCGCCGATGGCCGCCCGGTCTGGCGGCCGACCGTGCATTATGCCTATCACCCGTGCATGGATGCGATCGTGTCCCTGCGCGAAGTGATCATGAAGGATTGGACGCCACCCGCGACAGAACGCATCCTGCAGGATGATATCGTCGATGGCATCGACGAGCTGGGCGTGCTGCTGATGGGCCATGGCAAGAATGCCTGGTGGTACGGCTCACAACTGTCGATCCACGAGGCGCGGAAGATCATCCCAGGCCAGAACGCAACCGCCCTGCAAGTGTGCGCCGGGGTGATTTCGGCCTGCGTCTGGGCGGTGCTGAACCCGGATCGCGGCTATTGCGAGCCGGAACATCTGCCGCATGAGGAAATTCTGGAAATCGCCAAGCCCTATCTGGGGCCGGTAGTGTCCGTCCCGTCGGACTGGACGCCGCTGAAGGACCGGTCGGAAATCTTCTATGAACCCTGGCTGGACCAGACCGATCCCTGGCAATTCACCAATTTCCTGGTGCGCTGATCTGGCTTATAGCGGGCATACACACGCTCTGACCATCGCCGGATGATTCCGCCCCTGCCAATAGATGCGGTTCTGCCGCCCCTGCTGACCGCCCTGGCCGAAACCGGCCGGGCGGTGTTGCAGGCCCCGCCCGGCGCGGGCAAGACCACCAAGGTGCCGCTTGCGTTGCTGGAGGCCCCCTGGTGCAACGATGGTCGGCGGAACGGTGGCCGCATCATCATGCTGGAGCCGCGCCGGATCGCCGCGCGCGCCGCCGCCGCCCGCATGGCCGCCCTGCTGGGGGAGGAGGTGGGCGAGACCGTCGGCTATCGCGTGCGCCTGGACAGCCGGGTTGGCCCGCGCACCCGGATCGAGGTGGTGACCGAGGGGCTGTTCATCCGCCAGCTACAGGACGATCCATCGCTGGACGGCGTCGCAGCCGTTCTGTTCGACGAATTCCACGAACGCAGCCTGGACGCCGATCTGGCGCTGGCCCTGCTGCTGGATGCGCGCGCGGCCCTGTGCCCCGACCTGCGGGTGCTGGTCATGTCGGCCACGCTGGACGGCGCCGCCGTCGCCGCCCTGCTGGACGATGCCCCGATCATCACCAGCGAAGGGCGCGCCTTTCCAGTCGAAACCCGCTATCTGCCGCCCAGCGCCCTGTCGCGCGACGGGCGGATCGAAGGCGCCATGGCCGCCGCCATCCGCCAGGCCCTGCGGGAAGAAACCGGCGATATCCTGGCCTTTCTGCCCGGTACCGGGGAAATCCGCCGGACCGAGAGCATCCTGCGGGACAGTGTGAGCGAAGCGGATGAGCCGGGTCTAGTGATCCTGCCCCTGCACGGGGACCTGCCGCTGGCCGATCAGGACCGCGCCATTGCCCCCGCCCGCCCTGGCCAGCGCAAGATTGTGCTGGCGACCGCAATTGCCGAAACCAGCCTGACCATCGACGGCACCCGCATTGTGATCGACAGCGGTTTGGCCCGCGTTCCATCCTTCGATCCGGCCAGCGGCATGACCCGGCTGCTCACCCAGCGGGTCAGCCTGGCCTCTGCCGATCAGCGCCGGGGCCGCGCGGGCCGACTGGAGCCGGGGGTCTGCTATCGCCTGTGGCCAGAGCCGGAAACCCGCGCCCTACCCGCCTTCCGCCCGCCGGAAATCACTGCGGCCGACCTGTCGCCGCTGGTGCTGGAATTGGCCGCATGGGGCGTGACCGACCTTGACCGCACCGATAGCGCCCTGCGCTGGCTGACCCCGCCGCCACCCGCCGCGCTGGCCCAGGCGCGCACCCTGCTGCAAGGGCTGGAGGCGCTGGACGAAACCGGCGCGATCACCGCCCATGGCCGTGCCTTGCTGCGCTTCGGCGCCCATCCGCGCCTGGCCCATCTGATGGTCGCCGGGGCTGCCCTGGGTCATGGGCGCATTGCCTGCCTGCTGGCTGCGATGCTGGGGGAACGCGATCCGTTCCGCGGCGATGCGGCGCGCCAGAGCGTCGATCTGCGCAGCCGCCTGGATGCCCTGGGAAGCGACAGCGCCGGGCACAGCGGTGGCCCGCTGGACCGCGCCGCCGCCCAGCGCATCCGCCGCCAGGCCAAGCTGTGGGAACGGTCGCTGGGTCAAAACTCCACCGAAATGGGGGAGGAGTGGCAAACCGCCGGGCTGCTGCTCTCCCTCGCCTATCCCGACCGAATCGCCCAGAACCGGGGGACGGAGGTGGTGCAGGGCAGCCGCGCCGCCAGCGGATTCCTGCTCAGCGGTGGGCGGGGCGCGGTGCTGGACAAGACCGACCCGTTGTCGGCAGAGCCGTTCCTGGTGGTTGCCGCGCTGGATGGCGGGCAGCGCGATGCCCGGATTTTCCTGGCCGCGCCAGTCAGCCAGGCCGGGTTGGAGGAGCTGCACGCCGCGCGCCTGACATCGCGCGATCTGATCGATTGGGACGATCGCAGCGGGCAGGTTCTGGCCCGACGGCAACGCTGCCTCGGCGCGCTGGTGCTGGAGGATCGCCCCCTGCCCGCCCCCGATCCCGAGGCGCTGGCCCGCGCGATGCTGACCGGACTCCGCCGCCTGGACCTTGCCTGCCTGCCCTGGACCGAGAGGTTGCAGACCTGGCGCAACCGGGTGGCGTTCCTGCGCCGTCACGATCCGGCGGGCGGCTGGCCCGATCTGTCCGACGCAGCCCTGCTGGACGGGCTGGAGGAGTGGCTGGCCCCGCTGCTGGACGGGGCAACCCGGCCCGCACATCTGCACCGGATCGACCTGCACAGCGCCCTGACCGGCCTGATACCCTGGGACCGGCGGGCGGCGCTGGACAGCCTGGCCCCGACCCATATCACCGTGCCGACCGGCAACCGCATCCCGGTCGACTATAGCGGAGAGGAGCCGGTGCTGGCCGTCCGGCTGCAAGAACTGTTCGGCCTGGCGGAAACGCCCCGGATTCTGGGCGGGCGGATGCCGGTGCTGCTGCATCTTCTGTCGCCTGCGCGCCGCCCGGTGCAGGTGACGCGCGATCTGGCCAGCTTCTGGCGCAATGCCTATGCCGAGGTACGCAAGGATCTGCGCGGCCAGTACCCCCGGCATTACTGGCCCGACAATCCGCTGGAGGCGGAGCCGACCGCCCGCGCCAAGCCGCGCGGCACCTGACCGCCCGTCTGGGGGGCAGCATGAAACTGCCATTCGGCTGCCATCGAACCGCAATCTGCCGGGCCTAGAGTGCGGCGGGTGTTGAGTCGCCCCAATACCGTCGCCCCCTATTGCCGAAAGCCCATCCGATGCTTGCCCGTGCCGTCGTGTCCCATTCGCCGCAATCACACCGCGATTGGCCCGCGATTCTGGCGGGGATCGGCCATGCGTTTCAGGCCATTGCCGCCCCGATATCCGGGCGGGTGTTCGGTTATGAGGCGCTGATGCGCGGCCATCGGGCGTTCGGCTTTGCCACGCCGGTCGATCTGCTGGATGCCGCCCATGCCGATGGCCGGCTGGTGGAGGTGGAACTGGCCCTGCGGCGCAAGGCGGCGACGCATTTCTATAGCCATGCCGATCATCGCGGGCTGCGCCTGTTCCTCAATCTCGATTCGCGCATTTTCACCGCGCCGGACTATCACGGTGGCCTGTTGAGCGATTGTTTGAGCGATCTGGACATTTCCCCCAGCCTCATCTGCCTGGAGATTTCCGAGCGGGCGGAAATTGCCGTCACCCAGACCGTCGATGCGATTTTTCAGCAATATCGCGATCTGGGCTATCTGGTGGCGCTGGATGATTTCGGCGTCGGCTATGCCGGATTGAAACTGCTGTACGAGGCCCGCCCGGATTTGTTGAAGATCGACCGGTTTTTCATTGCCGGGATCGACCGCGACCCACGCAAGCGCGCGCTGGTCGGCCAGATTGTCACCCATGCGCAAAGCCGGGGGTTGCAGGTGGTGGCCGAAGGGATCGAAACCGATGCAGAATTTTACGTCTGCCGCGATCTGGGATGCGATTTCGTGCAAGGGTTCCGCATTGCCGAACCGAGCAGCATCGCCCGTGCCCTGCCCCTGACCCTGCGGGAAATTGACACCCTGAACGCGACCGACCGGCGTCAGGCCCGCCGCCCATCGCCCAGCAACCGGCTGCGGGAGGCAATCCGCGCCGTGCCGCCCCTCGATGTCGGCGATAACCGCGAGGCGATGCTGGACCGGTTCCGCCGCGACGACCGGCTGGAGGTCATTCCCGTGCTGGATGCCACCCGCCGCCCGTTGGGGGTGATCCGCCAGCGCGATTTGCGGCAGTTCGTGTTCAGCAGGTTCGGCGGCGAATTGCTGCGCAACCGTTCGATCGGCAATGGCCTGCGCGATTTCGTGCAGCCGGTGCCGGTCTGCGATATCGCCACCCCGGTTGATCGGCTGGTTGCCGTTTTCTCCAGCGATGCCGGGGATGGCGCCGGCCGCGATGGCGTGCTGGTTACCGAAGAGGGAGAATATCGGGGCTTTCTGGATGCGGCGGCGCTGGTGCGGCTGGTGCATGAAGCCAGCCTGATCGATGCCCGCGACCAGAACCCGCTGACCCATCTGCCCGGCAACCGGCAGGTCGATGCGGTGATCGAGGCGGCGCGCACCGCCACCGACCGTGCCTATACCCTGGCCTATTTCGATTTCGATCATTTCAAGCCGTTCAACGACCGGTTCGGCTTCCGCCAGGGCGACCGGGCGTTACAGATGTTCGCCGCCCTGCTGCGCCGGGTGGTGCAGGAACTGGGCGGCTTTGCCGGGCATATCGGCGGCGACGATTTCTTTGCCGGGTTTCCCGGCCGCCTGCCGGACAGCGTTGCCGAACCGCTGGCAGGCATGATCCGCCGCTTCCGCAGCGATGTGGAAAGCCTGTACGATCCCGACAGCCGCACCCAGGGGTTTCTGACCGCGCGCGACCGGGATGGGCAGATGCGGCGCTTTCCCCTGCTGGGGGTCTCGCTGGTGCTGCTGGGTCTGCCAGTCGGCGCCACCCGCCCAAGTGTGGAGGATATCGCCATCACCCTGGCCGCCGCGAAGAAACAGGCAAAACTGTCGCCCAGTGGACTGGATATCCGGCTGCTAGGCTAACCGAGCCTATACCGTGCCACCCAGTTCCTGGGCCAGATCCTGCAAATCCTTGCCCCCGGCCATCAGGGTTTGCAGGGCATCGATGCCGATTTCGTCCTTGCGATAGGTGCCGAGGGTCTGGCCGCGGTTGAGCACAGTGAAACGGTCGCCAACCGCATAGGCGTGGCGGACATTGTGAGTAATGAAAATCACCGCCAGCCCGCGCTGGCGCACCTGATGGATATATTTCAGCACCATGGAGGTTTGTGCGACACCCAGGGCCGATGTCGGCTCGTCCAATATCAGCAGCTTGGCACCGAAATGCACCGCGCGGGCAATGGCCAGGCATTGCCGCTCCCCGCCGGACAGGGTACCGACCGCCTGCCCCGGATCGCGGATATCGATACCAATGCGCTGCATCTCATCCCGCGCGACCTGGTTGGCAAAGTCAAAGTCGATCCGGTGGAATGGCCAGCGGCCCGTCACCGGTTCCCGCCCCAGGAAGAAATTGCGGGTGATCGACATCAGCGGGATCATCGCCAGATCCTGATAGACCGTGGCAATCCCGGCATCCAGCGCATCGCGCGGCCCGGTGAAGGCAACCGGCCTGCCCTGGACCAGCAGCGAGCCGCCGGAGGGTTGATGCACCCCGGACAGGATCTTGATCAGGGTCGATTTGCCGGCGCCGTTATCGCCCAGCAAGCACAGCACTTCGCCCGGATAGGCGGCAATCGACACGCCGGACAATGCGACGACCGAGGCAAAATATTTCACCATGTCCCGGGTTTCGATCATCGGCACGGGTGGAGCCATGATCAGCGCTCCCCCGTTACACGGCGGCGGATGCCGTTATTGACCATGACTGCGGCCAGCAGCATCGTGCCCAGGAACACCCGGAACCAGTCGTTATTCCATCCGGCGAAGAAAATGCCCTGCTGCACCACGCCAAAAATCAACGCGCCGAAGCAGGCCCCGATGACGGAGCCATAGCCGCCGGTCAGCAGCGCCCCGCCGATGACGGCGGCGATGATCGCCTCAAACTCCTTCAGCACGCCCCGATCGGCGGCGGCAGACCCGAATTCCATCACCTGGCAGGTGGCATAGAGGGTGGCGCAGGCGGCGCTGGCCATGAACAGGCCGATCTTGACCCGCGCAACCGGCACGCCCAGCGCCGCCGCCGCCTTGGCATCGCCGCCCGCTGCGAACATCCAGTTGCCAATGCGGGTGCGGGTCAGGATCCAGCTGCCGGCCACCGCCAGGGCGATCCACCACACGATCACCATCGGAATGCCAGAGACGACGGGCGCACCGTCGGGCAGGGTTGCGATCAGGCGCCATTCGGCCAGCTGGCGGAACAGCGCGCCGCCCACCTGCCCGCCGAACAGCGGGGCCAGCCAGTCACCCTCCGCCCGCTCCCGCAGGCCGCCGACAATGGTGCGATTGGCGAACAGGATCGACAGCGCCAGCGTCAATCCGCGTAGAATGAACAGAAAGGCCAGGGAAACGATAAAGGACGGCAGGCCGGTCCGCACCACGATCAGCCCGTTCAGATAGCCGATCGCCAGCGCCCCCGCGAAGGCGAAGGGGATGCACAGCCAGATCGGCACATCGAAATAGGCGGCGGGAATCGCAATCATCATCCCGGCAAAGCCGATCATCGACCCGATCGACAGATCGAATTCCCCGGCAATCATCAGCAGACAGGCACCGATGGCGATGATGCCCAGTTGGGCGGAAACGGTAAGCCAGTTCATCACCCCGTCGGCGGCAAACATGCCGGAGCCGCCCGCAGCCACCGCGAAGAACAGCAGAACCAGCAGCAGGCCAGAGGCTGACCCAAGTTCCGGCCGGGCCAATACCTGCGACAGCCGGCCGACCGCACGCATCCGCTCGTCACGACCGGGGGCATCTGGATTGACGGCCGGGCCTGAATCGGGGCGCATGCGCCGCTCCTTACCGGAAAGGGAGAAGAAAAATCGGGGTGGCGGCAGGCGGCGCCTTTGCCAAGGGGGGACCGCTGTCCGCCACCCCTGAAGTTTACCGCGAGGACATTAGCGGTATTCGCCTGCCAGCTTCTCGACCAAGGCAACATTCTGCTTGGTCACGAAGCCCGGTCCGGAATTGATGTTATTCCCGGGGATGATTCCATAACGGGAATACAATGTCAGGGCCACAACCGGCAGGTATCCCTGAAGAAACGGCTGCTGGTCGATGGCAAATGTCACCGTTCCATCCTTGATCGCCTTGGCAATTTCTGGCGACAGATCGAAGGTGCCGAAGAATAACTTGCCCGCCATCTGCCCTTTCTCCAGGGCGCGGATCGTCGGGTGGGCGGAATTCGGCCCAAGGCTTAAAATCCCGTTGGTGGACGGATTGGCGCGCAGAAAGGCCGCAACCTTCCGTTCCACTTCGGCCGGATCAGCGCCGGAATCGATCATCTGGTTGCCCAGCGGTTTGCCCAGCGCATCGGCAAAGCCCTTGCACCGTTCAACCGATGCCGGGTTGGTGATGTAGTGATTGACGCACAGGAAGCTGGTGACGCCCGCTTCCTTGGCCCGTTTTCCGGCGCCGAACCCGGCATCGTATTCCGGCTGCCCGACATGCATCAGCGCGCCCAGCTGGGCCGATTGGGCATGGGTCCCGGAATTGATCGTCACCACCGGGATCCCCTTTTTCACCGCTGCGGTGATCGGGCCGCGCAGCACATCGAAATCGGCAATAGTGACGATGATCCCATTGGGGTTGGAGGCGGCCGCCTGTTCGACAATCCGCGCCATATCGGCCAGATCGCCGGTGGGCGGATTGCGATATTCCACCGTCACGGCCATGGCCTGCCCGGCCTCGCGGATCGCGGTTTTGATGGTGTTCCACCAGCTATCGGAATCCGGCGCGTGGCTGATCAGCACGAACCGCTCGCCCGCCGCCTGGACCGCGGTGGGTAGAACCGAGATGGCGGCGGCCACGGCCGAAGCAGCGACCAAACCGAACACAAGGCGACGCATACGCTGTGTCATGGCATCCTCCCCTGACAGAAATCGAAACCGCGTTGACCGGCGGGATCGGAATCAATGAACTGGGTTACCGATTTTTGGAATATTTTTTCTATTTGAGACACAAGTAAAATTCCCGTCAAGCACAAATACCACGAAAGTAGCAGAATCAAATTCTGCCCCTTTAATTCATACAATTTGAAAAAGGGAAGAATTGCCGGCGATTTTTGATAGTATTGATGACAGTATTTGCCGGGATGGCGAGCAACCCTATCGTACCGCCATCCGGGCTGCCGCCAGCGCGGCATCCAGCGGCCCGGCGGTCACCGCGACCTGCGGCCAGGTGCCGTGCAGGCTGGCTTCGAAACCCGCACGGATCGCCGGGTGCATCAGCGCGGCACGCCCAGTCAGATGCACCGGCACTGGGCCAAACCGGCGCAGCATCCCGTCGGCCAGCCGCGCCAATTCCCGCCCGGCTTCGGCCAGAATTGCCAGGGTCGGCCCATGATTGGACAGGCCGGGATCGGCGGCAAGGCGCGCCCAAGCGCCCAGATCGCCCCGGCGGGTGGCGGGATCGCCGCCATAGACCCGCGCGGCCAGCGCCTGCCACACGCCGTCCGGCGTGCGGGCACCGCACTCCCGCGCCACCAATGCGACAAGGGGGTCGGACAGGGACGCATCGGGCAAGCACAGGGCAGCGGCATCCAGCTGACGGCACACATACCGTAACAGGTGCTGGGCAATCCAGACGCCGGAGCCGCCATCGTCGATCAGATAGCCATGGCCGCCGGCGCGCAGCAGCGGGTCAGCCCCCGCCGCCCGGCCGCAGGCGACCGATCCGGTGCCGCTATAGACCAGAATGCCGCCGCGCGCCGTTTCCCCCGGCCCGAACGCGGCCTGCCATTGGGCGGCAATATCGTCGGACAGGTGAACCCGGTCCGGCCGTACGCCCAGCGCCGTCGCCAGCAGCGCGGCAAGATCGCGCGCGGCGGGGGTGCCGTCGATCACTCCGGTGATGCCCGCCCCCACCGCCTGAGGCGGCGGAACAGTGGAACGCCGAATGGCCGTGACCAGATCCGCCAGCGCGGTACGGGTTGCCTGGGCCAGCGCGGGATCGCCCAGATGGCCAGACATCGGCCCCACCGTTCCACGCACCAGGACAGCGCCATCGGCGGCGGCAGACAGATCGACCAGCACCCAGCGGGTTGCCGTGCCGCCACCATCGAGGCCCAGGGTGATCACTGGACGGCATTCCCGTCGATCCACACCCCCACCGCCGTGCCATCAGGGGCCAAGGCCACAAGATCGGCGCGCATGCCCGGCAGCAGCCGCCCGTGCGTCGCCCACAGGCCCAGGAACGCCGCCGGGGTCCGTGCCGCCATGATCAGCGCATCGGCGCGCGCGGTGCCCAGCAGAGTGGTGGCATTGTGCACGGCCTGCGCCATGGTCAGGGACGCCCCAGCCAGCGTGCCGGCCTCGGTGGTCAGCCGTCCGTCGCGCACCAGCACGCGCTGCCCGCACAGGGAAAATTCTGTCAGATCGGTGCCGATATCCGGCATGGCATCGCTGACCAACATGATCCGGTCCACCCCCTTGGCGGCAATCGCCAGGCGCAGGGCAGTCGGGTGGACATGGTGACCATCGACGATGATCCCGCAATGGGCATCGCTGTCCAGCGCCGCCCCCACCAGCCCCGGCGCGCGCGATCCGAGCTGGCTCATGGCGTTGAACAGATGGGTGACGCCAGTGATGCCGGCGGCGAAGCCGGCGCGCGCGGTATCGTAATCCGCATCGGAATGGCCGGCGGAGACGATCACCCCGGCGGCGGTCAGGCGACGGATGGCGGCCGGGCCCACCTGTTCCGGCGCCAGGGTGACCATCAGCTTGCCGGGAAACGGCTGGGTCAGCAGATCGAGGTCGGCATCGGTCAGGGCGGTAATCGCCTCCGCCCGGTGAACACCGCGCTTGGCCGGGGTGACGAACGGCCCTTCCAGATGCAGGCCCAGCACCCCCGGCACCGTCCCGGCACGGATCGCCTCTGCCACCGCCGCCAGTGCCTGGCGCAGCACGGCCCGATCGTCGGAAATCAGCGTCACCAGCAGGCCGGTGGTACCGAAGCGGGCATGGGCGGCGGCAATCGCGCGGATGCCGTCGAGCGTCGGCTGATCGTTGAACAACACCCCGCCGCCGCCATTGACCTGCGTATCGATAAAGCCGGGGGCCAGCAGGGTTTGCGGCGGCAGGCGCCGGCAGCGCGCCGCGCCGAAATGACTATCGGCCGGGGCATAGGCCAGCACCCGCCCGCCGCGCAGGATCACGGCCTGGGATTGCAGCATCTCCTCCCCCGTGAACAGGCGGTCGGCGATCAGGACCAGATCATCGGCGGACAAAGACGGGATGGCGGATGCCGATCCGTGTAGATTCGCCATGATGCTCACTCCCCCACAGGTCCGGGTCGGTGCGTTAACGCGGGCGGCCCATATGATTGCCGGTGTAGCTTGCGGTACGCAGTTCGGTCAGCGCGGGGCGCAGATGCCCGCCGTGCCGGGCCAGCAGGTCCTCCGCCGCCGCAACCGTCAATCCTTCCAGCACCAGCATTGCCAGTTTGACCTTGCCATGGGCCGATTTCAACGCGGCGGCAATATCGCCATCCTCCCGCCCGGTCAGCAGATACAGCATCCGCTCGCAGCGGCGGCGCAGCTTTTCGTTCAGCGCCTGCACATCGACCATCATGCCCTGATAGACGCGGCCCAGGCGAATCATAATCAGGGTCGACATGACGGTCAGCACCACCTTCTGCGCTGTCCCCGCCTTCATGCGGGTGGACCCGGCAATCGCCTCTGCCCCGGTGTCCAGCAGGATCGGAAACTGCGCTGCCGCCAGCAGCGGGGTGTCGGGGTTATTGGCAATCCCGATGGTCAGCGCGCCGCGCCGCCGCGCATCCTCCACCGCCGCCACCGTGTAGGGGGTGGAGCCCGAAGCGGCCAGCGCAATCACGCAATCGTCGGCGCCGATGCCATGTTCTGCCAGGGCGGCGCAGGCGGCGGTGCGATCATCCTCGGCATTTTCCACACTGCGCAGCAGCGCCGGCTCGCCCCCCGCCATAATCAGCACCAGCCGATCGCGCGGCCAATCGAAGGTCGGCACCAGTTCGACCCCATCCTGAATCCCGATCCGGCCAGAAGTGCCCGCCCCGATATAGACCAGCCGCCCCCCGCGCTTCAGGCACGGCACCGCCGCCATGGCGGCGGCTTCGATCTGGCGGGATGCAGCGCGGACGGCGGCGACGGCGGCCAACTGCCCTTCGATCAGCGTATCCAGCACATCCGACGGCTGCCAATCGTCGATATCGCGATAGCGCGGGCTGATCGTCTCGGTCCCCATTCCAATCCCCTCTGGCCAAAGAATGGGCGACCATAGCGCCCCGCCCCCACCTGCAACAAGGGGGGCACAATAAGGGGCCTGCAACAGGGGGCCTGCAACAGGGGGCTTTACGGCTGCCGGGACCGGATGCGGCTGCGATAGCGTTCCGCCGCTTGGGCGACGCCGGGATGGTCGGAGACATCGGGCACCGCAACATCCCACCATTCGCCGCCAATGCCGGACGTGCGCTCCGCGTCGGTATCGATCACCAGGACGGTCGTGCGCGTCTCCCGCCCGCTTTCGGCCAGCGCGGCCTCAAGCTCCGCCACACTCGATACTTTGCGGGCCACCGCGCCCAGGCTGGCGGCGTGGGCTGCAAAATCGATGCGCGGCGCTTCCGGCGGCAACAGGTTGTTAAACCGGTCGCCGCCACAGCCCTGTTGCAGCCGGTTGATGCAGCCGAAGCCGCGATTGTCCAGCACCACCAGGGTCAGCTTCAGCCCCATGGCGACCGAGGTTGCGATCTCTGAATTCATCATCAGATAGCTGCCATCGCCCACCGTCACCACTACGTCGCGGTCGGGATCGGCCAGCTTGACCCCCAGGCCGCCGGCAATCTCGTACCCCATGCAGGAATAACCGTATTCCAGGTGATAGCTGCCGGGACCATCGGCCTGCCACAGCCGGTGCAATTCCCCCGGCAGGCCGCCGGCAGCGCAGACCACGACCGGACGGCGCGACAGCGCCGGGTCGGCGGCCCAGCGGTTGACCGCGCCAATCACTTCCGCATCGCTGGGCAGGCGATCCGGATCGTCCGGCAAAGCCACCGCCTGATCGCGGGCGTCGGTCCAATGGGCGGCCAGCGCCGCCGCATGGGCGATCCAGTCGGCGGCGGCGCGCCAGCCATGGCCGGATACCGTCTCCAACGCAGCGCCCAGCGCCTGCAGGCCGCGCGCGGCATCGCCCTGAACCGGCAAGGCTTTGTGCTTCACCAAATCGTGGCGGGCGATATTGATCTGCACCAGCGGGGCAGCAAACAGGGTGCGCGACGCAGTGGTGAAATCCTGCAACCGGGTGCCGACGGCGATGATGACATCGGCTTCCTGCGCCAGCCGATTGGCGGCGCTGGTGCCGGTCACGCCGATGGCTCCGGCGTGGCGCGGATGGTCCCAGGGCAAGGCCCCCTTGCCGGCCTGGGTTTCCGCCACCGGTACGCCGAACCGTTCGCAGAAGGCGGTCAGGACGGAGAAGCCTTCGCCATAGTGAAGCCCGCCGCCCACCACCAGCAGTGGGCGCTTGGACCGGGCGATCAGCCGGGCGGCCGCCTCCACCTCCCGCGGGTCGGGCATCGGCGCGCGGATATGGTGCACCCGATCCTCGAACAGCCAGGTCGGATAATCATAGGCTTCGGCCTGAACATCCTGGCACAGCGCCAGCGTTACCGGGCCGCATTCCGCCGGGTCGAGCAAAACCGACAGGGCGGCGGGCAGGCTGTCGATAATCTGTTCCGGCCGGGTGATCCGATCCCAATAGCGCGACACCGGGCGGAAGCAGTCATTCGCGGAAAGGGTGGGATCGGTGAACGCTTCCAGCTGCTGCAAGACCGGATCAGGCCGCCGGTTGGCAAACACGTCGCCGGGCAGCAACAGCACCGGCAGGCGGTTGACATGGGCCAGCGCCGCCGCCGTGACCATATTGGTCGCCCCGGGGCCGATGGAGGTGGTGCAGGCCATCATCTGCCGCCGCCGCCGGGCCTTGGCGAAGGCGATTGCGGCATGGGCCATGGCCTGTTCGTTATGGGCGCGATAGACCGGCAGCCGGTCGCGCGTCTGGTACAGCGCCTCCCCCAGCCCGGCGATATTGCCATGGCCGAAGATCGCCCAGACCCCGGCGAAGATCGGTTGCAGGCCCGCTTCGGTCTCGATCTTCTGATGGATCAGAAAGCGCGTCAGCGCCTGCGCCATGGTCAGGCGGATCGTTCCCTTGTTCGCCATCCCCTTGTTCGCCATCGGCTTCCCCCTTTGAGGCGCAACCGCCCCCACCCGTGACCCTTACTGATCCGCCGGAACCGGCTGGCGCGAACGCACGCCCCGCTGCGCCCACAGATCCGACAGGCGGCGATAGCGGGCGGCGATGGCGGCAATCGCCCCATCGTCATCCAGCCGTCCGCTGAACCATGCGTCCGCCGCCTCCCAGAATATCGACCGACCGACGGCAAAGCCCTTGCACCAGCGCCGCCCCGCCGCCAGGGCGAAGCTTTCGGCCAGCGCGTCTTCCGGCGCATCGAGGCCCAGCAGCAATACCCCCCGGCAATCGGGATCATGGGCATCGATCACCGCTTCGATCGCCCGCCATTCGGCTGCGCCGGTGGGTGGAATCAGTTTCCACCAATCGGGTTTCACCCCCAAGGCATAAATCGCGGCCATGCTGCGCGCCACCCGGTCCGGGGCTGCTGTTGCGCTGCGGGCCTGTGGCGCCTGAAGGGGCGGCGGAATGATCTCCAGCAGCACTTCCCGCCCCTGGGCGGCGGCGGCATGGGCCAGGCGCAGGATCTGCCGGTCCTGTTCCGCCTTCAGGGTCGGATCATCATCCGCATCGTACAGAATCAGGCATTTCGCCACATGGTCGGCCGGCCAGGTGCGCAGGGTGACGCCGATGTCAGCCCCACCTTCGAACACCAGCGGGCGGCTGGCGGGCAGTTCCACCGGGCGGGCGATCCACAGCCCGGCTTCCTGCACGGCGAACAGCGCTTCCTGCCCATACCGGTCATCGATGATGACGCCCGGCTGGCCAAGATCGCCCGCTGCCACCGTGTGTAGCATTGCGCGCAGCACCAGCCCCTTGAAGCGCTGGATATCCCGGTCGTCCCGGCCATGCTGGGTGGCCAGCGCTTCGAACTGCAAGCGATGGTCGAAGGCCAGGATGCGCAGATCGTCCCACGTCTTGCGCCGGGTGGTGGTGTGGTGCAGATGGGTCAGGCCCGGATCCAGTCGGGGAACCAGGGGGGTCGGCTGCTGGGCCATGAACGCCTCTACCTCCCGCCGGGTCGGCATGGCCGGGGCACAGCCGTGACGGGCGACCACCAAGGCACCGCAGGCATTGGCCAGCCGGGCCGCCTGCTCCGGCCGCATGCCGCGCAGCCATCCGGCCAGAAAACCGCTGAGGAAGGCATCGCCCGCCCCCAGCACGTTGAACACCTCGACCGGGAAGCCCGGCACCACCCGCCCCCCTTCTATACCGCCTTCAATCTCGTCCGGAATCGGGCCATCGAAAATCACGCAGCCCATCGGGCCGCGCTTCATCACGATCAGGGCGGGGGAAACGGCGCGGATCGCCCGCAGGGCGTCCAGCGTATCGGTGCTGCCGCCGGCGATATGCACCTCCTCCTCCGTCCCCACCACCAGATCGCAGTCGGCCAGGATGGTTTTCAGATGGGCAGAGACGCCGTTATTGGCGATGAACCGTTCTTCGCCCAAACCATGGCCGGTTAGCCCCCACAGAACCGGGCGATAATCGATATCGAACACGATCCGGGTGCCCGCCAACCGCGCCGCGCGCATCGCGGCCCGGCAGGCGGCATCGGTCGCCTGGGTGGAGAAATGGGTACCGGAGACCAGGATCGCCTTGGCGTCGGCAATGCGCTTCGGATCGATATCGGCGATAGTCAGGCCCATATCGGCGCAGTTTTCGCGATAGAAGATCAGCGGAAACCGGTCCCGGTCGCGGATGCCCAGAATCACCAGCCCAGTCAGCCGGGCGGGATCGGTTGCGACCATCGAGACATCGACCCCTTCCGCCGCCAGGGTTTCGCGCACGAAACGGCCCATATGCTCATCGCCAACCCGGGTCAGCATGGCGGTTTTCAGGCCCAGGCGCGCGGTGCCGACGGCGATATTGGCCGGGCAGCCGCCCAGATACTTGGCGAAGCTGGACATATCCTCCAGCCGGCTGCCGATCTGTTCGCCATAAAGATCGACCGCCGCGCGGCCGATGGAGATTAGATCGAGGGGGCGATCGGAAAGGGGGCGATCCTGCTGGGTGCGAATGCCGTTCATGATCGCGGCTCCCAAATACGGGCGCCGGGGTCCATGATCCAGCGATGTTCCGGGGTGAATTCCGGCACGGTATAGGGATTGCCGGGCAAATGCCGGATCACCCAGGCATAATACATGCCATAGCCGGGCGCGGCACATTGCGGGTGGTCCAGCCCGTCGAAGATCTTGACCGTATCGTTATGCCGCACTTTCAGCACCGTATCGCCCAGTTCGGCATGGCCGTATCCCTGGGGATGGGTGAAGCGATAGTGATAGATTTCCGGCTGCGGGTGATGGTGCGGCGGATAGCTGGACCAGCGGCCCGGAAAGGTCAGCACTTCGCCCAGCACCAGCCGGGCTGCCGGATCGGCGCGGGTGCCGTCGAAAATGGTGCGCACCACCCGGTGACAGGCCCCGCCCACCTGGCCCTTGCCGCGCTGTTCGTCCGCCACATCGGCGGGGGCATAGAAGCGCGGGGCGAAGGATGCCGGATTGGGCGTGGCATAGACCGTCACTTCGCAATCCGTCAGCGCGGTCAGGGTGACAGGGGTTCCGGCCGCAACATGCAGGCAGCTTGGCCCGTCATCGAACAGGGAGGCGCGCCCTGCCTCCCACACTTGCCCGGCGGCCTCCAGCCTGATCCGGCCGGACATCAGCAGCCAGGCGGTTTCTGCCGTCACCTGGTCCTGCCGGGATTGGCCCGCCTTCAGCACCAGCACACCGAAACCGATGCCGGTCGGATGATCCGGCTCGTCGGCCAGGGTTACCGCCGTATAGCCGGGGCCGAACCCGGCGCGATGCCGGGTCAAATGACAAGGGGAAGCAACCGACATGGACCGACCCTCTCTATCAGGGGCATCAAGTGAGAATGAATTTTCTATATATACACAAAAATGGAAAAAACAGCACCAAAACACTCCGCCCCTCGCCTGCCGATACACCGGCGTGCCGTGGTGTCGGGAGGGAGTGCTGGGAGGGAGTGCTGGGCACAAAAGGTCGGGAGGTCAGCGGGCGCCCTTGCTGCCCTTCGGGTTGGCCGCGCCGACCGCCACCAGCAGGGCCAGCACCAGCACCATGGTCGCACCGAGAGAGCGGAAATGCTCCACTTCCGCCTCATGCACCTCGAAAGCGACGGCCGCATGGGGAATCAGCGGGCTCAGCTTGCTGTCGGTGATCGCCACCACCGGCACCTTGCGCGCGGCGGCATCCTGGGCCAGCGCCACCACATCGGCGGAATAATCCTGAAAGCTGATCGCCACCAGCACATCCTTCGGCCCCAGGCCCTGCGCCTGTTCGCGGAACAGGCCGCCAACCCCGTCGATCAGCTGAAACGGCCGCCCCAGCCGCCCCAGCAGATAGGCCATATAGCTGGCGACCGGAAAGGACCGGCGCTGCGCAGCCAGATAGACCCGGTCGGCCTTGGCGATCAGCTTGACTGCCTTGTCCAGCTGGGCCGGATCGGTTTCGGCCTGCAAATTGGTCAGGGCATGGCTGACCGCATCGGAAAACTGGCCCAGCAGGCCGGACGGCCCATCCCCCGCATGGGCGGAAATCGCGCGCAACCGTTCCACATAATTCGGCATCCGTTCCACCAGCCGGTCGCGGAACAGGCGCTGCATGTCGGAAAACCCGTCGAACCCCAGCGATTTGGCAAAGCGCACCAGGGTGGATGGCTGCACCCCGGCCCGCGCGGCGATCACGGCAATGGTTTCCAGCGCCATGTCGTTCGGGTTCTGCAGCGCGTAATGGGCCACCTGACGCAGCCGCTTGGACAGGGTATCGTACCGCCGGGTGATCGCCGCGCTTAACGCATCGAAGTCGGCGGGCGGCGTATCCTGGCGAACGGCGGCCGTATCCATCATACTATCCATGGTTAGCAATCCCTATCGTGCGGTCTTCTGCCGGGTCAATGGCATCAGCGATCAGCTTGACCGTTTCAAATAAATATTCTATTCGAATGTCGGTTTGGAAACATTTTTTCTAAAGTTCGGCGACAGACCGACAAGAAAAGGGGATGGCGCGCTCATGTCCACAATCCGCATCGGCACCAACCCCATTGCCTGGTCGAACGACGATCTGCGCAGCCTGGGCGGCGAGACCCCCCTGGACCAATGCCTGTCGGAAGCAAAGCAGGCCGGGTTCAGCGGCATAGAACTTGGCCATAAATTCCCGCGCGACGCAAAGGTTCTGAAACCGATTCTGGCCGCCCACGGCCTGTCGCTGATTTCCGGCTGGTACAGCCTGGAATTGAGCCGCCGCAGCGTGGCCGAGGAGCTGGAGGCGATCGAGCCGCACCTGGCCCTTTTGCAGGGCATGGGCTGCGGTGTGGTCATTCTGGCGGAAACGGCGGGCTGCATCCATGGCGACATTGCCGTCCCCCTGTCGCGCCGCCCGGTTCTGGACGATGCCACCTGGGCGCTGTTCTGCGAACGACTGACCACCCTGGCCAATGCCCTGGCCCGGCGCGGCTTCAAATCCGCCTACCATCATCACATGGGGACCGTGGTGGAGACAGAGGCGGAGGTTGACCGCCTGATGGCCGATACCGGCCCGGCGCTGGGCCTGCTGCTCGATTCCGGGCATATGACGGTTGCCGGGGGCGATCCGCTGGCGGTGGCCCGCCGCCATGCCGGGCGCATCACCCATGTCCATTGCAAGGATGTGCGCGCCGACCGGCTGGCCGCCGCCCAGGCCGCCGACAGCAGCTTCCTCGCCGCTGTGGTCGATGGGCTGTTCACCGTGCCGGGCGACGGTGTGGTGGCCTGGCGCCCCCTGCTGGCCGAACTGGCCCGGCACGGCTATTCCGGCTGGCTGGTGGTGGAGGCAGAGCAAGACCCCGCCAAGGCCCATCCGCTGACCTATGCCCGCAAGGGTTATGACTTTCTGTCCAGCACGGCGCGGGCGGCGGGCTTCACGATCGCCGGTTAGACCTAGGCATTTCCGCATCCGGTAAATTTTGGGGGAGAGACCATCATGGCGGTGATTGCACAATTCGGCGCCGGGCGCATCGGGCAGATTCATGCGGCCAATCTGGCAGCCCATCCGGGGTTTGAGCTGCGCTATATCGTCGATGTCAACGCAGGCGCTGCGCAAGGCCTGGTTGACACGCTGAAGGGCAGCCCGCGCTGCGCCGGCCTCAAGACGGCAACCGTCGAGGCCGCACTGGCCGATCCTGCGGTGACCGCCGTGGTGATCGCCAGTTCGACCGATACCCATGCCGATCTGATCGAAGCGGCGGCCCGCGCCGGCAAGGCGATTTTCTGCGAAAAGCCGGTCGATCTGTCGATGGCGCGGGTGCAGCGCTGTGTCGCCACTGTCGCGGCAGCGGGCGTGCCGGTGCTGATGGGGTTCAACCGCCGGTTCGATCCGCATTTCCGCGCCCTGAAGGATGCGATTGACGGCGGGCGCGTCGGCCCTGTCGAGCTGGTGCAGATCACCAGCCGCGACCCCGGCCCGCCGCCGGTTTCCTATATCAAGGTTTCGGGCGGGCTGTTCCGCGACATGATGATCCACGATCTCGACATGGCGCGCTGGCTGCTGGGGGAAGAACCGGTGGAACTGTTCGCCAGCGGATCCTGCCTGGTCGATCCGGCGATTGCCGCCGCCGGGGATATCGATACGGCGGTGGTGACGCTGAAGACCGCCAGCGGCCGCCTGTGCCAGATCACCAATAGCCGCCGCGCCGCCTATGGCTATGACCAGCGGATCGAAGTGCTGGGCAGCACAGGCATGGTTCAGGCGGAAAACCAGACGCCGACCACGGTCCGGCTGGCCAATGCCGACGGCGTGACCGGCGACAAGCCGCTGCACTTCTTCCTGGAACGCTATGCCGCCGCCTATCGCGCCGAAATCACCCATTTCGCCGATATTCTGGCTGGCAAGGCCAAACCGCTGGCCACCATTCAGGATGGCGAAGCAGCACTGAAACTGGCCGACGCCGCCCTCGAATCCCTCCAATCGCGGCGGGCGGTGACGCTGTAAGCGGTCCGTCCTAACACCGCCCCCCTAAAACCGGCCCCTACCCTAAAACCGGCCTGCCTGGTAATCCTCGTAGGCCTGCATCACTTCCTCGCGCGTGTTCATCACGAAGGGGCCGCCCCAGGCGACAGGCTCCTTCAACGGGGTGCCGGAGACCAGGATGAACCGCGCCCCTTGTGCACCGGCGCGCACGCGCACCGCTGCCCCGTCGCCGAACAGGACCAGCATCACCCCATCCACTTCCGCCGGGGTGCCGTCTTCGGTTTCGACATAGGCGCTGCCTTCGAACAGCACCATGAAGGTGGTGGCGGAGTGATCCGGGCTGCTGACAATCGGTTCGGCAAACTCGCCATCGGCGGGCAGCCGCACATCCAGATAGGTCGGGCGCACCGCAACGCCGTTCACCTTGCCCGCCGTGCCCAATGCCGTGGTGCCCGCGATCACCGTCACCCGCGCACCGCCGTCGCGGGTTTCCACCGGGATTTCAGCCGCCGCCAGTTCCTGATAACGCGGATCGCACAGTTTCTGCGTGCGCGGCAGGTTGACCCATAGCTGAAACCCCTTCATCAGCCCTTCGGTCTGTTCCGGCATTTCCGAATGGACGATACCGCGCCCGGCGGTCATCCACTGCACGCCGCCGGTTTCGATCACCCCGGAATGGCCCTTGTTGTCGGCATGGCGCACCTTGCCCGCCAGCATGTAGGTCACGGTTTCAAAGCCGCGATGGGGATGATCGGGGAACCCGCCGATATAGTCGGTCGGCTCGTCCGATCCGAACATGTCCAGCATCAGAAACGGATCCAGCATCGGCAGTTGCTGGGTGCCGATGATCCGCGTCAGCCGCACCCCGGCCCCGTCGGACGATGGCAGGCCGCGCGCGGCGAAGATGGCCGGGCGGATGGATTTGGTGGGCGATGCGTTCATGATCCGCAGTCCTTCAGGGCTGAAACTGTCAACAGCGAACAGGTAGCCCGCATCGGCGATGCAGAAAAGCCCCGGCCGGGAAATCCATCGTTTCCCGAATCGCCCCCCTCAACCGGGTGGCGCCGATGCGGAAACTCAATGGGGGGCGGCGATGTCTTCCAGAATCGGGCAATCGGGCCGATGATCACCATGGCAATGGGCCGCCAGATGGCGCAGCGTCGCCGCCATGGACTGAAGCTCGGCGATTTTCGCCTCCAGCTCTTCCACATGGCGGCTGGCGATCGCCTTGACCTCGGCGCTGGCGCGGCTGCGGTCGCGCCAGAGTTTGAGCAGGTTGCCGATATCCTCCACCGAAAAGCCCAGGGTGCGGGCGCGTTTGATGAAACGCAGGATATGCAGGTCGCTGTCGCCATAGACCCGATAACCGGACCCGGTCCGCACCGGCCTGGGAACCAGGCCGATGCTTTCGTAATAGCGGATCATTTTCGCTGAAACGCCGGTGGCGGCAGAGGCTTGACCGATGTTCATATCGTGTATCCCCACCTTTACTGTTTCGGTTTCCAGCCGCGCAGCAGCAGCGCGTTGGTGACGACGCTGACGCTACTGAACGCCATGGCCGCCCCCGCGACAATCGGGCTGAGCAGGCCGAAGGCCGCCAGCGGCACCCCCAGCACGTTGTAGATGAAGGCCCAGAACAGGTTCTGCCGGATCTTGGCATAGGTGCGGCGGGAGATATCGATCGCCCCGGCAACCAGGCGCGGGTCGCCGCGCATCAGCGTCACCCCCGCTGTGTGCATGGCGACATCGGTGCCCGTGCCCATGGCGATGCCGACATCGGCCAACGCCAGCGCCGGGGCATCGTTGATGCCATCGCCGACCATCGCCACCACCTGGCCCTGCTTTTTCAATTGGGCGATGTGATAGGCCTTATCCTCCGGCAGGACCTCGGCAATCACCTGTGACAGGCCCAGGGCGCGGCCGATGCTTTCGCCCGCCCCCCGGCTGTCGCCGGTGATCATCAGCGTCCGAATCCCCGCCCCGGTCAGCGCTGCCACGGCGGCGGCGGCTTCGGGCTTGGGCTGGTCGCCGAAGCCCAGCACGGCCAGAACACGCTTCTGCCCCGCATCGGCCAGATAGGAAACGCTGTGCCCCTCGGCGGCTTCTGCCGTTGCCAGCGCCTTGGTCGCCGCATCGGGTTCGATGCCCTGCGCGGCCAGCAGCCGGGCATTGCCCAACAGCAGCACCCGCCCCCAGACGGTGCCGATCACCCCCTGCCCGGCCACCGCGCGGAAGGCCGAAACCTCGGGCAGATCGATATCCTGTTCCGCCGCCTTGGTCAGCACGGCCTTGGCCAGCGGATGTTCGGAGGCCTGTTGCAGCGCCGCCGCCAGGGTCAGCGCCGTCACCTCCGCCTCTCCTTCAGCCACAACCGCAAGCCGGGCCAGGGTGGGCGTACCCACGGTCAGCGTGCCGGTCTTGTCGAAGGCCACTGCCGTCACGCCGTGCAGGGTTTCCAGCGCCTCTGCATCCTTGATCAGAATGCCCGCCTTGGCGGCGGCCCCGGTTCCCACCATCAGCGAGGTCGGCGTGGCAAGCCCCAGCGCACAGGGGCAGGCGATCACCAGAACCGACACCGCATGGATCACCGCATCGGGCACACTCGCCCCCGCCGCCAGCCAGCCCAGGAAAGTCAGCGCGGCAATCGCCAGCACCACCGGCACGAAGATACCGGACACTCGATCCACCAGTTTCTGGATCGGCGCCTTGGAGGATTGCGCATCCTCCACCATCCGGATGATGCGGGCGAGCATGGTTTCCGCCCCCACCGCCGTCACATCGGCCAGCAGGCGCGAATCAATATTGATCGAGCCAGCAGAAAGCTGATTTCCAACAGTTTTTTCAACCGGCAGACTTTCCCCGGTCAACATGGATTCATCAACCGCCCCATGGCCATCGACAACGCGAGCATCGGCGGCGATGCGTTCGCCCGGCTTGACCACCAGCCGGTCGCCCGGGACCAGATCGTCGACCGCGACCGAAACCTCAACCCCATCGCGCAGGACCAGCGCCCGGTCGGGCCGCAGGGCCATCAGCGCGCGGATTGCGGCCGCCGTCTGGCCCTTGGCGCGCGCCTCCAGCCATTTGCCCAGCAGGACAAAGGTGATGATGATGGCCGACGCTTCGAAATAGAGCTGCGGCGAATGATGGCCATGCTGCACCAGTTGCTGGACCGACAGGCCCCAACCCGCCGTCGTCCCCAGAACCACCAGCAGATCCATATTGCCGCTGCGCGCCTTCACGGCCTTCCAGGCGGCGCGATAGAACCGCGCGCCCAGCCAGAACTGAACGGGGGTCGCCAGGGCGAATTGTTCCCACCCCGATAGCAGCATCCAGTGTTCGCCCCAGAGCAACGGCACCATCTGAATAGCCAGCGGCAGCGACAACGCCGCCGCCAGCAGAATGGGCCACAGCGGCTCCGCCCGGTTATGTTCGGCATGGGGGTCCGCATGGGCCGACGGGTCAAGCACATGGGCGGAATAGCCCGCCGCCTCCACCGCATCGATCAGCGGCGCGGGATCGGCGGATGGGTCCGCCAACTCGATCCGCGCCCGTTCGGTTGCCAGATTGACCGCGGCGCTGGTAACGCCCGGCACGCGCAGCAGCGCTTTTTCAACGCGGGTTACGCAGGATGCGCAGGTCATCCCACCGATTTCTACAGTCACGGACTGCGACATGATCCTCTCCCTCATCATTGGGGAGGCCCGGAGATCGGGCCTGTCGCAGGTACAGATCAGCCCTCCCATGATGGGAAGGTCAAGGGGTATTTTTAGGGCCTGTTACGCCTTAAGCAGGCGGCCAGATGCGCTGGAACACCTGATCGCGCTTGATGAAGCGGTGATGCAGGGCGGCGCCGATATGCAGCAGGGCCAACCCGGCCGTGGCCCAGGCGATGGTCGAATGGATTTGCAGCAGCAGTTTCGACAGCGCCTCGTCCTTTTCCACGATCATCGGCAGGGTGCCCAGGCCGAACACGATCACCGGCGCACCGAAGGCGTTGCTGGCCGCCCAGCCCAGCAGCGGCATGGACAGCATCGACAGGTACAGCAGCCCCTGAACCGACGACGCGGTAACGACCTGCCAGCGCGGCAGATCGGGCGGGGCCACGGCCCCAGCGCGCAGCCGGTTGACCACGCGGATGACGATCAGCGCCCCGGCCAGAATGCCAAGCGACCGGTGCAGATCGAACAGCCGGTTCTGCATCGCGCCGGGTTCGACGCGCAGCATGGCAAAGCCGGTGATCAGCACGGCGATCATCACGGCGGCCATCGCCCAATGGATCAGGCGCACCGAAGGGGCGAAACGGGTGGGTCGGGCAGTGGTCATGTCGGCCTCATCGTGCAATCGAGCAAAAGTTCCCCTTGCCCTAAGGTATAGGGCGTCATTTTCGGTCGTAAAGCCCGGTCCAGATGATCAATCGCGGGCAAGGCCAACCCGGGAATACCGGACCCGATGATGAGCGACGCCACCAGCACATGCAGCCGGTCCAGCGCCCCGGCGGCCAGAAAGGCCGAAACCGTGGCCGCGCCGCCTTCGACCAGCAGCCGGGTCAGCCCCAGATCCCCCAGCGCACGCACCACATCACGCGGATCGAACCGACCCGCTTGATCCACCGGCAGGGGCAGCAGTTCCACCCCCTCCGGCAGCCCGTGCGGCCGGGGCGTCCCCGCCGCCAGGACCAGAATCCGCCGGGCCGCATCATCGGCCAGACAGGCCGCCGTCACCGGCACCCGCCCGCGTGGGTCCAGCACCACCCGCACCGGGTTCGGCCCGGCCACGCGGCGCACGGTTAGCTGGGGATTATCGGCCTGAACCGTGCCGACCCCGACCACCACCGCATCGGCCAGCGCGCGCAGCCGGTGCAGATGATCCAGCGCCGGGGCGCGGTTGATATAGTGGGACTGCCCGGTCTGGGTGGCGATGCGGCCATCCAGCGATTGGCCCAGCTGGCCAATAACACAGGGGCCGCGCACCAGACTGGTAAACGGGCCTAAATCAGTGAATGCGACCGGCGGATCATTTTTCCACCGGGCTTTTAGCATCCAATCCCAATTTTCGTCCGTAAAAGTAACAAATGGGAGATCTGAATACCCTGCCATCGTCTTGAACTGCCTCGGTTTTCGGGCGGTCGCAATCCCGCAGCCCGGTTTGGTTAAGGTATCCTTGCTCTAACGCCTGTCCAGCCCGTTCACATTAAGGCCCGTTCGAATTGAGGCCCGCCCTGAAGGAGCGATACAATGCACCGTAACGGCCCCACCCTGCGTCAGACCCCCCGCCTGTTTGCCGGTTTTTCCCGCCAGCGCCAACAGATTTCGGTTGAGCGTGCTGTGCATGAGGTCCGGTCCGGGCGACCGATTCTGCTGTCGGGACAGACGGGCGATGGGGGGATGGCGATTGCCGTGATCGCCGCCGCTGAACTGGCCTATCCCGCCCTGCTGCACGATCTGGCTGCCCTGGCGGAAAGTGTGGGCGGCGATAGCAGAGTCCAACTGGCCGTCACCCCGCAGCGCGCGCAGCAGATCGGCCTGCTGGACAGTGCCGACGCGGCCGCCCACCCGATCCTTCTGCCCGCCCCGCTGGAAGCGCAGACGCTGCGCAGCCTGGCGGGCGACCGCATGGCAACCACCCGCGCGCCGATCCACTGTGGCGACCGTTTCGCCACCGCCGCGCAGGCCCTGCTGCGCGCGGCGCTGCTGCTGCCAGCGGCGGTGATGGTGGGTCCGGTTGCCGCCACCGCCCTGCCGCCCGGTCTGCTGGCGGACCTGACGGGGTACACGATGGGGGAAGCCGGGCTGGTGCAGCTTGATATCGAAGCGGCGCTGGCGTTCCAGGATGGCGGCGCGGCGGCCGATACGCTGGCCATCGTCTCCCGCGCGCGGGTGCCGTTGCAGGTGGCAGCCCAGGCGGAATTCGTGGTGTTCCGCGGCGGCGATGGATTGCGCGATCAGGTGGCGATTATCGTCGGCTCCCCCGATCCGGCCGCTGCGGTGCCGGTGCGGCTCCATTCGGCCTGCCTGACCGGGGATCTGTTCGGCTCCCTCCGCTGCGATTGCGGCGATCAGCTGCGCGGCACGGTGGCCGATATGGCGGCCAATGGCGGTGGGGTGTTGCTGTATCTGGATCAGGAGGGGCGCGGCACCGGCATCGCCAGCAAGATGCGCGCCTATGCCTTGCAGGATACCGGGCTGGATACGGTAGAGGCTGACGCAGCCCTCGGCTATGGCCTGGACGAGCGGCGCTATGACATCGCCGCCCGGATGCTGGCGCTGCTGGGCTTCCACCGCATCGCCATGCTGACCAACAACCCGGACAAGATCGCCGCCATGACCAAGGCGGGGATCGAGATTGTCGGGCGCAAGGCGGTGCTGGGCGCAGTGACCGAACAGAATCTGCGCTATCTGACCGCCAAGGCGGTCAAGGCCGGGCATCTGCTGGAGGATCTGAACCTGGTCGGCAGCCGCTAAAACGGCCAGTCGGCACCGGCGATCTGATCCATCAGGCGGGACAGGTGCTGGCTGGCATGGCTGGCCAGCATTTCCCCCAGATCGGCGCGGGCCAGACGGGGCAAGCCGATATAACCGCCGCTATTTCCCGCCACAACATCATCCGTGTGCCAGCCCCAGCCGATCGGCCCGGTTGGGGCCAACATGGGGGCGGGAGGCGAAACTGGGGCGCGCGGGGCGGCATCGTCCGGCAGGCGTTCCAGCCGCACCAAGGCCTGATGCAGGGCGAGCATGAGCGAGGTTTCCACCCACCCGCCATGCCAATCCCGCCCGGCGCTGGCCGCCAGATCCGGGGCGATCCCATCCGGCAGGCCGAAATCCAGCCAGTGGGGCGTCGCCACCAGCATCCGGTGGCGGGTGCGCAGCTTCAGCGCGGCAATCTGGGCGGCAGCGACATTGCCGCCATGGGCGTTGAACAGGATCAGCCGCTGCACCCCCATGGCCGCCAGGCCATCCGCACAATCGACGATTACCTGAATCAGCGCTTCCGGCTCGCGGGACAGGGTTCCGGGCCGCGCCGCATGTTCCGCCGACGCCCCCAGCCAGATCAGCGGCAGGCGCAGCACCTGTGCCTGCGGCGGGTGATGCACCGCCATGTGGGACAAAAGCCCCTCTGCAATAAAGCCATCGGTGCCCAGGGGCAAATGGGGGCCATGGGCTTCGACCGCGCCCAGCGGCAGCACCGCCAGCGGAAAGCCGCCGGGCGCGCAATCCTGCTGGGTCAGGGTCTGGATCGGCTGCAACGGCATCCGCGGTTACTCCGGCAGGGGGATGAACTCGGTCTCGCCCGGTACAGCGGGGAAACGCCCGGCGCGCCAGTCGGCCTTGGCCTGCTCCAGCCGCTCCGCCCGGCTGGAGACGAAATTCCAGAAAATCTGCCGTGGCGGGCCATCCAGCGGCGCCCCGCCCACCAGCATCGCCCGGCTGTCGGACAGGGCCACCAGCTCCACCGGCTGGCCCGGATGCAGCAGGCTCATGGCTTCCGGTTGCAATGGTTCCTGCCGACCATCGGGCAGCCGCACGGCCACGGACCCCGCAACGGGATAAACCGCCCGTTCCGCATGCTCCAGCGGGATCGGCAGGCTGGCCCCGGCCCTGATCGTCACATCGACATAGAGTGTGGGGCTGAGAACCGGGGCCGGGGCAGCCAGCCCGAAAGCAGTGCCCGCCAGCACGCGCGCCACCACGCCGGGGGCGGTATGCACAGGCAGGCTGTTCGCCGGATGATGGGTGAAGGATGGGGGGCGCTCCTCCTCTACCACCGGCAGGGCAACCCAGCACTGGATCGCATGCAGGCGCTGGCCGGCGGCGCGTTCCGGCGCATCGGTGCGTTCGGAATGGGTGACGCCGCGCCCGGCGATCATCCAGTTGATGGCGCCCGGTTCGATCCGCTGCACCACGCCCAGACTGTCGCGGTGGACGAAACTGCCCTCGAACAGATAGGTCACCGTGGCGATGCCGATATGGGGATGCGGGCGCACATCCATCCCCTGCCCGGCGGGCTGTTCCACCGGCCCCAGATGATCGAAAAAGACGAACGGCCCAAGCTGCCGCCGCCCGGCCACCGGCAGAACCCGGCGCACGGTGAAATCGCCGATATCGCGGGCGCGGGGGGTGATGACGGACAGAAGGGGGCTTTCGGTATGCGGGTCGGTCACGGCGCTATCCTTGGCATAGGGTTCGGCAAGGATATTGGCCGGAATCGCTTTCGACCAAGCAAAAGCGGGATCATCGGGCGAAAACGCAGTGTTTCCCCGCCGGGGTGGCGGGCCTATAGGTCCGACAGGCCGTTCAGCACCAGATACAGGCTGGCCAGGGTGATGAAAGTGATCGCGGTCAGGTGGATGGTTGCCGTCACCAGGCGGGTCAGCGCACGCGGGCGGGCGATGGTATCGATCATCAGCATCTCGCGGCCGCCGAAACCGCCGGCATAGACCAGCCCGGACGGGGAAAAGCCATCGCCACCCTCAAGGCCAGCGTCCGTGCGCGCAACTTCCGCGCGCTTGTTCGCCGTAGCCTTCATCAGATCAGCGGCCAGACGGGATTTGCTGCTGTCAGCCTTGGGTTTTGCCGCATTCTGCATGGCGAGGATCCGTTTCGTCGGAGAAGAATTCACTAACGATACGTAAATTTTCCTATAAAAACAATCCACATTCGTCATACCGGCCATGAGAAATTAGCGGTCTGCGCGCATTCTGGAGATCATGCGGCGGTCCACGGCCGAGGTCTTGATCACCGCATAGACGGGGCGGCCGATCGTCAGATCCAGCTGGGCCAGGCTGCGCCGGGTGACGCGGACCAGCAAGGGCTGCCCGTCGATGGACAGCTGGGCATCCAGCACATGATCGCCCACCGGACCCAGGGCGGTCACGGTCCCCGCCAGGCAATTCAGCGCGCTGATGCGGCCCGGCGGCTCCAGCGACAGCATCACGTCGCGCGCCCGGATGCGCACCCGCACCGCCTGCCCGACCGCCTGGGCCAGCTGCGGCACCAGCAGCGACTGACGGCCCAGGAAAATCTCGCTCAACCCGTCCATCGGATGATGGGCGGCGATATGGCCGGTCAGCAGCGCGCCCGCCTCCGCCCGGCCCAGCAGCGGGAACAGATCGACCCGGCCCAGCAGCGCCCCGGTCGGCCCGGCTGCGGCCACCTGCCCGTCGGACAGCAGGATCAGCGTATCGGCCAGCCGCGCCACTTCCCCCAGATCGTGGCTGACATAGAGGATCGGCAGATCCAGCTCATCCCGCAGCCGCTCGATGAACGGGATGATATCGGCCTTGCGCGCCTCGTCGAGGGAGGCGAGCGGTTCGTCCATCAGCAGCAGCGAGGGGGCGGCCAGCAAGGCGCGGCCAATCGCCACCCGCTGCTTTTCCCCGCCCGACAGATCGCGCGGATTGCGGTGCAGCAGGGCATCCAGCCCCAGAAGGTCGATCACCCGATCCTCGCCAATCTCCGCTGTGCCGCCGCCTCCGCGCTGGCCGAGCAGCCGGTGCCACAGCCGCCCATAGCGCAGATTGCTGCGCACCGACAGATGCGGAAACAGCCGCGCATCCTGAAAGACATAGCCAATGCCCCGGCGATGGGGCGGCAGGCCGATGCCCTGCGCGCGATCGAACAAAATGGTGCCATTGCAGACGATGCGCCCGGCATCCGGCTGCACCAGACCGGCGATCATGTTGATCAGCGTCGTCTTGCCCGCGCCGGACCGGCCGAACAGGCCGACCAGCCCGCCATCGGTTTCAAAGGCCACGCGCATGGCAAGCCGGCCAACTGTGTGCGTGACGTCAACCGAAAGGCCCATCATCCCACCCCTAACCGCCTGGCCCAGCGGCGCGCCAGCCATTCGGAGGCCAGCACCGCCCCCAGCGACAGCACGATCGAGATCGCCACCAGCCGCAGCGCCGGGCCATCGCCGCCCGGCACCTGGGTATAGCTGTAGATGGCGGAGGCGAGCGTCTGGGTTTCGCCCGGAATGTTGGAGACGAAGGTGATGGTCGCGCCGAATTCGCCCAGCGCCTTGGCGAAGCACAGCACTGCCCCGGCAAAAATGCCGGGCACCATCAGCGGCAGGGTGACGGTCAGGAACCGCCCCCAGGGCGGCGCACCGAGGGAGGCGGCCGCATCCTCCAGCCTGCGGTCCACCGCCTCTATCGACAGCCGGATCGCCCGTACCATCAGCGGAAACCCCATGATCGCCGATGCCAGCGCCGCGCCGGTCCAGCGGAAAGCGAACACGATATCGAACTGTTCGACCAGAAACGCCCCCACCGGCCCACGCCGCCCGAACGCCAGCAGCAGCAGATAGCCGGTGACGACCGGCGGCAGAATCAGCGGCAGATGGATGATGGCACTCAGCAACCCGCGCCCGGGAAAGCGCCCGCGCGCCAGCACCAGCGCCGCCGCGATGCCCAGCGGCAGACTGGCCAGGGTGGCCCAGACGGCGACCTTCAGCGACAGCAGGATGGCAGCGGTTTCATCTGGCCCGAACCCCAGAAGGGTGGTTGCGGTATCGGCGGGAACTCCAGTCATTGCGCCATCCTGACGCGGGTTGGACCGGCCCGCAAGCCGCTTCAAAAACTGAATAAACGGTAAATTAGCACAGCATCATATTCATCCCAGGGTTTCATAAATTTTGATCCATTGGTCTGAATACTCACTTTTGGGTGACCCAGCCTCACTCCCGCGTAGCTGCACTCTCGGCGCAACGCTGGGATAGTGGAACCATGACGGCAGGGGGTGCGGGCCGAAACCTGGACACATCACCCGCCAGACCAGAAGATAGCGGGTTCCCCCGCAAGGAGGCAGAAATGCTCGATGCCAGCCTGACACTGAGGACCGCCGACATTGAGCCATCACCGGCAGTGGTGGCCCCATTGCAGGCAGTAGCGCCTGCCGCCTTGCCGACCTCATTCCTGCCCTTGCCCAGCCAAGTGGAGGCGCTGATGGCCCTGTTGACCGATCCGCGTCATGCGGAAGGCGAACGCCGCCCGCTCAACTTCGACGGCAGCGATCTCGACACTTGGTCCACCCCGCTTCTGCAGGTGCTGACCCTGGCCAAGCGCGAGGGGCTGATTGGCCGGGTGCGGTTTTCGGCCACTGGGCGCCTGTGTCTGGGCCTGCTGGGCATCACCGATTTTTGGAAGGACGAAATCGATGACGAAGCGAATTCTGACCGTGGATGACTCGCGCACCATGCGCGAGATGATCGCCTATACCCTGGCCCAGGCAGGGTATGAGGTTCTGGAAGCCGAAGACGGCCAGAATGCGCTGGCGGTGCTGAACGGCAAGCAGGTCGATTGCGTGATCGCCGATTTGAACATGCCGATCATGAACGGGCTGGAATTGACCCGCGCCCTGCGCGCCAGCCCGGACCGGCGCGGCCTGCCGATCCTGATCCTGACCACGGAATTCGACGAGCAGAAGAAAACCGAAGGCCGACAGGCCGGGGCAACCGGCTGGCTGGTCAAACCCTTCGATCCCGACCGGCTGGTGCAGACGGTTCGGCGGGTTTGCCAATAGGCGGCACCACCTTAAGCAGCGGGGAAGCCAATGAACGGTCCGGCGGCACAATTCCAGACGATCTTTTTCGAGGAATGCCGCGACCTGCTGGCCGATGCAGAAGCAACCCTGCTGCGCCTTCAGGCCGCCGCGCGGGACGCCGGGCAGGCCCAGCTGCCCCCGGCGGGCGATGTGGATGCCGTGTTCCGCTCTGTCCATTCGATCAAGG
>CAYRWZ010000005.1:12733-29265 GCA_964428065.1 uncultured Comamonadaceae bacterium | reverse complement strand
CTGGGCTTTGCCGCGCTGGTCGCCTATGCCCACCGGCTGGAAGCGGCGCTGGACCGGCTGCGCGTCGCCCCGCTGGCACTGGACGATGCCACCCTTGGCCTGCTGCTGCGCGGGCTGGACCATCTGGCCGACCATGTGGATGCCGCACGCGAAGGGACCGAACCAGACCCAGGCTCTATCGCAGACGCAGAAGATCTGGCCGCGATCGAGGCAGCCCTGGGTGCCTCTGCCTCCTCATCGCCCCCCTCCCCATCAGCCGCCTCCCCATCAGCCAGCGGCACGCCCGCCAGCGCCGCGACCCGCCGGGTTCATATCCGCTTCCACCCCGGCGCGGAACTGTTCACCACCGGCAACGAGCCGCTGTTCCTGTTCCGCGAACTGGCAGCCATGGGCACCCTGCACAACAGCGCGCAGCTACCGGCAGAGCTTCGGCTGGACGGGTTCGACCCGCATCAGAACTATCTCGGCTGGGATCTGGTGCTGGAGACCGACCGGCCACTGGACGAGATTGCCGATATCTTCGCCTTCGTCGCCGATTGCGGCGATTTTACCCTGACCGAGGAAGCCGAGCCGACGGAACACCAGGGCCAAGGGGAACATCAGGGTCCAACCGCTGGTCGCCAGGCCGTGCTGCACGCTGCCTCCCCGTCGGACAGCCCGCCCGACAGCCCGCCCGACAGCCCATCTGCGGATCGCCAGACTTCAGCTGACCGGGCAAATGCCGACCGTCCCAATACCGACCGGGCCCACACTGACCGCGCGCCCACCACGGTCCGGGTCGATCTGGATCGGCTGGACCGGCTGGTCGATATGGTCGGCGAAATCGTCATCACCCAGGCGATGCTCAGCCAGCAGACAGCGGGGCTGCGCATCGACCAGCACAGCGAATTGCTGGCGGGGATGGAGCAAATGGCGCTGCACACCCGCGAATTGCAGGAAGCGGTGATGGCGCTGCGCGCCCAGCCGGTGAAATCGGTGTTCGACCGGATGCAGCGGGTGGCGCGCGAAACCGCCGCCCAGGTGGGCAAGACGGTGGTGCTGGTGACGACCGGCGAGGCGACGGAGGTGGACAAGACCATCATCGAACAGCTGGCCGACCCGCTGACCCACCTGATCCGCAACGCCATCGACCATGGCATCGAAGCGGCGGCCGACCGGCTGGCCGCCGGCAAACCCGCCGAAGGGCATATCGTGCTGAGCGCCGAACATCGCAGCGGCACCATCGTCATCACCGTCGCCGATGACGGGCGCGGCCTGAATTGCGAGCGGATCCGCGAAAAGGCCATTGAGCGCGGCCTCGCCACCCCCGATGCGGCCTTGAGCGAGGCAGAGTGCGCGCAGCTGATCTTCCACCCCGGCTTTTCCACCGCCGCCACTGTGTCCAGCGTGTCGGGCCGGGGGGTGGGGATGGATGTGGTGCGCCAGAATATCGAGGATATGGGTGGACGGATCCAGGTGGCCAGCCAGCCCGGCCGGGGCACCCATTTCACCCTGACCCTGCCGCTGACCCTGGCGGTGCTGGACGGAATGCTGCTGCGGGTGGGGCATGAACGCTATGTCCTGCCGATCACCGCGATCCACGAAAGCCTGCGCCCGCTGCCCGATGCGGTGCTGACCCTGCCGGGCGGCGAGCGGGTGATGCGGCTGCGCGGCGATTACATCGCGCTGGTCGGTCTGGGCGCGGCGCTGGGCGAACCGGCGGCCGAGGGCGACCCATGCAAGGCGCTGGTGGTCGTGGTCGAAGCCGAAGGCGGCCGCCGTATCGGGCTGATCGTCGATGAACTGATCGGCCAGCAACAGGTGGTGATCAAGTCGCTGATGGCGAATTACGGCAACATCGCCGGGATTTCCGCCGCCACGATCCTGGGCGATGGCCGGGTGGCGCTGATTGTCGATATCGACAGCGTTGCGCGCCTTGCTCCGTCGTCCACCTCGTCCTCTACCCCACCATCCGGTGCCGCCGGAACTGTCGCCAGCCGGATGGTCAGCCAGTCAGTCAGCGAAGGGAGGGTGCCGTGACCGCAACCGCGCACAAAATACCAACCGACGGTCTGCCCGCCGTAGCCCCAATGGCCGGTGGTACCGGTGGAATTGGCACCGCCGCCGACCGGGTTCACCAGTTCATCACCTTCACCATCGACCGCAACGAATATGGCGTCGATATCATGGCAGTGCGCGAGATCAAGGGCTGGACCCACGCCACGCGCCTGCCCAATGCCCCGATCCATGTGCGCGGCGTGATCAACCTGCGCGGCACCATGGTGCCCGTGTTCGATCTGCGCGCCCGTTTCGGCCTGGGCGAAACCGATGCCGGCAAGACCCATGTGGTGATCATCGTCAGCGTGGCGGCGCGCATCGTCGGCATGCTGGTCGATACCGTCTCCGACATTCTGACCGTGGCCGAGGGCGATATCCGCCCGGTGCCGGAAATCGACCGCGATTTCGACGGCGATTATCTGGCCGGTCTGGTGTCGGTGGAGGACCGCATGGTTGCGCTGCTGACCCTGGAAACGCTGTTCGGGGCAACCCTCTCCGCCCCCGGCTTCACCCCCCAAAACCTGGCCCAAAACCTGGCCCAAAACCTGACCCAGACTTTAGCCCTGCCCGCCGATTTGCCCCAGTCCGCCTAACCGCGCTCCCCTACTTCCGCGCCCCTACTTCCGCGCCTGCCGTCCGAGGAGGTCACCATGACCGCGATTTCCGTCACTCCGCCGACCGAAAAGACCCGCCTGCTGCCGCAGCTACGCTTGCGCGGACGCCTGGTGCTGGGCTTTGCCGCCCTGATCCTGATCGCCGCCGCCGTGGTGGGGACAAGTTTGGTCAAGCTGCGCAGCCTGAGCGCCGAAATGCACGAATTGAACCAGGTGCGGATCGTCAGCGTCGACCGGCTGAACGATATCCGGATCGAGGCCAATGCCACCATGGAACATATGCTGGGCTATATCGCGCTTGGCACGGCCAAGGGGGTGGAGCATTGGGGCCAAAGCTGGGATCACATCAACGGATTGAAGACGCAGGTGGATCGGCTGGTGCCCGCGTGGAACGATGCGCGGCAGGCGGATACCTGGCAGGCGCTGCGGACCAGGCTGGACGATCTGCGGGCGGCCCAGACCGAGGTGCAGAAACTGGCGGCCACCGGCGACCGCGATGGCGCCCTTGCCCTGTGGGACGCGCGGGTTCTGCCGGCCGAGGCCAAGGTGCTGGACCTGATGGAAGGGGTGGAGGACACCCGCACCGGTCTGCGCAATGGCGGGCTGTACGACCAGCGGTCGCAGGCTCAATACGCAACCGGCACCGGCGTCGTGGAGATTGCGGAAGGGCTGGTGACCATTCAGCTGGCGCTGCTGGCCGGGGCCATCGTCGCCGGGATCGGCATCGCGCTGGCCACCGGCCGCGCCATCACCGGCCCGCTGACCGGCCTGCAAGGCATCGTCACCCGCATCGCCAATGGCGAAACCCGGCTGGTGATCGACAGCGCCACCCGCAAGGACGAAATCGGCGATCTGGCCCGCACCATCGGCGCCATCCGTGACCAGAGCGCCGCCAATGCCCGGATCAAGGCCGCGCTGGACGGCGTGACCGCCAACTGCATGGTGGCCGATGCCAATGGCAAGATCATCTACCTCAACCGCACCGTGGTGGAGATGTTCCGCCGGGCGGAATCCGATATCCGCAAGGATCTGCCGCATTTCGATGCCAATCACCTGATGGGGTCGAATTTCGACAGTTTCCACCGCGATCCATCGCACCAGCGCAACCTGCTGGCCCGGCTGACCAACACGTTCCGCAGCCGCATCAAGATCGGCGGGCGCAGCTTCGACCTGATCGCCAACCCGGTGGTCGATGAGGCGGGCGAACGGCTGGGTACCGTGGTCGAATGGAAGGACATCACCGCCGAATTGCGGGTGGAAGAGGAAATCGCCGCGATAGTGCAAAGTGCTGCCGATGGCGATCTGACCCGCCGCATCGCGCTGGATGGCAAGGAAGGCTTCCACCGCCGTCTGGCCGAAGGGGTGAACGATCTGACCGGGGCGATGGCCAGCGCGATCGACGCCATCTCCGGGTTCCTGGATGCGCTGTCCAAGGGCGATCTGAGCCGCCGGATCGACGGCGACTATAAGGGCATGTTCGCCCGCATCCGCGACGATGCCAACGGGTCTGCCGAACGGCTGACCGAAATCGTCACCAGCATTGTCGAAAGCAGCACGGCAATCGCCGCCGCCGCCGGGGAAATCTCTGCCGGCGCCAACGATCTGTCGGCGCGCACCGAACAGCAGGCATCGAACCTGGAGGAAACCGCCGCCTCGATGGAGGAACTGGCATCCACCGTGCGGCAAAATTCGGAAAATGCCCAGCAGGCCAACCAGCTGGCCGCCGCATCCCGCGAAAGCGCAGAAACCGGCGGGCGGGTTGCGACTGAGGCGATCCAGGCAATGGAACGGATCGAAGCCTCTTCCCAGCGGATTTCCGACATTATCGGCGTGATCGACGAAATCGCCTTCCAAACCAATCTTCTGGCGCTGAACGCGGCGGTGGAAGCGGCACGGGCGGGCGATGCCGGCAAGGCTTCGCCGTGGTGGCCGGGGAAGTGCGGGCGCTGGCCCAGCGTTCCGCCCAATCCTCTCGCGAGATCAAATCGCTGATCCAGGAAAGCGGCGCCCAGGTGCGCGATGGTGTGGATCTGGTGCGCAAGGCCGGGGAAACCCTGTCCGGCATCGTGGTGTCGGTGAAGCGGGTGGCGGATATCGTGTCGGAAATCGCCGCCGCCAGCACCGAACAGGCCTCGGGCCTGGAGCAGGTCAATGTCGCCGTCACCCAGATGGACGAAATGACCCAGAAAAATGCCGCCCTGGTGGAAGAAAGCGCCGCCGCCGCCCGCTCGCTCGATGAGCAATCGGGCGAACTGGGCCGGATCATCGGCTTCTTCTCGGTCGCGCAAGAGGCCCAGCGGCTGGAAGCCCAGCGCACCCGCACCCGTGCGGCGACAGTCCCGGCGCGGGCGGCACCCGTTGCACCATCGCCAGCGGCCAAATCGGCTACAACCGGACGGGGCAAGCCGGCCAAGGCCAAGGCGGCGGCGCACAGCCCCGCCAACGGCCATGACGATTGGCAGGAGTTCTAGGCCATGCAGCGGCACGCCACCCTTCGCCGGGCGGAGACTGCTCCCCAGGGGATCTCTTCCCTGGTGGAGGGGGGTGTGCCGCTGACCGACGCCCATTTCCGCGCCTTTGCCGACCTGATCAAGGCCGATATCGGGATTTTCTTGCGGCCGGAAAAGCGGGAAATGCTGCGCGGGCGGCTGCAACGGCGGCTGCGGGCGCTGGATCTGGACGGTTTCGACGCCTATCTCGCCCTGCTTGCCTCGCCCGATGGGGTGGCAGAGCGAGAAATGCTGATCAACGCGATTACCACCAACCTGACCCAGTTTTTCCGCGAACCGCACCATTTCGACCATCTGCGTCAGACCGTGCTGCCGATGGTGGAGGAACGGGCGCGCCGCACCGGCAACCGCCGCCTGCGCTTCTGGAGTGCGGCGTGCAGTTCCGGGCAGGAAGCCTATTCGATTGCGGCGGTGCTGGCCGCCCATATGACGCCCGCCCTGCGCGGCGATGCCCGCATTCTGGCCACCGATGTCGATACCAACATGGTCGCAGCCACCCGGGCCGGACGCTATCCGCAGACCGCCCTGCCCCATCTGCCCGCCGCCTATCGCACATATTTCAAGCCGGTCGGCGATGCCATCGACACCGGGCCGGTACTGCGCGCGCTGGTGCGGGCCAACCCGCTGAACCTGCTGGATCCCTGGCCGATGAAGGGCCTGTTCGATGCGATTTTCTGCCGCAACGTGCTGATCTATTTCGACCGCGAAACCCAGCGCCGCCTGGTCGACCGGCTGGTGCACCAACTGGTGCCGGGCGGCTGGCTCTATCTCGGCCATGCAGAAGCATTGTCCGGCGCCCACCGGCTGCTGGCCCCCGAAGGCCACACAATTTACCGGAGGATCGAGGCATGAGCGCGCTTCCCCATGCCGTTCCAGCACCCGCGCCGATCCACGAGATCCGCCTGACCATCGGCGGCATCGCGGTCAGCGGCGATCCGGGCGTGCGGATCGTCACCATCCTCGGCTCCTGCATCGCCGTGTGCATCCATGATCCGGTGTTGCGCCTGTCGGGGATGAACCATTTCATGCTACCCGGCCTGCCCGGCAGCACCGTATCGGCAGAAAGCGCCGATATCGGCCGCTATGGCGCAGTAGCGTTGGAACGGCTGATCAACCGGTTCGTTGCGGCGGGCAGTCGGCGCGGCGATCTGGAGGTCAAGCTGTTCGGCGGCTCCAACCTTGGCTTCGGGTTGGATATCGGTGGACGCAATGCCCGCTTCGCCCGCGATTATCTGGCCCATGACGGCCTGCGCCTGGTGGCAGAGGATACGGGCGGCGACCGGGCGCGCAAAATCGTGCTGGAGACCGAATCGGGCCGCGTCATGCGCCGGTTTCTGGACGATAACCGCGTGGCGGTGGAAGCGCAGCCGGCCCAGAATACAGTGCCGCCCCTGCCCCCGCCCCTGCCTCATGCCGGATCGGTCGATCTGTTTCTCCATCGCCCGGCTGGGGCTGGCCTGCGCCACTGACCCCGTTTTCTTGTGCGCTGAGAGGGCCCATGCGCAAACCGATCCGCGTTCTGATCTGCGATGATTCCGCCCTGATGCGCCGCATCCTGTCGGATATCCTGTCGGCTGCGCCGGGGATCGAAGTGGTCGGCACTGCCAGTGACCCGCTGATCGCGCGGGAGATGATCAAGGCGAAGAACCCCGATGTTCTGACGCTGGACGTGGAAATGCCGCGCATGGACGGGCTGTCGTTTCTGGAAAAGCTGATGACCCTGCGCCCGATGCCCGTCGTCATGGTGTCGTCCCTGACCGAACGGGGGGCGGATGTGACGATCCGGGCGCTGGAACTGGGCGCGCTGGATGTGGTGACCAAGCCGTCGCTGGATATGAAGGCGGGGATGGCTGGGCTGGCCGACGATATCGTTGCCAAGGTCCGCGCTGCCGCCGGAAGCCACCCGCGGGCCGTGCGGGCGCGCGCGGCTGTTCCAAGCGCCCCCCAACCCCTGGCAGCGGCAGCCGGTCCGGTTCAGTCAGCGCCGGTCAGGCGCAGTTTCCGCACCACCCAGCGGCTGATCGCCATTGGCGCATCGACCGGCGGGGTGGAAGCCCTGCGCGACATCATCTGCACCCTGCCGCCCGACAGCCCGGCGATCCTGATCGTCCAGCATATGCCCGAACGCTTCACCGCCAGCTTCGCAGCGCGGCTCAACAGCCTGTCGGCCTTGACCGTGGCAGAGGCGAGCGACGGCGCGCGCCTTCTGCAAGGCCATGTCTATCTGGCCCCCGGCGGGCGGCATTTGCGGTTGGCCCGGTCGGGCGCGGCCTATCATTGCGCGATTGACGACGGGCCGCCGGTTTCGGGCCATCGGCCTTCGGTCGATGTGCTGTTCCATTCGGTCGCCCAGGTGGCGGGCAGCGCCGCCATCGGCGTGATATTGACCGGCATGGGCCGCGACGGGGCCGACGGGCTGGCCGCCATGCGCGCGGCCGGGGCCGTCACCTTCGGGCAGGATGAAGCGAGCTCAGTGGTCTATGGCATGCCGCGCGCGGCGATGCTGGCCGGTGGGGTGCAGCATGAACTCCCCCTCAGCCGGATAGCGGAGGAGATGATCCGCGCCGCCCGCGATACTGTCGCCGCCTAACGCACCTCGCCTAAAACAGCTCTATCGAGCCTTCCTGGCCATGGTGCAGCGGGTCGGCGGGCGCGGTGGCAGGGGCGACGGCAGGGGCGACGGGGTGCCGCTGGGGGCCGTCATGCAGCACAGTGTGGATGAAGCGGGCCTGCACTTCCCCCAGATGATGCTGTTCGACAATACGGGCCAGTACGGCGTCGATCCACGCCCTTGCCGGACTGTCCGCCGCGCCGGCGGGGACAAGGGTGCCGGTCGCCGCGCCGATTTCGTCCTGTGCATCGGCCAGCACTTTCAGGGTTTCGGTCACCAGTTGCAGCTGCTGCTTGGCGCGATCCTGGAATTGCAGGTCCTGCACCAGGCCACGCACCGCATCGCCAATCGCGGCGCGGTCGGCCGCCGCCTGGGTCAGCGCCGCTGTGAAGCGATCGGCCTGGTGGTGCAGTGCCTGCATGATGGTTTGCAGCCGTTGGCCCGCCTCAGTATGGCGCGACAGATCCATCCGGGCGACATCGCCCAGCTGGCTGCGGCTGCTGTCCAGCCCCTGGACCACCTGGCCGATCTGGTCGCGCATGGCGATGGCCAGCTTGTCGGTTGCACGGGAAAGATCGCGCACCTCGTTGGCCACCACGGCGAAGGTGCGTCCGGCATCGCCCGCGCGATGGGCTTCGATGGTGGCGTTGAGGGCCAGCATGTTGGTTTTGCGGTTGATGTCCTCGATCTGCTGGATCGACCGTTCGGTGGCGGCCACGCTGTCCGTCACCTGATCCAGCGCCTGCACCACCCGCGCTGCCAGGGCGGTGATCTCGCCAATCGTCTCCAGCACCGAATGGGACGTGGCCTCGATCATCGCCGTAACATCGGCCATCGTGATCGCCCGGCCGTCGAGGCGCAGGGTCTGCGCTTCCTCCACCACGGTCTGCATCTGGCGGGTCTGGTCCTGGGCGCTTTCGGCAATGGTGCGGAATTCGCGGGTGATCGCCAGCGCCTTCTGTTCGACCAGATCCGATGTACGGTCAATTTCATGCACCAGGGCCAGAAAGGCCCGCTGTTCCAGCCGGCCGAGCGACTGCCAGCGTTGCAGCAGATCCTCCAGTCCAGTCATTTGTCCTGACGGGCCGGTCATTTGGCCTGACGGGAAAGCCGCTTCCGGGGTGCCGCGCGGGTGTCCGTCCATGATGCAATCCTGCTGCTAGCCCGCCGCGACCCGTCAGTCGAGGCGGAAAAACTCGAAACTCGGCCCGTGGCGGCGATCCAGCGCAAACTCGTGGGCGGTCATGCCCTGGCGCACCATGCCGCCGATCAGGCCCACGACCCGCTGGCCCGTGGGATCCACCACCGGGAAGATCAACTCCTCGCCCAGAATACCGCAGAAATCGTTGACATGTATCAACCCATGCACATGAAGACCCAACCGTTCATCAATCATACGCTGAAACGACAGGCGATGCTCGATCCGATAGGGGCCGGTATAGACATCCTGGGGCGTCGATCGGGGGTCGCTCAACCCATCCACCGATCCCATGATCTTCTTCACCTCCTCTCCCACCAGGCTGGCGTGCAGGCGCCTGTCGGCATCGACATCGATCAGGAACAGATTGGCCAGCACCTGCGGCACCAGGGTCGGATCGATATCGCGGCGGGCCGCCATCGGCGCGCCCTTGCGCCAGACATCCCAGGCCTGGCGGAAATGGCGCAGCCGCTCGTCGGTGATATCCAGCAGATCGAGGGGCGAGGGCACGCCGTGCCGGTCCCGGCCATGGCCCACCATCGACATGGAAACCGTGTCCGGGGACGGCGTGTCCAGGGGGGGCGGTTGCTCGCCGGCGGGGCGGACGCCCTGGTCCGGCGCGGTGGCAGGGCCAAGCGACAGGGGCCGCAGCGAGGGGAATCCCCCAACCCGAAATGTATCCAGAAATCGGCCCATAAAGCCCCCTTCCGATATCCGTCCCGCCCTATCGATCCCCCGATAGCGGCGGCCGGATCATCGATATCCGGAGAGTCCACGCCCCATGTTACGGCGATGGCCAGCCGGGGCAATCGCCCGAAGGTTAGGGGCGGTCCCCCCATTCGCGCAGAATGACCGCAGAACGGCAGCCCGAACCGGATAAAAAGTTAGGGGAATGCTTTAGGTGTTGGTAAAATTCTTTCGGAAAGTTGCAGCGCTGGAGACTATAGACACCTCCAGTAAGGACCACCACTCGATCGGGTGGCACCAGCGGCATGGCGGGAAACAACGCCAAATCAAAGGGATAGGGCTTTATGCGGCTGATTCTGGCAGATGACCACACCGCGCTGGTTGATGCATTGTCGCTCTATATGTCTGCCATCGACCCATCCGTTACCGTGACAGCATGTCGCGATCTGGACAGCGCCATCGCCGCCGCCAAGGCCGGGGCGGATTTCGCCCTGCTGGATCTGCACATGCCGGGGATGCGCGGGGTTCCTGGTGTCGCCCGCTTCCGGGCCGAAGCGCCGGGGGTGCCCTGCGCGGTGTTCTCCGGCCATTGGGAGCCGGACCTGCTGGATCAGGTTCTGGCGGCCGGGGCCAGCGGCTTCATCCCGAAATCGATCAAGGGCGAGGGCTTGCTGCACGCCATCCGCATGATGCTGGCGGGGGAATGTTACATCCCCAGCCTGATCCTGGACACGATGCGCCAGGATCCGTCCACCGTCGGCCTGCCCCAGCGATCCGCCGCGCAATCGGCTGAAACCGTTTCGGTGCCAACGCCCGGTGTTTCTTCTGACGCGTCCCCCACCCCCCTGGCCAACCTGTCGGAGCGGGAGCGCGCGGTGGTGGAACAGCTGAAAAAGGGCTACAGCAACAAGGAAATCGCCCGCGCCCTGGGGCTGGAAGAAGGCACGGTGAAGCAGTATCTGCGGACCATCTTCAAGAAGCTGGCGGTGCGCAATCGCACCCAGGCCCTGCAACGGGCCCTTTCCTCCTAGGTGAAGGAGGGGGTTGCTGCCGACTCCGACTCCGGCGCCGAAGCGGGCAATCCCTGACGGCCCGGCAGCGGGCGATCCCGGCGGTGCTGGCTGAGGACATCGACCAGCGTGCCGATATCGACCGGCTTCTGCAAAACCTCTGCCGCCACTTTGAACACGCGGCCCGGCAGGGCCGATTTGGGCGTGCCGGTAAAGATAACCACCGGCGTGTCGGAATTGGACGCGCCGGGCTGCCGGATCTGCTGGACCAGCTCCAGCGCGGTGGCGCCGCCGGGCAGATTGAAATCGGCCAGTATCACGTCAAACCGTTCGGTGGCGCACAGGCCCAAAGCAGCACCGAGATCGGCCGCCACCGCCAGGGTGACACCCTGCGCCTTCAGCGCGGCCGACAGGGCCTCGCGCACGTCCACCGTATCTTCGACCAGCAGCAGGGACAGGCCGGCAATATCGCGGGCAACCGGCTGTTCAACCGGCGGCATCACCACCCCGGTGCTGGCCTGCGGCAGATGCAGGCGGAACACCGTGCCACGGCCGGGCACCGACTGCAGTTCGAGCCCATGGCCCAGAATGCTGCAAATCTGCCGCACAATCGCAAGGCCCAGGCCCGGCCCCTGATTGGGCAGGACGGGAAGCTGATCGCGCGTTTCGAACGCATGGAACACATGGTCGCGCAGATCGGGTGCAATGCCGGGGCCATTGTCCCACACTTCGATAACCGCGCCATCGCCCCGCCGCCGCACGCCGACCAGCACATGCCCGCCCTTGCTGCTGACCGTACTGAACTTGACGGCGTTGCTGATCAGGTTGCGCAAGGCGCGTTCCAGCAGGTTGGGATCGGTTTCCACATGCGCGGCAATCGTGCCCAGATCCAGCCGCCCGCCCTGGGCCACCGCCAGCGAGCGGTATTCGAAGGCCAGGCGTTCGATCATCGGGGCCAGATCGACCACGCGCAGACTGCCCTTGACCATGCGGGCTTCCAGCCGGGCAAGATCCAGCAGGGCGTTGATCAGGCCCATCAGGTTCTGCGTCACGCCCAGGGCCTTGCCGGCGATCACCTTGTGCGGCCCTTCGGCCAGCTGCCGATCCAGAAGTTCGAGATAGAGCGAAAGCGCCTGCACCGGCTGGCGCAGATCGTGGCTGGCCGCCGCAATGAAGCCGGTTTTCGCTTCCACCTGGGTTTCCGCCGACATCAGCGCCTCGGCCCGCCGGCGCTGGTCGGTCACATCCGACATGGCCCCGCGATAGCCGACGAAACGGCCATCGCCTTCGAACACCGGCCCGCCGCTGATGCGCAGATAGCGCACGGTTCCATCCAGGGCCGTGCGCGGAAACTCGATATCGCGGAACGGTTTGCGCCGGGCGACGGCATGATGCACATGCGCCAGTTCGCCCATCAGCCGATCCCCGTCCCGCGGTCCCGGCGCCCGTTCGCCGGACAGGGTTTCCAGGGGCAATCCGCCCAGGTTGGGCGCGCCGAATTCCTGGATATACTTGTCGATCTGGCCACGAATGGTCAGCAGACGGCCGTCGGAATCGGTTTCCCAGAACCAGTCGTGGCTTGCCTCGGCAAATTGCTGGAAGCGGCGGCGTTCGTGTTGGCTTTCCAGCTGGGCATCGATGCGGGAGGCGATTTCTTCCCGCAGGCGCACCTCCTGCAGCTTCAATTCCGTGATCGATTCGTGCGCCACCACGATGCGGCGCTGGTCCCCCTCGCCGAACCGGTTGACGCGAACCTTGAACCAGCGCTGTTCGAACGGTGCATGGCAGGGATATTCTGAATCATAGGCCGACCGGCGGCCCAGGATGATCTCGCGGATGGCGGTTGCCAGCTGTTGGGCATAGGCCGCGTCCCGGCCCCGGACCGTATCCAGCACCGCCAGATAGTTGACCCCTTCGGAAACGCTGCTGGCGATGGCGCCGTTGGATTCGGCAAAGCGCCGCCAGGCCTGATTGACGCGGATGATGGTGCCATCCACGTCCAGCACGCAGATATGCGCCGTCATCGCATCCAGGGTGGCGGTGGCGAATTCCTTTTGCTGTTCCAGCTCGGCCTGGATCGCCCGGCGCTGGGTGACATCGCGCTGGAAGCCGATGAAATGCGTGACATGGCCGTCATGGTCGATCAGCGGCGTGACCAGCAACTCGTTCCAGAACGGCTCGCCATTCTTGCGGAAGTTCAGCACCTCGACCAGGATTTCGCGCCCGGCCCGGATTGCGGCCCGTAACCTGTCGATCTCTGGCTGCGCGGTTTCCGCCCCTTGTAGGAAGCGGCAATTCTGCCCCAGCACATCCTTGGGGCCATAGCCGGTGATTTCGCTGAAGGCCGGATTGACATAGATGATCGGCATGTCGGGCAGGCGCGCATCGACAATCACCACGCCCTGGCTGCTGCCATCGACCGCGCTGGCGAACAGCCTGAGCCGATCAACCGCATCGCGGATCGACTGTTCCTTTGCGATCAGATCCTGTTCGCGCCGGACGATCGCATCGGCCATCCAGTCCAGCCCGCGCGCGAACCGCCCGATATCGGACAGATCGCCGTCGAAGCCGGTTCGCACCATCCGGTCGCCCTGGGTGAACCGGGCAACGAAGCCGGCCAGCCGCTCGATCTTGCTGAACAGGGTCAGCCGCGCCAGCGCGTACATGGCAAGGGCGGCCAGCAGGGCTGCTGCGACCGTCACGCCGCCATGGCGCAGCAAAGAGGAAAACAGGACGGAATCGATATTCCCCATCGGGATGATGGTCACCAGCCGCAAGGAACCGGGCAGCCCATCCAACGGGGTTGCGGCCATCATGAAATCCCCGGCATCGAGGCGCCGCTGAACCGGCCCGGAGATCGCACCCTGGGCCGCACCCTGGGCAGGGATATCCGCCAACAGGGTGTCCAGGACCGAGGCAGGAAGCGGCGATCCGCCGCTGGCCAGTACCCCGCCCGCGCTGTCGATCAGAACAAGCCGCCGCTGCATCGCATCCAGGCCGGAGAAGGGTTCCGGATGCTGGAACGGGCGCAGCGCGAAGGTTGCATGCACCACGCCCTGCAGCTGGCCGGTATGTTCGATCGGTATCGCCAGCGACAGGTGGGCCGGCGCGGCCGACCAGCCCGATTCCCCGGTCCCGATGGCCAGCCAGGCCCCGTTCAGCACTGCCCTGACCTGGGGCAGATCCCCCATCCCCACCATCGGCGGCACCGGCTGGCTGGCGCAGTAAACCTTGCCGTTCAGGTCGATCACCGCCAGCAGACCGATGCCGGGCAGGATCCCGTCCAGCAGGGCCAGCTGTTCCGTGCAGGCGGCGGCACCGCTGGGCGAGACATGAAGATCCGAGGCAAGACGGGACAGCATCGCCGCCGTGTCCGTCACCTGCTCGGTCACGTCACTGGCCTGGAATTCCAGCTCCCCCAGGGCGCTGAAGATGATCTGCCGCCGCTGATCGTCCGTATCCTGGCTGTGAACCCACCAATCGACCGCCACGATCGGCCCCAGGGCGACCAGGATGACGCCGAGCACCAGCGAGATCAGCCGGCGGCGGCTGTTCCAGTCCGGCGCCAGAATCGGCGGCCGGCCCGACACCCCGGCCGGAGTGGCCGAAGCGGCAGGGTTGGCGGTGCTGGAAGTCTCCAGCGCCTCTGGCCCTGGCATCTGGCTGGGAAACACGGTCACTGTCCTGCCCCCGACGCTGTTCCCCAAAGACTAGACCGCAATCATTAAAAACTGGTTCTAACGTGCTGTTGTCACGAAGCCGTCAAAAGCGCGACGGGTTTTGCCCGCCGGTGATTTGAACCGGTCCTTGACCGGCGAACAATGTATGCTATCTTACAAACCGAACGAATGTTCGTTTTATCTACCAGGACGCGAACCGCGCGCCCAAGTATCGAGACCCGGATATCGAGACCCAGATGCCACGCTTGAATCCAGAACAGGTTGCCGATCGGAAGAACCACATCCTGGATGCGGCCGAAGCCTGTTTTGCCGAACACGGGTTTCACCGCACCACGATGCAGGATATCTGCCGCGCCGCGCGGGTCAGTCCGGGGGCGCTGTATCTGTATTTCCCCAGCAAGGAAGCGCTGATCGTCGGGCTGACCGAGCGGGACCGCGCCATGCTGACAGAGGATTTCCGCACTATTCTGGCCGCGCCGGATATCCTGGCGGCGTTTTTCGCCATGGGCGACAAGCATATGATCGAAGAACCGCGCAGCAAGGCGCTGGTGGTGCTGTCGATCTGGGCCGAAGCCGCCCGCGACCCCAAGATCACCCAGATTTGCGCCGACTTCGATCAAGACTTGAAGGGCCATCTGCGCACCCTGTTCGTAAGGATGCGCGAACAGTTGATTGCCCGTGGGCTGATCCAGTCGGCAATCCCTGACGTAATCTTTGTTACATTGGCGCTGGAACCTTTGGTCGATTGTTTTTTGACCTTGATTGACGGCCTGTTCAAGCGCCGTGCCCTTGAGGTTGATTTCGATGTCCGCCGCGCCATGGCGATGATCCAGAACATTCTGGTGGCCGGGTTATCCGGGCATCTGGTGCCGCAGACGGAACCGGAAGCCCCGCCCGCCCCCCTCTCCTCTCCTGCCTCCATGGAGTCCGTAAAGTGACCCGCCCGACCCTGATCCTTGCCCTTCTGGCCACCACCCTGCTGGTTTCCGGCGGTGCCATCCTGATCTCGACCGCCGATGCGACAGGCCAGGATACAAACGGCCAAGATGCCACCGGCCAGGCTCAAACGCCTCCTACTCCGCAACCCCCGTCAGGCGGCACCTCGGGAATTGCCGTCACGGTCGCCACGGCAGCAACGCACGAGCTGGTCGAAACCGTATCGGTTACCGGCACGCTGGTTGCGCGCGAGGAAGTGCTGGTCGGCCCGGAAATCGAAGGGCTGCGCATTGCCGAACTGTTGGTGGAAGAAGGCGACCGGGTCAGCAAAGGCCAGGTCATCGCCCGCCTGTCGCGCGACGCGCTGGAGGCGCAACTGGCCCAGAACAGCGCCGCGCTGGAACGGGCCACCGCCGCCATCGGGCAGGCGCGCAGCCAGATTGCGGGGGAAGATGCGGCGCGGATGGAAGCGCGCAACGCGCTGGACCGCACGCAATCGCTGGTGAAAAACGGCAATGCCTCGCAGGCCCTGCTCGATCAGCGCATGGCAGCGGCCCGGTCGGCGGACTCGCGCCTGGCCTCGGCGCGCGACGGCGTGCGGCTGGCCGAAGCCCAGCTGGCGGAATTGCAGGCCCAGCGGCGGGAATTGCTGGTTCGCCTGGGCCAGACCGAAATCAAGGCCCCGGCCGCCGGAATCATCAGCCGCAAGGGGGCGCGGCTGGGGGCGGTTGCCTCCGGCGGGGGCGAACCGCTGTTCCGCATCATCGCCGACGGCGCCTTTGAACTGGAGGCCGATGTGGCGGAAATCACGCTGGTGCGCCTGCGTCCGGGCCAGCCGGCCCAGGTGTTTCCGGTTGGCCGGGATCAGCCGGTGACCGGCGAAGTGCGCCTGGTTGCGCCAGAGGTCAACCGGACCAGCCGGTTGGGCCGGGTGCGCATCGCCCTGCCCGATTCGTCCGGGTTGACGCTGGGCAGCTTTGGCCGCGGCACGGTGGAAATCGCCCGCCGCACCGGGATTGCCGTGCCCACCTCTGCCGTGCTGTTCGCCGCCGATGGCGCCCGGGTTCAGGTGGTCAAGGATGGCGTGGTGGAAACCCGGCCGGTTTCAGTTGGCCTAAAGACCGGGCGGGAGGTTGAAATCACGCGCGGCCTCTCCGAAGGCGATCAGGTGGTTGCCATTTCCGGCACCTTCCTGCGCCAGGGCGACAAGGTGCGCCCGATGCCGCAACCTCAGCAAACCGCCAGCCAG
>CAYRWZ010000005.1:0-12720 GCA_964428065.1 uncultured Comamonadaceae bacterium | reverse complement strand
TAACCGGAAGGGCTGCCCGCCATGTCGATGAATATTTCCGCCTGGGCGATCCGCAAGCCGGTGCCGAGCATCGTGCTGTTCGTGGTGCTGATGGTCCTGGGGCTGTTCACCTTCCGCGATCTGCCGATCACCCGGTTTCCGAACATCGACGTGCCGGTGATCTCGGTCACTGTCACGCAATCCGGCGCTGCCCCGTCGGAACTGGAAACCCAGGTCACCAAGAAGGTTGAAGATGCGGTCGCCAACCTGACCGGGGTGAAGAACATCTCCTCCACCATCACCGACGGGCGTTCGCTGGTCGCCATCGAATTCCGGCTGGAAGTGGATACCGACCGGGCGCTGAACGATGTCAAGGACGCGGTGGCGAAGATCCGCGCCGATCTGCCGCGCACGATTGACGAGCCGCTCAGCCCGCGCACCGACGTGGCCGGACAGGCGATCCTGACCTATGCCATTTCCGCCCCGGCGATGACGCTGGAGCAACTGTCCTGGCATGCCGACGATGTTGTGCGGCGGGCGCTGCTGGGCCTGCGCGGCGTTGGTCAGGTGGACCGGATCGGCGGGGTGGACCGCGAAATCCGCATCGATCTGGACCCCGACCGGTTGAGCGCGCTGGGCATTACGGCAGGCGAGGTTAACCGGCAGGTGCGGGCCACCAGTGTCGATCTGGCGGGCGGGCGCGTTGAAATCGGCGGGCAGGAACAATCGATCCGCACCCTGGCCGGGGCGCGCAGCATCGATCAGCTGGCCGCCACCAAGATCATCCTGTCCGGCGGGCGGGAAGTGACGCTGGGCGACCTTGGCACCATCACCGACGCCTATGAGGAACAGCGCAGCTTCGCCCGGCTGAACGGCGACACGCCAGTGGTGGGCGTGTCGATCTTCCGCACCAAGGGCGCCAGCGAACAATCGGTCAAGGACGTGGTGGAACAGCGCATGGCAACGCTGGCCGCCGATAATCCGGGCGTCAGCTACAGCCTGATCGACGATTCGGTGGCCTATACCCTGGGCAATTACGAATCGGCGATGACGACGCTAATCGAAGGGGCGTTCCTGGCGGTCGTCGTAGTGCTGATCTTCCTGCGCGACTGGCGCGCCACGCTGATCACCGCGATTGCCTTGCCGCTGTCGATCATCCCCACCTTCTTTGCGATGGAGGTGATGGGCTTCTCCCTCAATCTGGTCAGTCTGCTGGCGATTACGCTGGTCACCGGCATTCTGGTGGATGACGCGATTGTGGAGATCGAAAACATCGTCCGCCACATGCGCATGGGCAAATCGCCCTACCGCGCGGCCATCGAAGCGGCGGACGAAATCGGCCTGGCAGTCATCGCCATCACCATGACCATCGTGGCTGTGTTCGCGCCGGTCAGCTTCATGGGCGGGATTCCCGGCCAGTATTTCAAGCAATTCGGGCTGACCGTCGCGGTGGCCGTGCTGTTCTCGCTGCTGGTCGCGCGGCTGATCACCCCGATGATGGCCGCCTATCTGATGCGGCCGACCAAGCATGTGGACAATCACGATGGCGGATTGATGCGCGCCTATACCCGCTTTCTGGCGGTCACGGTGCGCTATCGCTTCCTGACCCTGCTGGCTGGCCTGGGGCTGTTCGTCGCCTCGTTCATGAGCACGTCCTTGCTGCCGACCGGCTTCCTGCCGCCGGAAGATATCGGCCGTTCGGTCATGGCGCTGGAAATGGCGCCCGGCGTCACCATCGACGACATGCGCCGCCAGACCGATGCCGCAGCCCAGGAAATCCGGAGCCTGCCGGAAGTGACCAGCGTGTTCGTCATCGGCGGCACCACGCCGACCGGCGTGCGCGAACTGCGCAAGGCGACCATCTATATCACCTACACCCACAAAAGCACGCGGGAGCGGACGCAGAAAGAACTGGAAGCGGCGATTTCGGCGCAGATCGCAGGCGTGCCGGATATCCGCACCTGGTATGTGAACGACCGCGGGGAACGCGAACTGGCCCTGACCGTCGCCGGGAACGATCCGGTGGCCCTGTCGGCTGCGGTTGGCAGTCTGGAAGCGGCGATGCGCCGTCAGCCCGGCTTCATCAATGTGTCGGCCAGCGCGGGCCTGGACCGCCCGGAAATCCGTGTCACCCCGAAACTGGAGGAAATGAGCCGGTTCGGCGTCACCACCGAAGGCATTTCCGAAGCGGTGCGGGTGGCAACCCTGGGCGATATCGGCGCCAATCTGGCCAAGTTCAACGCAGGCGACCGGCTGGTGCCAATCCGGGTCATGCTGCCCTATAGCGCGCGGGCGGAGGCCGATCTGCTGCAAACCGTCACCGTGACCGGCGCCAACGGCCTGCCGGTGCCGCTCAGCGCCGTGGCCGATGTCAGCTATTCCCAGGGGCCATCCTCGATTGACCGGTATAACCGCGAACGCCGGGTGATTCTGGGCACCGACCTGGCCCCGACGCTGGCGCTGGGGCAGGCGCAAACGATTGCGTTCAGCCTGCCGGAAGCCCAGAACATGCCCGCCGGGGTGCGGCTGGTGACCACCGGCGATGCGGAAATTATGGCCGATGTGTTCAAGGGCTTTGCCCAGGCAATGGGCGCCGGGATCATGATGGTGCTGGCGGTGCTGATCCTGCTGTTCGCCAGCGTGTTCCAGCCGATCACCATTCTGATGTCGCTGCCGCTGTCGGCGGGTGGGGTGTTCCTGGCCCTGCTGATCACCCAGAACCCGATCAGCATGCCGGTCGTCATCGGCATCCTGATGCTGATGGGCATCGTGACCAAGAACGCCATCATGCTGGTTGATTTCGCGGTGGAGGAAATGGCGCGCGGCGTGCCCCGGACCGAAGCGATCATCGATGCCGGCCGCAAGCGCGCCCGCCCGATCATCATGACCACCATCGCCATGGTCGCCGGGATGGTGCCCAGCGCGCTGGGCACCGGCGATGGCGGCGAATTCCGCGCCCCGATGGCGATTGCGGTGATCGGCGGGCTGATCGTCTCAACCCTGTTGTCGCTGATCTTCGTGCCGTCCTTCTTCACCCTGATGGACGATCTGTCGCGCCTGATCACCCGGCTGTTCAGCCCGATCATCGGCCCGAAGGACGAACCCGACCAGCCCCCCTCCAATTCCGGCGCCAATTCCGACCGCAATTCCGGCGCCAATTCCGACCGCTCTTGGCCGATCCAGCGCAGCGCGGCGGAATAGGCTGGAGGCGATCAACCGGCAGCGCGGATGATCGGCAGGAAATCGGCGGGGGTCAGGCTGGCCCCGCCGACCAGCACCCCGCCGACATCGGCAATCGCCAGAATCTCCGCCGCGTTGGAGGGCTTGACCGACCCGCCATAGAGCACCGGCACGGCCGCCCCGTCCGGCAACAGGCTGGTCAGCACGCGCCGGGCATGGGCGTGAACCTCGGCAATCTCCGCCGTCGTCGGGGTTGCGCCGGACCCGATGGCCCAGACCGGCTCATAGGCGATGGCGCAGGTGGCGGCACTGGCCCCAGCCGGGAGGGAGGCGCGGATTTGCCGTTCCACGCCACGGGACGATAAGGCAAACGGGGTAAACGTTCCACCACTGCCAGCGCCTCGCCCGCCTTGCGCTGCGCTTCGGTCTCTCCAACGCAGACGATGGCCAGCAGCCCGGCGGCAATCGCCGCTTCTGCCTTGGCCTTCACCTGGGCATCGGTTTCGCCATGATCGGTGCGCCGTTCGGAATGGCCGACGATGCAGGCCGTCGCGCCCAGATCGGCCAGCAGCGCGGCAGACGTATCGCCGGTATGGGCGCCCTTGACCTTCGCATGGCAATCCTGCCCGCCAACCCGGACCGGGGTGCCGACAAGCGCCTGGGCCAGCGCCTGGGCCAGAACCGGAACCAGCGGCGCGGGCGGGCAGACCAGAACGGTCGCTGCCTTCGGCCACTCCGCCCCCTTGGCTGCATCCGCAAGCGCGGCGGCATAGGCCAGCGCCTGCGCCCGGTCGCCATTCATTTTCCAGTTTCCGGCAATCAGCTTGGCAGCCTTGGTCGCACTCATGGTCATGGCACACACGTCCCCTTTTCTTGCGGTAACCTGTATCGTGGCGCGGTTGAATAGCATGGGCGGGGCTGCTTGTCCCGCCTGTGACACTTGTCCGCCGCTGTCTGCGCGATGTCGCTTGCCCGTTGCGGGCGGCGGCCCTATGGTTCGGCGCAATAGTCTGGCCCACATATAGGTTGAAGTCCGATGCTACAAGCGATGCGCGGGAAAGCCGCAAGCTGGATCGTCAAGGTTCTGTTCATTCTGCTGATCATCAGCTTCGGGGCCTGGGGCATTACGGACTATATCAACCGCTCCACTATGCAGGGCCCGGCAGTGGCCGTGGGCGATACCGAGCTTGATGCGCGCAGCGTCTCTGCCTCCATCAGCCGCGAGCTGGACCAGATCCGCCGCGTGTTCGGCAACCTGCCGCGCGAACAGTTGCAGCAGCTGGGCATTATCGACCAGGCGGTAGATCAGCTGGTCGCCCGCAGCCTGTTGCAGGAAGAAGCCAAGCGCCTGGGGCTGGTGGTGTCGGACGAACTGGTGCGGCGCGCCATTCAGGCCAATCCCGCCTTCCAGAACAGCCAGGGCCAGTTCGACCGCACCCAGTTCGCCATGGTGCTGGCGCGGCTGAACTATTCCGAAAGCACGTTCGTCAACGAATTGCGCCGCGATATGGCCAGCGGCCAGGTGGTGGAGGCCGTGACTGGCCCGGCGCGCGTGCCCGGCGTGATCCTGGACCAGATTCTGAAATACCGGCTGGAACGCCGGGTGGCGGAATATGCCACCCTGCCTTTTGTCGAGCTTCCGGCCACGGTGCAGCCGACCGACAAGGACCTGGACGATTTCCACAAGGCCAACCCGCAGCGTTTCACTGCCCCGGAACGGCGCAGCATTTCTTATGCCGTGCTGTCGGCCCAGACCGTCGGCGGCGATCTGAAAATCGGCGAGGAAGAACTGCGCGACCTTTATGCCCAGCGTCTGCCGTCGATCAGCCAGCCGGAACGGCGCGGCATCCAGCAGATTCTGATTTCGGACGAAGCCAAGGCGAAGGAGATTGCCGCCCAGGCCAAGGCCGCCGGGGCCGATTTCCTGGCTCTGGCCGAAGCCGCCGGGCAAAGCCGCGATGCTGCGATTCTGGGCGATCTGCGGCGGGAAGAATTGCCCGCCCCGGTGGCCGATGCCGCGTTCTCCCTGCCCGCTGGCGGCGTGACCGACCCGGTGAAAAGCGATTTCGGCTGGCATGTGATCAAGGTCACAACCATCACGCCCAAGGTGGAGCCGTCGTTCGACGAGATCCGTACCACCCTGGAACAGGATATTCTGCAGGAACGCCGCCTGGACATCGTGTTCGAACGGTCGAACAAGATGGACGAGCTGGCCGCGAACGGCGCCCGGCTGGAGGAAATCGCCGCCGGCGTCGGCGTGACCGTGGAAACCCTGCAACAGATCGACCGGCGCGGCGCCACTGCAACCGAAGCCACCCCGGCGCAGCAGGGGCTGCGGACCGATCTGGCGCGCCTTGCCTTTGAAAGCCGCCCGAGCGACCCGCTGCGCATGGTGGAACTGCCCGGCGGCGTCTTCGCCGTGGTGCGGGTGGACAGCGTGACCGATGCCGCACTGCGCCCGCTGGCAGAGGTGCGCGATCAGGTGGTGGAAGGCTGGCGCCAGTCCCGCCGCGATGCCGAAACCATGGCCAAGGCCCAGTCGATTGCCGATGCCGCAAAGCAGGCCGGGGCGCTGGCCCCGGCGGCCCAGGGGCTGACCGTGACCACGGCCGAACCCTTCACCCGCGATGCCGGTGCCGCCGGTGCGGTTGCCCTGCCCGCCAGCGCGATCAGCGATCTGTTTGCAGCGGCGGATGTTGACACGATTGTGGTGGCGCGTGCGGCCGATGGCTATGTCGTCGCCCGGCTGACCGCGATCCAGCCCGCCGATCCGGCAGCGATGGCAGACCAGCGCGCGGCGCTGGAAACCCAACTGGCAGAAGCAGCCGGGCGCGATCTGGTGCAGCAGCTGCAAACCGCCCTGCGCGCCCGCTTCCCGGTACGGATCGACCGCCAGCAGGTCAACAGCCTCTATTAGTCCATAAAACCTGGGCCGAAGGGTAAATCCGATCAGCGATATCGGTCTTGTACGACCGCGCTGATCGGCACCAGCGCCAGCCCCTTGTTCGGCAGGTCCACCAGCCAGTCGGCCAGCGGGCCGGTCGTGCTGGCGCGCGGATGGCCGATGGCGATGGCCACGCCCTTGCGCCGGGCCACCTGCTCCGTCAGCGCCAGCTGGCGGCGCACTGCTGCCTCTGACGGATCATCGTCCAGAAACACATCCCGCTCCAGGTGCGGCACGCCCCAGCGCAGCGCCACATCGGGGCCGACCGTGCGCGGGGTGGTTTTGCTGTCCAGCCAAAACAGGCCGCGCTCCTTCAGCATGTCCATCACCACCTGCATGCCGGATCGGTTGGCGGTGAAGCGGCTGCCCATATGGTTGTTGACGCCCACATAACCGGTAAAGGCGGCCAGATCGTTGCGCAGGCGGCGGCGCAATTCTTCATCCGCCAGCGTCACGCGGATCGGCTCCGGCCCGGCATCCTTGGTGTCGGATTCGGGCTGCATCGGGATATGCAGCATCAGCTCATGGCCGCGCGCCTTTGCTTCCCGCGTTTGCAGGGCCAGATCCTTGGCATAGGGCAGATAGGACAGGGTCAACGGACCCGGCAGCCCCACCACGCGGGACGATCCGCGCCGGTCCACCCCCATATCGTCAATCACGATCACCACACGCGGCCGCGCGGGTACTGCATTGGCAAGCGAATCCGGTGCAAGCGGCACGGCATGGCGCTTCCAGGCCGCATCGGCCGGGGTATGGGGCGGCGGAATTGGAACCGGCAGGGCGGCGGTTTCGCCATCCACCACCATCGGCGCATCGGCGGGAACCGCGCGCGGTTCTGCCGACCGGGATGCGGCGGACGGGGCCTCAGGCCGAGTCTCAGGCCGGGTCTCAGGCCGGGTCTCAGGCGTCGCCGGGGCGCCAAATTGCGGCCATTCAGCAGGCGGCCGCTCTGCCGGTGCAGGCGACGGATCCGGCGGCCCAAGCATGTAAGGTTCTGGCCGATAGGCCGGATCGACCAGCGCGATCTCCGCCCCCTCGCGCGAGGGCAGCAGGCTGCCCACCACCAGCCCGATGCCCAGCCCGCCAATCACCAGGGCCGCCGCACTCAACAGATGCTGGCGCAAACTGTCGCGGCGGCGCGCGGTAGATGGCGTGGAGGATGGGGTCGGACTTGTCATACGGCTCATGGCGCGGACTATAGGCAGAGCAACCGGGCGCTGAAAAGCGCTTTGCTGTCGAAACCGCTTGGCCGCATCCCCAGTTGACTTATACCTTCAGCCGAAGCCGCCGCCCGCCAGTTAAAGCGTCTGTTAAAGAGTGAGAGCCGGACCCTACTATGAGCGAGTTGACCCATTTCGATGCCGCAGGCCATGCCGTCATGGTCGATGTCGGCAGCAAGGCCGATACCGAACGCAGCGCCACGGCCCGCGCCAGCGTTTATGCCGAACCCGCCACCATCGCCCGGATCCTGGAGGGCGGGATCAAGAAGGGCGATGTGCTGTCGGTCGCCCGGCTGGCCGGGATCATGGGGGCAAAGCGCACGCCGGATCTGATCCCCCTGTGTCACCCGCTGGCCCTAACCGCCGTTTCGGTCGATCTGACCGTCGATCCGGGGCGCAATGCCGTCGATATCACCGCCACCTGCAAGCTGACCGGCAAGACAGGGGTGGAGATGGAGGCGCTGACCGCCGTCACCGTCGCCGCCCTGACGGTTTACGACATGTGCAAGGCGATCGACCGGGGCATGCGGATCGGCGATATCCATCTGGTGCACAAGGCGGGCGGCAAATCAGGCGAGTATCGCGCGCCTGAATCCCCTGGGGGAAGCACCCGATGATTTCGGTGGCAGAGGCGTGCCAGCGGATTTTGGACGCGCTGGCGGAACACCGCACCGGGGTGGAGGATGTTCCGGTTAGCGCTGGCCTGGGCCGGGTGCTGGCCGAACCGGTGATCGCCCGGGTCAGCCAGCCGCCGCTGGCGGTTTCCGCCATGGATGGCTGGGCGGTGCGCGCAGCTGATATCGCCGCTGTCCCCGCCCGCCTGACCCAGGTGGCAGATATTCCGGCTGGAAGCGTCTGGTCTGGCACACTTGGCCACGGCGAGTGTGCGCGGATCTTCACCGGCGCACCGCTGCCCGCCGGCGCCGATACCATCCTGATCCAGGAGAATGCCCGGCGCGAGGGGGAGTTCGTGATTGCAGAGGAAAGCGCGCCGGCCGGCCGTTATGTCCGCCGGGCCGGGTTGGATTTCACCCAAGGCGAAACCGGCCTGCCCGCCGGACGCCGCCTGACCGTGCGCGACCTGGCCCTGGCTGCGGCGATGAACCATCCGTGGCTGCGGGTTTACCGGCGGCCCCGGATCGCCATTCTGGCCAGCGGGGATGAGATTGTGCGGCCGGGCGAACCGCTCGCCCCTGGCCAGATTGTCAGTTCCAACGCCATCGGCCTTGGCGCGCTGGTGGAGGCTGCGGGGGGCGAGGCGATCCAGCTGGGCATCGCCCCCGACCGGATCGATGCCTTGCGCCATCTGGCCCAGGGCGCGCGCGGGGCCGATCTGCTGGTCACCACCGGCGGCGCCTCGGTGGGGGAGCATGATCTGATCCGCGCCGGGCTGGAGACGGAGGGGCTGGTGCTCGATTTCTGGAAAATCGCCATGCGCCCCGGCAAGCCGCTGATGTTCGGGCGACTCGGCACCACGCCGATGCTGGGCCTGCCGGGCAATCCGGTTTCCTCCCTGGTGTGCGGGCTGCTGTTCCTGGTGCCTGCTATCGCTATCCTGTCCGGGCTGCCGGAACCGGCAGAAACCTTGGAGACGGCTATCCTGTCCGGCACCCTGCCGGAAAATGACCAGCGGCAGGATTATATCCGCGCTGGTCTGTCGCGCGGCTCCGATGGCCGGATGATCGCAACGCCCTTCGCAGTGCAGGATTCCTCCATGCTACGCACCATCGCGGCCGCCGACGGATTCATTGTCCGCCCGCCACATGATCCCGCCCGCGCCGATGGGGCGGATGTCATGGTGCTGCCCTTTCCCCAGTTCGGTCAGCAATATTAAGCAATGGTCTTAGGCGGACGGCACAAGCGGGACTTGACGAGAACTTGGAACTAAAATAGAACAATGCTGGTCTGTTTAGTCTTTGTTCCGATTCTCACTTCCGGCTGTCCGTCGTGCTCTCAGTCGCCTGGCGGGGCTGCCCAACGAAACAAGGGGTTGTGCCGCCATGTTGACCCGCAAACAGCACGAGCTGCTGCTGTTCATTCACCGCCGTCTGGCGGAAACGGGCGTATCGCCCTCTTTCGATGAAATGCGCGATGCGCTGAACCTGCGCTCCAAATCCGGGATTCACCGGCTAATCACCGGGTTGGAAGAACGCGGCTTCATCCGCCGCCTGCCCCATCGCGCCCGGGCGCTGGAAGTGACCAAGCTGCCGGAACACAGCGCCGCCCCGCCCGCCCATCCGGCCACCCTGGCCGCCCAGGCGGAAGCGGCGCTGAAAACCGTGGCGCTGGGCGATTCGCTGGTGACCAGCCCACGGTCCCGCGAATTGATGGAGCAGGCGGCCTCACGCGCCGCCAATGTCACTAGCCTGCCGCTGCTGGGCAAGATCGCCGCCGGAACGCCGATCGAAGCGCTGCGCGACACCAACAACCGGATCGATATTCCCGGTATGCTGGTCGGCAAGGGCGACCATTATGCGCTGGAAGTGGAGGGCGATTCGATGGTCGAAGCGGGCATTCACGATGGCGATATCGTGCTGATCCGCCGCACCCAGGCCGCTGAAAACGGCGAAATCGTCGTCGCCCTGATCGACGATGGCGAAGTGACGCTGAAGCGGCTGCGGCGGCGCGGTGCGTCGATTGCGCTGGAACCTGCCAACCGCGCCTATGAAACCCGCATTTTCGGCCCGGACCGGGTGCAGGTGCAGGGGCAGCTGGTCGGCCTGATCCGCCGCTATTGATTGGGGATCATCCGCCGAAGCTGACTAAGGCCGAACCCAGGGGCGGTTGCCCCTGACCTGCGCATCGGACCGCCAGTCGAACCCGCCATCCGGGCGGACCCAAAGGGCGATTGCGCCCTGCTGCTGCATCAGGCGACGGTCGAACACCAGCGGCGCGGCGCAATCCTTCGGGCGGTACAGCGGGGTGACGATCAGCGCCGCCACCGGGCAATCGTCGCGGAACCCTTCGGCCCGGCGGGTAACCGCAACGGCCGAACCATCCGGCAACAGGAAACGGCAGCCGATCCCGTCGCAGCGCAAGATTTCCGTCCGGGCCGGGTCAGCATTCGCAACAAAATCGGCGGCCAGACGGTCGGCCCAGGTGTCGCGGATCCAGCGCCCGGCGCGGTCCCCGGCAATCAGCAAGCGGTCTTCCTGGCGCAGCACCACCGGAAAGCCGCCGGGGGCAACCAGCAGATCGGGGCGGCGGCTGGCAGCGGCCAGGCCGATGCCCAGAACCAACGCAGGCAGGGCCAGCAGGCGCAGCCGCCCCTGCCACAGGGACAGCCACAGCCCGGCCAGGGCCAAGGCCAGCAGGGCGCTATCGGGCAAGGCGGGAAGCCGCAGGCCGGCCAGGGGTAAATCGGCACCAAAATCAGCCAGGGCGATCAGGGCATCGACCGCCAGCCCAAGCAACCACAGGGCCGGTTCGGGCAGGCCAAGGGCAAAGCCGATCAGGGCCAGGATCACGGCGGGCATCACCGCAAACCCGGCCAGCGGCACCGCCAGCAGATTGGTCAGCACCCCAACCAGCGACAGGCGCTGAAAATGGTACAGCGCAAAAGGCGCCGTGGCGAAAGAGGCGATCAGCGAGGTCAGAATCAGGCTCAAACAGCCAATCGCCAGGCGGGCGAGCCAATCCCCACCCCAAACACCGCTCAACCGGTCGGTCAGGGTGAGGCGGGCCTGGGCCAGGCGCGGCGCCAGCCACTCATATCCGGCGATCAGGCCGATCACTGCGGCAAAGGACATCTGGAAACTAGGGCCGAACAGGCTTTCCGGCGTCCAGGCCAGCACCACCAGGGCGGCGACGGCAACCCCGCGCATCGACAGCGGATTGCGGCCGATCATCACCGCCAGCAGGGCAAACCCGGCCATCAGAAAAGACCGCTGCACCGGCACGTTCCACCCGGCCAGCGCGGCATAGGCGCCAATCGCCGCCAGCGCCACGGCGCAGGCCAGCGGCTTGGTATCGATGCGCAGCGCCAGCGGCGGGATCAGCGCCAGCCCGTGGCGCACCGTCAGCAGAACGATCATCGCCACCAGGCCGATATGCAGGCCGGATACCGACAGGATATGCGCCAGCCCGGAATCGCGCATCGCCGCCATGGTGGCATCGGAAATACCCGATTGATCGCCGATGGTCAGCGCGGCGGCAATCGCGCCGGTATCGCCCGGCAGGGCCGCCCGGATCGCTTCCCCCAGCCGCAGGCGCAGGCTGGCCAGCCAATCGGCATCCCCCGCTTGTTCGTGTTCCCCGGCCCGTTCGCTGCGGGTCAGCGGCGACAGGCTGCGACCAATCGCGCCGATTTCCTGAAAATACAAGAACCGCTGCAAATCGAACCCGCCCGGCATGGCGGGCGGCGGAATCGGCTCCAGCCGGGCACGCAACTGTACCCGGTCACCGATGCGCAAGGGCGGGTCGGTCATCGGCCAGTGATGGGCGGCCACCGTCACCCGCACCCGGCGCGGCAGCGGGTTCGGCAAGCCGGTCGAATCGGCGTGCAGATCCTCCAGCACCACGCGGCGGGCGGATCCGGCTGGCCCGCTATCGATCCATTCGACGGCGGCCAGTTTTGCCTCCAAGCTGGCGATGGTCACCGCGCGCGTCAGGATCGGCGCGTCCGCCGCCATCAACCGCGCCTGCCCCGCCGCCAGACCGGCCAGAAGGGCCGCCAGCCCGAAGCCGATGCGGGGCAGCCAGACGGCAAACCCGCCGGTCCAGCCCGGCAGCAGCGCCAGCCCGGCACAGGCAACCGCCGCGCCGATCAGCAGCAGCGGATCACCCGGCATCAGCCCCTGAATTGCACTCCCCGCCCCCAGCGCGAAGGCGACGGCCAGCCAGGGCATCCAGCGACCGGCCTGATCGGACGCCGCAATCCAGGCGCATATGTTTTTGACGATAAACACGTTTTACGGGATTTTTCGCAATGGGGCACTGCCCAAAATAGCAGCCATGAGCAGGGGCGGATAGCCGTCATGCCTCGCCTTATGAAACCGACGCCATAGTTTGATCGAACCGGCACTATCGGCGAGTCGCCCTCGCCGCGCTTCTGTGCTACATGGCAGCCCTGCTTCCACAGTTTTGATCAAGATTGCGAAGAATGACCGTCGTTACCCGTTTTGCCCCGTCCCCGACCGGCTTCCTGCATATTGGCGGCGCGCGCACCGCGCTGTTCAACTGGCTCTATGCCCGCCACACCGGCGGCAAGTTCCTGCTGCGGATCGAGGATACCGACCGCGCCCGGTCCACGCCGGAGGCGGTGGAGGCGATTCTGGACGGGCTGAAATGGCTGGGCCTCGATTGGGATGGCGAGGTGGTCTATCAGTTCGCCCGCGCCGCCCGCCACGCCGAAGTGGCGCGCCAGCTTCTGGCAGAGGGCAAGGCCTATCGCTGCTA